>NZ_JBFADM010000013.1:0-105877 GCF_040641355.1 Streptomyces sp. NPDC020996
CGCCTCGCCCCGCTCCTGGACAACGACCGCAACCAGATCGAACTCTTCACCGCCCTGCTGCTGTCCCTGCCCGGCAGCCCGATCCTCTACTACGGTGACGAGATCGGCATGGGCGACAACATCTGGCTCGGCGACCGCGACGCCGTCCGCACCCCGATGCAGTGGACCCCCGACCGCAACGCCGGATTCTCGTCCTGCGACCCGGGCCGGCTGTATCTGCCCACGATCATGGACCCGGTCTACGGGTACCAGGTCACCAACGTGGAGGCGTCGATGGCGTCGCCGTCCTCGCTGCTGCACTGGACCCGCCGCATGATCGAGATCCGCAAGCAGAACCGTGCCTTCGGC
The DNA here is from genome assembly GCF_040641355.1 of Streptomyces sp. NPDC020996. NCBI lineage: Bacteria > Bacillati > Actinomycetota > Actinomycetes > Kitasatosporales > Streptomycetaceae > Streptomyces > Streptomyces sp. NPDC020996. The sequence continues at coordinate 349 of NZ_JBFADM010000013.1, forward strand.
CTCGGCTCCTACCGGGAGCTGCCGTCCTCCAACCCGGCGGTGCTGGCCTTCCTGCGCGAGTACGAGGACGACCTCGTGCTGTGCGTGAACAACTTCTCCCGGTTCGCCCAGCCCACCGAACTCGACCTGCGCGTCTACGACGGACGCCACCCGGTCGAGCTGATCGGCGGGGTGCGCTTCCCGGCCATCGGTGAACTCCCGTACCTGCTCACCCTCGCCGGGTACGGCTTCTACTGGTTCCGGCTCACCCGGGTGGCCTCCCGCATCGGCCGACGGCCTTGACCATGTGCCGAGGAAAGGACGCGCCGTCATGACGAAGACCGTTTCCCCGCGCCCGAGAACCGTCGGCGCCGGGCCCATGGCCTCACTGGCCGGGCTGCTGCGCGATTGGCTGCCGCGGCAGCGCTGGTTCGCCGGCAAGGACCGGCCCGTCACGGACCTCGGCCTGCTGTCCATGACCGAACTGTTCACGGGCTGTCTGCACCTGCTGGTGCACGCCGGCCACACCGGCGTGCCCGGCCCCGGCGGCGACCCGGCCGGCGACTGCTACCAGCTGCTGCTCGGCGTGCGGCAGCACCCCGCCCCGCGCCTCGGCCGCGCCCTGATTGGCAGGGCCGAGCAGGGCCCGCTGGCCGGGCTCGCGGTGTACGACGCCCTCCAGGACCCCCGGTCGGCGCAACTGCTCCTGGAGCGGCTGCGCCGGCCCGGCACGGCGGGGCCGCTCAGCTTCGAGACCGACCCGTCCGTCGAGGTGCCCGCCGGGCTGGTCCCGCGCGTCCTGGAAGCCGAGCAGTCCAACTCCTCGCTGGTGTACGGCGACGAGTTCATCCTGAAGGTCTTCCGGCGCATCCAGCCCGGCGTCAACCCCGACCTGGAGGTGCCGGGCGCGCTGGCCGCGCAGGGGTGCGGGCGGGTCCCGGCGCCGGTCGCGTGGCTGCGCACGACGCACCCCGAGGAGGCGACGCTGGGCGTGCTCCAGCCGTTCCTGCGCAACGCCTCCGACGGCTGGACGCTGGCCCTGCAGGCACTCGCGTCCGGCGGCGACTTCACGACCGAGGCCCACCAGCTGGGGCAGGCCACCGCCGAGGTGCACCTCGCGCTCGCCTCCGCCTTCCCCGCGGGGCCGCACGAGGAGAACGCACGCACGGCTGCGGCGATGGCCGAGCGGCTGGACGCCGCCGCGCACTGCGTCCCGGCGCTGCGCCCCTACGTGCCCGGCCTGCGGACCGCCTTCGGCGCGCTCGTCGCCTGCGATCCCGGACCGCCCGCCCAGCGCGTCCACGGCGACCTGCACCTGGGGCAGGTGCTGCGGGCCGGCCGGGACTGGTTCGTCATCGACTTCGAGGGCGAGCCGTCCCGTCCGCTCGACGAACGGCGCGGCACCCGGTCCCCGGTGCGCGACATCGCCGGGATGCTGCGTTCCTTCGACTACGCGGCCCGCCAGCGCCGCCCCTGGCGCCCCGAGTGGGCGCGCCGCTGCCGCGAGGCCTACTGCGCGGGCTACGCCTCCCGCGCCGGATGGGACCCGCGCAAGAAGCACGGCCTGCTGCGGGCCTACGAGACGGACCGCGCCGTCTACGAGGTCCTGTACGAGGCCCGGCACCGACCCGACTGGCTCCCCGTACCGATGGCGGCGATCGAACGTCTCGCCGTGAGAGGAGGCTGACACCATGGCCCTGCGCGACACCTCGCCGCCGGAGGCGGCCGGACCCGTCCCCCGCCGGGCGGCCCCGCCCCTGGACCCGGCCGACCGCGAGCGGCTGCTCACCGGCCGGCACCACGACCCGCACGCGCTGCTCGGCGCCCATCCCGTCCCGGGCGGGACCGCCTTCCGGGCCCTGCGCCCCTACGCCCGCGCCGTGAGCGTCGTCGTCGACGGGCGGCGCCACCGGCTGGCGTCGGAGGGCGACGGCCTGTTCTCCGGCGTGCTGCCGCTCGGCACGCTCCCCGCGTACACCCTCGTGGTGACGTACGCGGAAGGGGAGCACGAGACGGAGGACCCGTACCGCTTCCTGCCCGCGCTCGGCGAGTTCGACCTGCACCTCATCCGCGAGGGCCGGCACGAGCAGCTGTGGCAGGCGCTGGGCGCCGAGCCGATGACCCACCAGGGGGTGAGCGGCACCCGGTTCACCGTGTGGGCGCCGAACGCCCAGGGCGTGCGCGTCGCCGGGGACTTCACGTTCTGGGACGGGACCGCGCTGCCGATGCGGTCCCTGGGCGCGTCGGGGGTGTGGGAGCTGTTCCTGCCGGGCATCGGGGAGGGCGCGCGCTACAAGTTCGAGATCACCTCCCGCTACGGCGGCCGGTTCCTGAAGGCCGACCCGATGGCGCGCCGGACGGAGGAGCCGCCCGCGACGGCGTCGATAGTGACGGCCGCGCACCACGAGTGGGGCGACGCCGAGTGGATGGCCCGGCGCGGCCGGACGCCGGTGCACGAGGCGCCGTTCTCCGTCTACGAGGTCCATCTGCCCTCCTGGCGACTGGGACTGACGTATCGTCAGCTGGCCGAGCAGCTGCCCGGCTACGTGAGGGACCTCGGCTTCACCCACGTCGAGCTGATGCCGGTCGCCGAGCACCCCTTCGGGCCGTCCTGGGGCTACCAGGTGACGTCCTACTACGCGCCGACCGCGCGGCTGGGCACCCCGGACGACTTCCGGTACCTGGTCGACGCCCTGCACCGGGCCGGGATCGGCGTGATCATGGACTGGGTGCCGGCCCACTTCCCCAAGGACGACTGGGCGCTGGCCCGTTTCGACGGGGACCCGCTGTACGAGCCCGGTGACACGCGGCGCGCCGAGCACCCGGACTGGGGGACCTACGAGTTCGACTTCGGGCGCACCGAAGTGCGCAACTTCCTCGTCGCCAACGCCGTTTACTGGTGCGAGGAGTTCCACATCGACGGCCTGCGGGTGGACGCGGTCGCCTCCATGCTCTACCTCGACTACTCGCGCGACTCCGGCCAGTGGGCCCCGAACGTGCACGGCGGCCGGGAGGATCTGGACGCGGTGGCGTTCCTGCAGGAGATGAACGCCACCGTGTACCGGCGGGCGCCCGGCGTGGTGACCATCGCCGAGGAGTCCACCGCCTGGGACGGGGTGACCCGCCCCACCGACAGCGGCGGGCTGGGGTTCGGGCTGAAGTGGAACATGGGCTGGATGCACGACTCGCTCGGCTACATCCAGCACGAGCCGGTGCACCGCAAGTACCACCACAACGAGATGACCTTCTCGATGGTGTACGCCTACAGCGAGAACTACGTGCTGCCCATCTCCCACGACGAGGTCGTGCACGGCAAGCAGGCCCTGGTGTCGAAGATGCCCGGCGACTGGTGGCAGCAGCGCGCGAACCACCGCGCCTACCTCGGCTTCATGTGGGCCCACCCGGGCAAGCAACTGCTCTTCATGGGGCAGGAGTTCGCGCAGGGCGGCGAGTGGTCCGAGACGCACGGCCCGGACTGGTGGCTGCTCGATGCGGGCTACGGCGCCGAGGCCGACCACCGGGGCGTGCGCGACCTGGTCCGCGACCTCAACACCGTCTACCGCCGCACCCCCGCGCTGTGGCAGCGCGACAGCGACCCGGCGGGTTTCCGGTGGGTGGCGTGCGACGCCGCCGAGGACAACGTCTTCGCGTTCCTGCGGTTCGACGCCGACGGCGGCCCGCTGCTCGCGGTCTCCAACTTCTCCCCCGTCGTCCGGCACGACTACCACCTCGGCGTCGGCGACGACGTACCCGCCTGGTACGAGATCCTCAACACCGACGCCGCCGGGTACGGCGGCAGTGACGTCACCAACCCCGGTCCCGCCCAGCCGGAAGAGGGCCGCATCCGGCTCACCCTGCCGCCCCTCGCCACGATCTGGCTGTCACCCCTTCCGGCGTAGGCCCCGCGTGAGCCCGGGCGTGGGACCCGGGCAGGTGTCCGACCGCTCTTCCAGGGCATTCGGAGTCGTACGCCATCCAGGGCCGGAGAAGGGCGAGATCACGTGCGCACCGTCGGAGTGGAGGAGGAACTCCTCCTCGTCGACCCGGAGACGGGTGAACCAAGGGCGCTGTCCGCGGCGGTGCTCGCCCGCGCCGCGCGGGACGACGCGGAGGGGGAGGTCTTCGAGAAGGAGCTGCACAACCAGATGCTGGAGTTCGCCACGCGTCCGCAGGCGCGGATGGCGGACCTCGGGGCGGAGATCGTGCGCTGCCGCGGTGAGGCCGCCCGGCACGCCGGGGAGATCGGCTGCGCCGTCGCGGCCCTCGCCACCTCCCCGCTGCCGGTGAGCCCGAAGGTCGGGGTGGGCCGGCGCTACCGGTGGATGGCGGAGCAGTACGGCATCGCCACCCAGGAGCAGCTCGTGCTGGGCTGTCATGTGCACGTGTCGGTGGAGTCGGACGACGAGGCCGTCGCGGTCGTCGACCGGATCCGGCCGTGGCTGTCCACGCTGGCGGCGCTGAGCGCCAACTCCCCGTTCTGGCAGGGCAAGGACACCAGTTACAGCAGCTACCGCAGCCGGGTGTGGCAGCGGTGGCCGTCGGCGGGCCCCACCGAGGTGTTCGGTTCCGCCGAGCGCTATCACCGCACGGTCGCCGACATGGTCGCCACGGGCGTCCTCCTCGACGACGGGATGATCTACTTCGACGCGCGGCTGTCCTCGCGGTACCCGACGGTCGAGATCCGGGTCGCGGACGTGTGCCTGCGCGCCGACACCGCCCTGCTCGTCGCCGCCCTGGCCCGCGGCCTGGTCGAGACGGCCGCGCGGGAGTGGCGGGAGGGCCGGCCGCCGCTGGAGCACAGCGTGAGCCTGCTGCGGCTGGCCGCCTGGCGGGCGGCCCGGTCCGGTCTGGAGGACGAACTGCTGCACCCCGTGACCATGCGGCGGATGCCGGCGGACGCGGTGGTGCGCGCCCTGCTCGACCACGTCGGCGAGGCGCTCGCGGACGCCGGCGACCTGGAGCGCGTCCACGACACCGTCTCCGGCCTGCTGGAGCACGGCAACGGCGCCCGCGTCCAGCGGCAGTTGCTGGAGCGGACGGGAAGCCTGCGGGAGGTCGTCGCCGAGTGCGTGCGCCTCACCCAGGGTGAGCCGCACGGTCCTCGCCGTACCGGTCACAGCAGCAGCACGAGGGCGTAGGCCAGGAAGAACGCGGCGCACAGGACGACGAGGCCGAGGATCAGGATCAGGGGTCCCTTGGCCCATCCCTTCGTCGGGTTGTACGTCTCGCGAGGGCCGGCCCCGGGCATGCTGGACTCCGCGGGCGGGGTCTCCCCCGGCGGGACGCCGCCGCCCGGCTCCAGACCGGTGGTGCGCTCGGGCTCGGGATCGGGGTTGGTATGACTCATGTGCCCCGGGTCCCCACAACGGGCCGGGATCATCAACCCGCCGAGTTGCCTGTTCCGGACACCGATCGACGCTGCCTCGGCTACATTCGAGCACCGCCGATAACAGTTCTCGTCGGCGGTGTCACACTTCGTACACGTCAGGAGCAGCGCATGCGCGACTTCGCCCTCGCTCCCCCCACCGTCTCGCCCCTGACCGGCGGGCTCGCCGACAGCGTCTTCGACGTGGCGGCCCAGAATCCCGCACTGCCCCTGCTCGCCCGCCGGCCCACCCCCGCCTCGCACGCCTGGCAGGAGGTGACCGCCGTACAGGTGCGTGACGAGGTGGTGGAGCTCGCCAAGGGCCTGATCGCCTCCGGCATCACGCCCGGCCACCGCGTGGCGATCATGGCGCGCACCCGTTACGAGTGGACGGTGCTCAGCCACGCGCTGTGGGCCGTCGGCGCCGAGCTCGTGCCGATCTACCCGACCTCCTCGCGCGAGCAGGTGGCGTGGATCCTGCGCGACGCCGGCTGCGTGGCGGTCGTCGTGGAGGACGAGCAGGCCGTGATGACGGTCGGCTCGGTGTGCGGCTCGCTGCCGCGGCTGCGGCACGTGTGGCAGCTGGACGCGGGCGCGTTGCAGGACCTGGTGGCGCGCGGCGCGTTCATCCCGACGACCACGGTCGACTCGCTGCGCCGTATCGTGCTGCCGGACTCCACGGCCATCATCGCCTACACCTCCGGCACCACCGGCCACCCGATGGGGTGCGCGCTCACCCACCGCAGCCTGGCCGCCTCCTGCGACGTGCTGATCAAGGGCTGGCGGCACACCGTCGCCCCGCCCGGCGAGCAGCCGTCCGTGCTCGCCTTCCTGCCCTTCTCCCATGTGTACGGGATGCTGGTGCAGAGCCTGTGCGTGCGCGGCGGCATGGTGATGGGCCACGAGCCCGACATGAGCGAGGCGGCGCTGGCGGCGAGCCTGCGCTCCTTCCGGCCCACGTACCTGTGCGCCGTGCCGTCGATCTTCGAGAAGATCTACAAGAACTTCCTGCGCGCCTCGCAGGAGGCGGGCCGCGGCACGCTGTTCGAACGGGCCGCGGAGACCGCGCGGGACTTCGCGGCGGCGCAGGAGCGGCAGCGGCTGGGCGAGGGGCCCGGGCCGGGATTCGATCTGCGGCTGCAGCACGCCCTGTACGAGCGGACGGTCTACCGCAAGCTGCGCGCCGCGCTCGGCGGCCGGGTGTGCCGGGCGACCTCCGGCGGCTCGCCCCTGAGCCGTGAACTGTCCTTCTTCTACGAGGGAATCGGCATCTACGTCAACGACGGCTACGGGCTGACGGAGACCAGCGGCGGCATCACCGCGCAGCCGGTGGGCCGGGAGAAGACCGGGACGGTCGGGCAGGCCCTGCCCGGCACCGACGTCATGGTCGCCGACGACGGGGAGATCCTGGTGCGCGGGCCGTCGGTGTTCCAGGGCTACATCAACGACGAGGCCGCGACCCGGGCCGTGCTGCGCGGCGGCTGGCTGGCCACCGGCGACCTGGGGCGGCTGGACTCCGAGGGCTATCTGACGATCACCGGCCGCAAGAAGGACATCGTCATCACCAGCAGCGGCAAGAGCGTCGCGCCGGCCGCCCTGGAGCAGCGGCTGCGGATGCACCCGCTGATCCACCAGGCGGTCGTCGTGGGCGACAACCGGCCCTGTGTCGGGGCCCTGATCACGCTGGACCCGGACTTCCTGGCGTTCTGGCGCGGCTCGCTGGCCCTGCAGCGCGACACGCCGAGCCGCGAGGCCCGGGAGGAGAACACGCTGCGCGAGGAGATCGCCCGGGCCGTCGCCGCCGCCAACAGCACGGTGTCGCGCTCGGAGTCGATCAGGGTCTTCCGGGTGCTGGCCGAACCGTTCGACCAGTCCAACGGGTTGCTGACGCCTTCCATGAAGCTGCGCAGGGACGCCATCGTGCGGCACTACGCGCTGGAGATCGACGCGATGTACCAGGCCCGTTCGCGGTCCCCGAGGCAGAGCGGGCCGGACGAGCTGTCGAGGTGGGACGAGGCGGACAACGTCTTCCGCTGACGGCGCGGTCCCTCCGGCCGGCGGCCCGCCGGTCCCGCGACCGTGACGGCTGTCCCAGGTGCCGGTATGAGTAGGCCCCGGCCGCCCGGGAACTTAGGACACGGTAGGGACATGTGAGCCACGACGACACCGCCGTCGACACCGGGCGGAAGGGACCATGACAGCCGAGCCGCGTAGGGACGGAACCCTGACTTCCGAGGACATTCCGCACTGCACCGTCCGTTTCCCGGGTGAGCCGCGCAACGTGACGGACGCCCGCCTGGAGGCGGAGCGGTTTCTCGACGATCTCGCGCGGGTGACGCCACCGGCGGCGCCCGAGCACTGGGACGACATACTGCTGGTCGTCTCGGAACTGGCGGCGAACGCCGTGCAGTACGCCCCCGGGCCGTTCGAGCTGCACCTGCGCAGGACGTTCGACGGCGTGCACGTGGTGGTGCGCGACACCAACACCACGCCCCCGGCACCGCGCCCCTTCGACCCGAGCGGGGGCGGCGGCGGAATCGGCTGGCACCTGATCCACGCCCTGTGCGACCAGGTCAGCGTGATCACGAACGGCGGCGGGAAGGACATCCACCTCTTCCTGCCCTGGTGAGCCGACGGCTCCGCCGGTTCACCGCGACGGCCCGGGCACGGCACGCAGCGGCACCAGCACGCTGATGGTCTTGCCGCCCCCGTCGCGCGTCTCGATGACGATGTCCCGCGCCAGGCGGATGATCAGCGGCCAGCCGTACCCGCTGCCGTGGTGGCCGGCCGGCAGGGCGCCGGAGCCGTAGGCGACGCCCGGCACCACGTCGCTGTTGTCGTGCACGGTGAGCCGTACCCCCTCGGGGACGGCCACGGCGTCGAACCCGGCCAGTCCGTCACCGTGCCGGATGGCGTTGGTGACGAGCTCCGACACCACGAGGAGGAGGTCGATGACGTCCTCCTCGCGTGCCGTGCGCGCCGCCGACTCCCACTGCTCCCGCACCACCGACCGGGCATGCGCCCGCGCCGCCGCCGCGGTCGTCACCTGCCGGCCGACCGGCGCCTTGTCGGAGGTGCGGTCGCCGCGCCGGGGCGACCGGTCGGCCTGCCTCACGGCTCCGTCACCGCTCCGGGCGTCCGCGGCGGCAGACTCTCGTAGTAGCGGCCCACCGTCGTCAGGTAGGCGGGGTCCATGGTCTCGCTGTCGGTGCGGAACCGGGGCGCGGCCTTCACCTCCGCCCGGCTGCAGGCCACGGTGATCTTGCGGTGCCCGGTGTCGATGCCGGTGACGGCGCCGGCCGGGACGACCGCGCTCCGTCCGAAGACCCAGACGCCCGTGTCGACGACCAGGTGCCGCATGCCCGCGTGCTCGGCCTCCCGGTCCACGTGTCCGATCGTGCCGTCCTCGGCGTCGACGGTGTAGCCGGTGAGGTCCTGCCCCGGCGCAGGGCCGCCCCCCGGCGCGTACGCCCAGATGCTGCGGTTGGTCACGCCGCTCCTTCCTTCCCCGTCGGATGGCGAAGCCTCGGACGCGGGAACGAAAGGGTGGCGTCCGGAGGCTCCACAGCAGCGGTTACCCGGCTTGCCGCCCCGCATTCGGCGCCGGGCGGCCCTCAGCCCGTCCCGGGGCGGCCCTGCCCGCCGATGTCCTGCGCGTCCTGCGCGGGGGCCACCAGGTGGTCGAGGGTGCCGGTCATCTCGAGGACCCGGTCCAGCAGGGCGGGGCGGTTCTCCAGGCGCAGGCGGACCCCCTTCCCGTCCGTGCGGCGCCGGATCAGCAGCAGGGCGGCGAGCCCCGAGGAGTCGATGTGGCGCAGGCCCGTGAAGTCCAGGCGCAGCAGGGCCGGCGCCGTCTCTGACGGGGTGAGCAACGACGTGACGGCGTCCACCAGTTCGGCGTGGGTGTCGTAGTCGAGTTCGCCGTCGACGCGGACGACGGCCGCATCGGGTCCGTGCTCGACGGTGAGCTCGAAGGACGGCTGCTGCGAGATGGTCATACGGGTTGTCCTGGTCGCGGGGTGTTCGATGCTCGGAGATGGTCGGCGAGGGCGTCCCGCCCCGACCCTAGCGTGCGGCGGGCGCGCGGGAAGTCCCGCAGTTGTCGGCTCAGCAGTTCGAGGGCGGGGTCGAGCGAGCGGGCCGGCACGTCGCGGGCCGCGAGGACGTCGGCCGTCCAGGTCAGGAACCGGCGGAAGGCGTCAGGGTCGTCGACGTAGAGCGCCACGGCCAGATGGTCGAGGATGTGGGCGACGTCCTCGGCGGTGCGCTGCCGCTGCCGGTCGGTGTAGTCGCGCAGCGGCGGGAAGCGGTCCTCGAGCTGCGCGAGCGTCTCCTTCACCAGCTGCTGCCGGTTGCCGACCACCATGGTGTATTCCTGGTCGGCGAGGTGGGGCAGGCAGTCCACCGGCTGGTCGACGGCTCCGTCCCCGGTCCGGGTCAGGCCGCGCTCCAGGACGGCGGCGCCCTCGCGGGCGTCGGGCGCCCAGGCGTCGGCGCCCAGGGCACGGGCGTACCGCCCGTCGGGTCCGAAGGCCGTGCCGCCCGCGATCACCGGCACCCCGGCCGCCTGGCAGGCCGTGACGGCGGCGTGGGCCGTGGGCAGGTTGCTGAAGAAGGTGGACGACAGCGCGACGGCCCGGGGGCCCGTCTGGTGCAGGTGGGCGATGAGGTGCGGGGTCGGCACGTGCGCGCCGAGGAAGTCGACCCGCCAGCCGCGCAGCCGCAGCACCTCCGCCAGCAGCCGGGCGGGCAGCGCGTGCCACTCCCCGTCCACGCAGGCGACGGTGACGCGGGGGCCGCCGGGTTCGGCGGCGCGGTGGCCGGGGTGGTGGGCGAGGGCGGCGATGACCCGCTCGTGGATGGCGGTGGCGGCGTGTTCCCGGGCCACGGTGAGCCGGTTCGCCGCCCATTCGGCGCCCACCCGGGCCTGGACGACCGCGATCACGTCCAGCAGCGCGGTCTCGGCGTCCATCCCGGAGTCGACGGCGTCGAGGACGGCGGCGGAGGCCCGGTACTCGTCTCCGGCGCGGACGGCCTCCCACAGGCGCTCTCGGACGTCCTCGAGCCGGTGGTGCCCCGGCGGGGCGTCGTGGTGAAGGGTCATGCGGTGTACCTGCCCCGAGTACGGCCGTGTACCGCGCTGAGGTGGGCGTGGTGCGGCGCGGTCACGGCCACCAGGGCCATGTCGTCGTACCGCCCGTGCCCCACCCACTGCTCGGCCAGCATCCGCACGTGCGAGACGGCCGCCTCGGCGGGCATGCCCGCGCAGTGGGCCAGGGCCTCCTCGATGCGCTCGGTGCCGAACATCTCCTCGCCCAGCGGGCCGCCGCGCGCCTCCGTGACGCCGTCCGTGAACAGCAGGCACGTCTCGCCGGGGGACAGCTCCACGTGGGCGGTGACGGAGGTGATGTCCGGGAAGACGCCCACCAGCGTCCCCCGGGTGGCGACCTTCTCCACGCTGCCGTCGTCCCGCACGATCAGCGGGGGCGGGTGCCCGGCGCTGGTGACGCGCAGGTGCACGTGCCGGCCGCGGCGGGCGACGGAGACCAGCAGCAGGGTGGCGAACCGGGTGTGGTGGGAGTTGATCAGGGCGCCGTTGAGCAGGTCGAGCAGCCTCTGGTGGTCGCCGGCCAGCGGCAGCAGGGCCTGCACCGTGTTGCGGATCTTGCCCGTGAGGACGGCCGCCTCCAGGCCCTTGCCGCACACGTCGCCCAGGACCACCAGCGTCTCCTGTTCGGCGTCCGCTCCCGGATGGACGTCGTAGAAGTCGCCGCCGACGTGTTCGCTCTCCAGGGACGGCCGGTAGGACCCCGCGAACTCCACGCCGTGCACCTCGCGCAGCGGCGGCGGCAGCAGTTCCCGCATCAGGGTGGTGGTGATGGCGGCCTGCTCCGCGTACATGCGGGCCGCCGACATCGCCGCTCCGGCGCGGGCCGCGAACAGCCGGGCGAAGACCTCTTCGCTCTCGGAGAAGGCCCGGTCCTCGCGGGAACGCAGCAGCACCAGCGCGCCGGCCGGGACGCCGTGGCCGGGCAGCGGGGTGACGACCGCCGAGCCGACGTCCCCGGGAAAGCCGTCGGGGACGAGCCAGTCGGGGATGGCGGCCGGGTCGATCCAGCGCGACGGCACCGGCGGGAAGCCGCGCAGCGCCTCGCCGAGTCCCGGGACCTCGGCGGGCCGCGCCTCCACCAGCCGGTGGACCGGGCGGTCGCCGGAGCGGCAGTGCGTGACGGGGAACCTGCGTCCTCGGGGCGGGGCGACGACGACGGCCGCCTCCGCCAGGTGTTCGGCGGCCAGGGAGGCGGTGACCTCCATGCAGCGTTCCAGGTTCAGTGAGGCGAGCAGCGCGCTGGAGGCGCCGGCCAGGAAGGCGGTGCGCTTGCGTTCGCTGTCGAGCGCGGCCTCGGCCTGGCGGCGGTCGGTGTCCTCCAGCAGCCACCAGGTGACGTTGCCGTCCGCGGTGCGGCTGCCGTGGGCTGCGAACGTACGGTCGCCGAGGCTGCCGTGCTCCGCCTGCGGCCGGGCCGTGCCACAGGCGGCGGGGGGAAGCGCGATCCGTTCGTGGGCGTCGGCGATCCACGCCGGGACCACGTCTCTGAGAGGCGCGCCGCGCACCGCGTCCGGGAGCAGGGCGGCGGCCGCGGGGTTCAGGCCGAGCACGTCGCCGCGGGGGCCGGCGACCAGTACGGGGCACGGTGCGGCGCCCCAGGCGGCGTCGGGGGCGAGGCCGGGGCCGCTCGGGTCGGTGGGGGCGTAGCGGGGTGTGTCCAAAGCAAGGCACGCTTCCGCGCGCCCACCGCCTTCCGGAAGGGGAGGAACTGTTTCCTTCTGGCAACTCTCTCGCGCCGGGCGCCGGGAGGGCAAGGGGACCGAGGGTGAGCTACCGCATGCCGGTTCCCTTCCGTCGGACGAGCGGGCGGCTCGTGCGCGGGGTGTGCATGGGGTGTGCATGGGGTGCCGATTCGGGGGTAAACGCCGAGGCGCGGCGCGCACGGCGCGTCGCAGGTGAGGGGCATGACGCGGTCACGCGCACCCGGTCGCGCAACGCCGCCGAGCCGGTGTGCATCGCGTCGGCCCATGCGGGTAACCAGCCCTGGCCGTCATATTCGTTGGAGGTACACGTGTCCATCGCCCAGAATCCCTTGTCCGTCGACGTCAGCCTGCCCCGGACGGACGTCGCACTGCTCGCGGTCAAGGGTTACTTGGACATCGACACCGCGACGGAGTTCCAGCATCATCTGGCCAATCAGCTGCACCACGGCCGACGCCATTTCCTGCTCGATCTCTCCGACGTGCCGTTCATGGACTCCTCGGGGATGAACATCATCCTGCGCGTGTACCAGGAGGCCCGTGAGCTGCCCGGAAGCGTGCACATCATCTCGCCGACGCCCGCCGTGCGGCGCATCCTGGACCTGACGGGAGTGAGCATCACGGTGCCGGTGTCGGAGAGTGTCGAGGAGGCGCTCGACCGCGTCGACAGGCACGACGGGACGCCCGGGGAGGAAGGCCGCTGAAGCGGGATCCGGAAGGGGCCGGGCAGCTGCGAGGGACCGGAGAGGGATCGAGGATGCGAGGGCCGGTGACGACCGTCCGCGCCCGCCGCCGCGGGCCCGGCGGCGCCTCCGCGGCGGACCGGGCACGTCCGGCCGCGGCGGGAGGTCAGGCCGTGCGGGCGGCCGGCTCGCCGTCGCCGTGTATCTGGGCCGCCGCGGCCGCGCAGAAGGCCTCAAGGCCCTGCTGCAGCGCCGAACGCTGGGCGGCCGGCATCTGCTCCAGCACGGAGAGCACGGCGCCTTCACGCCGGGCCCGCAGGTCGGCCAGGTACGCCCGCCCCCGGCGGCTGAGGTACAGCCGCAGCTCCCGCCGGCTCGTGACGGAAGCCCTGCGCTCCATGAAGCCCACGGCCTGCAGCCGGTCGCACAGCCGGCTGGTCGACGGGGGCGTGGAGCCCAGCGCGTCGGCGAGCGTGCGCAGGTTGATGCCCTCATTGTGTTCGAGGATGAACAGGACACGCAGCTGCGAGGCGGAGACCGGCGCCGTCGAGGCACGACCCCACAGGACCTCGAGCAGCTCCGCGGCCTTCGAGGTCACGCACGCCGCCGCCTCCTGGGGCCGTGGGCGCTGGTACGAGGACGTCACCCCGCCACTCTCGCAGGCTTCGCGATCCCTGTCAGCTCGCCGCCTCGCCCGGCCCGGCGGCGCGGACGTGGACCACAACGGACAGCAGTGGCCGCCGCGGCCCCTCCGACGCGGCGCCGCTCCCCCACACGGAATGGTGTGACCGACGACGTGAACAGATTCGTGGCCGCCGAGCGGGCCCTGCGCCGCGCGGCTCCGCATCAGCTGCCGGACGCCGTCCACGAGGTGCTGCGCAGTCAGTACGGCGCGGACGTCGTGGAGTTCCTCATGGCCGACTACGGGCTGACCGTGCTCCAGCCGGTGACCCCCGCGGCGGGGCGCCCGGAGCCGCTGCCCGTGCACAGCAGTCCCGCCGGGCGCGCCTTCGGGTCTCAGGAGCCGTTCGCCGAGGAGCGCGGCGACGGCCGGGTGCGCCTCCACCTTCCGGTCAGCGTGCGCGGCGACCGCCTCGGTGTGCTGTCCGTCACCATGGACCGCGCGGCCTGGGACCGGGCCGACGTCCCGGAGCTGGCCGAGGTGGCGCAGGTCCTCGGCCACGAGGTGGTGGTGGCCGAGCGCGACACCGACATGTACCAGCGGGCCCGCCGGACCGACCGGCTCACGCTCGCCGCGGAGATGCAGTGGCAGCTGCTGCCCGCCCGGTCCTGTGCGCAGCCGGAGTACGCCCTCGGCGCCCAGCTGGAACCCGCCTACGCGATCTTCGGCGACAACTTCGACTGGTCCGCGACCGCGGACCGCCTGCTGCTGTACATCACCAACGGCATGGGCCAGGGGATCGGGGCATCGCTGCTGACCAACCTCGGCATCAACGCGCTGCGCAACGCGCGGCGCGCCGGCATCCCCATCGCCGACCAGGCCGCCCTGGCCGACCAGGCGATCTACGCCCAGTACCGGGGCGACGCCTACCTGTCCGTGCTGCTGCTGGACCTCGAACTGTCCACCGGCCGGATGCAGGTCGTGGACGCGGGTTCGCCGCGGATGCTGCGGCTGCGCGACCGGACCGTCTCCGCCGTCGACTTCGAGGCGCAGCTGCCGCTGGGCATGTTCGAGGAGACCGACTACGCGGCCCAGGAGTTCCGGCTGCGGCCGGGCGACCGGCTCGTCTTCGTCAGCGACGGGGTCCACGCGGTGGCCGCTCCGGGCGGCGAGCGCTACGGCGAGCACGCCCTGAGCCGGGCCGTCACGGCCACCCGCCTGCTGCCGGCGGCCGACGTCCCGGCCGCGGTCATCAGGGAGCTCAGCGGCCACCGCGGCTCCCCCGAGCCGGAAGACGACGCGCTGGTGGCCTGCCTGGACTGGTTCGGGGCGCGGCAGACGGCCTGACCGTCGGACGGAATGTCGTTTTCATCCGCTCCTGGGCGGTGCTTTTCCCGGCGTCGGCGGGCATCGTGGAGGCCGACGCGTTCGTCTGCCGGTCGTGCCCGGCTGGCGGAACGGCCCGATGCGCGGTGGGATCGAATGTGGTGCTCGCACAGATCCAGGGCACGCGAAGGGCGTTGGACACAGACCGCCTGGAGCCGCAGAAAGGGATGAACACCGTGACACGACCCAGGATCCTGGTGGTCGGCGCAGGTTTCGCCGGTGTGGATTGTGTACGCCGCCTGGAACGCAGACTCGCGCCCGGCGAGGCCGACGTCACCCTGGTGACACCGGTCGCCTACCAGCTCTATCTGCCGCTGCTGCCCCAGGTCGCCTCCGGCGTGCTGACCCCCCAGTCGATCGCCGTGTCGCTGCGCCGCAGCAAGAGGTACCGCACCCGGATCATCCCGGGCGGCGCCATCGGCGTGGACCTCGAGGCGAAGGTCTGCGTCATCCGCACCATCACCGACCGGACGGTCAACGAGCCGTACGACTACATCGTGCTGGCGCCCGGCAGCGTCACCCGCACCTTCGACATCCCCGGGCTCACCGAGCACGCCTTCGGCATGAAGACCCTCGCGGAGGCGGCCTACATCCGCGACCACGTCATCTCCCAGCTCGACCTGGCCGACGCCAGCGGGGACCCGGCCGAGCGCGCGTCGCGGCTGACGTTCGTGGTCGTCGGCGCCGGGTACGCCGGCACCGAGACCGCCGCCTGCCTGCAGCGCCTCACGCACGCCGCGGCCAAGCGCTACCCCCGAATCGACCCGGCGCTGATCAAGTGGCATCTGATCGACATCGCCCCGAAGCTGATGCCGGAACTGGGCGAGAAGCTGGGCCGCAGCGCGCAGGAGATCCTGCGCCGGCGCGGCATCGAGGTCTCGCTGGGCGTCTCCATCGCCAAGGCGGGCCCGGAGGAGGTCACCTTCACCGACGGCCGGGTGGTGCCCACCCGCACCCTGATCTGGACCGCCGGCGTGGCGGCGAGCCCGCTCATCGCCACGCTCGGCGCGGAGACGGTGCGCGGGCGGCTCGCGGTCACCGCTCAGATGTGCCTGCCCGGCCACGACGGCGTCTTCGCCCTGGGCGACGCCGCCGCGGTGCCCGACGAGGTCAAGGGCCACCCGGAGGCGATCTGCCCGCCCACCGCGCAGCACGCCACCCGCCAGGGCAAGCGGGTCGCCGACAACGTCATCGCGACGCTGCGCAACCAGCCGATGCAGCCGTACGCCCACCAGGACCTCGGTCTCGTCGTCGACCTCGGCGGCCACGACGCCGTCGCCAAGCCGCTCGGCCTCGAGCTGCACGGACTGCCCGCCCAGTTCGCCGCCCGCGGCTACCACTGGTGGGCGATGCGCACCAACGTCGCCAAGGTCCGGGTGGCGACGAACTGGACCCTCAACGCCGTCGCCGGCGACGACTTCGTGCGCACCGGCTTCCAGGCCCGCAAGCCCGCCAAGCTGAAGGACTTCGAGTACACCGACTCCTACCTGACGCCGGAGCAGGTGCGGGCGCACGTCGAGGCCGCCGGGCACAGGGGGACGTGAGAGCCGCGGTCCCGGCATGCCATGCTGGATCCCGGATCTCGACGTGAGGCGGGAGTGAGTACGGCGGCGTGAGGGAAGCGGGAGGGCCGGTCCGGGCACGGCTGCGGGATCGCGTCGCGGCGTGGGACCCGGGACTGCTGCGCCTTGCCGCGGGCCTGCGCACGGTGGGCGCCATCGCGCTCACCGTGTCCGTGCTCGCCCTGCTGCGGGCCGACGTGCCGCATCTGGTCGCGGGGGCCGTCGCGGCGATGGTCTTCACCTTCGCCATCCGGGAGAAGCAGCGCGCGCGGCAGGCGGTCACGCTCGCCCTCGGGCTGCCGGTGGCGCTGGCCTCACTGACGCTGGCGGCGCTGCTGCACGCCCGGGTGGTCGCCGGCGACATCGTCTTCGTCGTGCTCATCTTCTGCGCCGTCTACGGCCGCCGGTACGGCGACCGGGGCACCACGCTGGGCCTGATCGGCTTCCAGATGTACTTCCTGTCGCTCTTCGTCGGCGCCACCCCGCACATGCTGCCCCAGCTGTACGGCGTGGTCGCCGTCGCCGTCACGAGCAGCGCCCTGGTGCGTTTCGTCCTCGTGCCGGAGAAGCCGGCGGCCGTCCTCGACCGGCTGCGCGACGCCTTCCGGGCCCGGCTGGCCCGGTTGGTGTCGGCTCAGCTGGATCTCCTGGATGCCGGGAGCGACGAGACCGACAAGGCGCTGGCGGACGTCCGGGCGGGCACCGCGCGCCTGCACGAGACGGCCCTGATGATCCAGGGCCGGCTCGAGGAGGGCACCGCCGACGAGTCCGTGGCGCGGCTGGTGCAGCGCCGGGTGGCGGACGCCGAGATCGCCGCCGAGCGCCTCGGCCTGCTGCTGCTGACCGCGCGCAGCGCCGAGCGGGCGAACACGCTCACCCTGCACCTGCCCGGCGCGCCCGCGCCGCCGGGCGGCCCGCTGCCCGTGCGGGACGAGGTGACCGCCGCGCTGCGCCGGGACCTGCGGGCGCTGCGGCTGCTGGTGCTGCGGCCCGCCGCGGCCGGCGGCGCCGGGGTGGCGTACGTACGCAACCGGCTGCTGGGCTACCGGGACGGGGAGAACCTGCCGAAGGCGCCGCCCGCCGTCCAGGACGTCTTCCGGGGCGTCGGCGAGGCGGCTCGCGCGGTGCTGGGGCTGCGGGTGGCGCTCGACGGGCCGCAGGACGAGTCGGACGACAGCCCCTCCACGGCCCGCTCCCGGGAGGAGCTGGACGCGGAGAACGCGGCGATCGACGCGGGCGAGGAGCCGTCCGGCCGGGAGCCGGAGGGGCTGCGCCGGCCGACCACCCGGGCCGCCGTGCAGGTGGCGGTGGGGTCGTCGCTGGCGATCGTCGGCGGGGAGTTCCTCTCCAGCCAGCGCTGGTACTGGGCGGTGCTGACCTGCTGGATCGTGTTCATCAACACCGCCTCCACGGGCGAGATCCTGGTCAAGGGCTACCGGCGGCTGGTGGGCACGGTGCTCGGCGTCGTGGCCGGTCTGCTGCTGGCGGGGCTGGTGGGCCACCACACCTGGACGGCGTTCGCGCTGGTGCTGGTGTGCGTCTTCGCGATGTTCTACACGGCGCCGCTGTCGTACACGCTGATGTCGTTCTTCGTCACGGCGGCCCTCGGACTGCTGTACACGCTGCTGCACACCTACAGCCTGTCGGTGCTGGTGCTGCGGGTGGAGGAGACGGCGCTCGGCGCGGCCTGCGGGATCATCGCGGCGGCGTTCGTGCTGCCGGTGCACACCGACCGCCGTACCAGCGAACTGCTGGTGGCCGCCCTGGAGCGGCTCGCGGAGGTCACCGGGTCGGCCGTGGACCAGCTCAGCGGCGGGCCGCCGGCCGATCTGCTCGACCAGGCCCGCGAGCTGGACCGGGCGCTGGCCGACCTGCGGGCGGCGACCCAGCCGCTCACCCACCGCGGCACGCCGATGCGGGGCCGGCGCGACAACGCCCGCTATGTGGTCGCGCTCCTGGAGACCTGTGCCTACCACGCCCGCTCGCTGGCCGCGACGGCCGAGCTGCTGCCCACCCACCCCTCGATCGCGGCGGACCCCCGGCTGCGCCGGGCGGGGCAGCGCATCCTGGCCAACATCGCGACGATCTCCGCGCACGTCACGGACGAGCGGGCCGCGGGGCGGGTCACGACGGGGCCGACCATCGCCTCCCTGCTGGAGCCGGACGTGCCCGGCACCCCGCGCTACGGACGCGTCACCGACCGGGTGCTCCGGCACCTGCAGCGGCTCGACGAGGCGGTCCTGGGCCTGGCCCGGCCGTTGAGGGTGCCGGTGGCCGCGCCGGGGCGCTGACCGGCTCCGGAACCGGAGGCGGTGAACGGCCGCGGAACTCCGAGGCCGGCGGGGCCCGCCTCAGAAGTCGGTGGGCAGCCCGCTCGCCTCCGCGATGCCGCGCAGTTCTTCGTTCTCGTGGTGGCGCTGCCGGATGTAGTCGGCGATCTCGCCGAGCCGGACCGGATCGGCGGCGGTGTCCGCGTCGGTGACCACCCTGATCGGGCCGGTCTCCGCCATGTCGATCTCGACGACCTCGTTGTCGAGGCGGCCGGTGACGGCGGTGGCGATGACCAGGGCGGCCTCGTCGCGGACTTCCTGCGACACGCCCTGGGTCCGCTCCGCGTCGAGCGCGAAGTCGAGCGTGGGCAGGCGTTCCTCCTCGATCGCCCGCAGGACGGGTTCGACGAGGCTGAGCACGGCCCGGTAGTCCTCGGTGTCCATCCGGGTCCGCAGGAGGCCCAGGTAGACGTCGACGGGCCGGCCTTCGGGCGGCAGCTCGGATTCGTTCATGGGATTCGGGTTCCCTTCTCGCGGCCGCTCAGACGCGGCGCCAGCGGGCCATGGCGAAGGAGAACCCCCCGAACAGGACGAGACCGCCGGCCACGCAGGCGAGCAGCCACGGTCCGAGCGGGGTGTGGGCGAAGGAGCGCAGCGTGTCGTCCAGCCCCTTGGCCCTGTCGGGCCGGTAGTCGACAGCCGCGCGCACCGCGAAGGCGCCGGCCGCCGCGAACACCAGACCGCGGGCCGCACCGCCCACGACGCCCGTCACGTCCGTCAGCCGCCGGGCCCAGGGGGCCATCGTCGCGAGCTTGAGCTGCTTGCGGTACTTGCGGCGCAGGGCCTGGACGCCGATCCACACGCCCCCCGCGGCGACCCCGGCTCCCACGGCGCCGACGATCCACTGTCCGGCCGGCAGGTCGAGGACCCTCGCGGTGACGTCGCGGGACTGCCGGTCGCTCGATCCGCTGCCGGAGTCGCCGTGCGGGCTCGCCGCGAAGTTCAGCACGGACCAGGCGACGAAGGCGTAGAAGACGCACCGGACGGCGGCCAGCAGCCGCTTGCGGGCCTTGCGTCCGTCCGGCCCGGCCGAGCCGAACAGCGCCTCCGACAGCCGCCACAGCGCCATGCCGGCCAGTCCGAGGCCCAGCGCCCACAGCAGGACGGCGCCGAAGGGCTGCCGCGCGAGTTCGGCGAGCGCGCCGCCGCGGTCGGCCTGCCGGTGTTCGTCCTCGCCGAAGGCGATCTGCAGCGCGATCAGGCCCACGAGGAAATAGATGACGCCCCGCGCGGTGAGTCCGGCGCGGGCGGCGGTGTCCGTCAGCGAGCCGCGAGCCGCTCGTTCGGCTTCGTACCGGCCGGTGCGGGCCATGGCAGTCGGGTTCATGTGGACCTCCCGGGATGCGGATGCCCCGGCTGCGCCCGGGCACGCCCGTCCGAGGCCGGCCGTGCCGGTCGTGCGTCCGAGGGCGGTCATGCCGGTCAGGCCGGTCAGGACCGCTGGATGCGCCTGCCCCGGTGCACTCGGCCGAGGGCGTGCAGGTGTTCCAGGGCGTCCAGGACGACGGTGCGGTCGTGCCAGGCGAGCCAGCGGCCGGCCTCGGCGCCCATCACGTCCAGGGCCTTGAGCTGTGTCTCGGTGAGTCCCTCGATGGGACGCTCGAAGTGGGCGGAGACCATGCCCAGGCAGAGGCCCGAATCCGTGGTCAGCGGCGTGCTGTGGCAGGCCCTGCTGCCGGCCGCGAGGATGGCCTCGCGGGCCGGCTCGGTGAACACCGGGTCCGTCTGCACGTCCCGGACGGTGACCTGGGTGACGTTCCGGGCGGCCTCGGCGCAGGCCGTGCCGTCGTCTCCGACGTACCCGAAGAAGTCGACGAAGTCCGCGCTGAGGCCGGTGTGCTTCTCGATGCGCAGGCCGCCCATGGCCCGGTCGACCACCTGTACGTTGCCCATGTCGGTGCCGGCCACGGCGAGCGCCTGACTGAGCACGGCGCTCAGGACGGCGCCGCGGTTCTCGGCTCCGGTGCGGCGCGCCTCCGGGAAGCGCAGCGCCGGCTGCGGCGATCGGGAGCGCCGCGGGAACCACAAGTCCGCGCCGGGGTCGGGGCGGGGTACCGCGAGCACGGTGTCCGCCAGCGTGCGCAGCCTGATGTTGTAGCGCTGGGAGGCGCGCTGCATGAGCGCGAACGCGCTCTCCCCGTCGGGCAGGGCGTAGCGTTCCTGGAGGATTCCCTGGACCTGGGAGATCATCGGCCGGACGCGGAGCCTGGCGCGCACGTCGCGCAGCTCGGCGCGCAGCCGCTCCAGTTCTCCGTACCCCGCGGCGTGGTCCGCCGCCTCCCGTCCCGTCTCCGTCACGCGGTTACCTCGTCTCCGGTCAGCCGTCCGTTCACGCCCGCGTACCGAGACCGCGTGGCGACTGCGGCATCACTGTCCGGATCGTTCAGGAACACGGGGCCGGTGTCCACCTGAGCCCCGGGGACACGGGCGATGATCATTCGGCCAACGGTACCGCGGTGGGCCGGGGCCGGGTCTCGGCCGCCAGCAGGCGCCGGGCGGCTTCCAGGGCGTGTCTCACGTCCCGGGTGCCGGTGGACACGCAGAGGGTGTAGGCGACGTCCTGGGCCCGCCGGTCCGGTCGGCCGGTGCCGGTCCGGGTCTCCTCGGCCAGCAGGGCCTCGTACTCGTCGACGAGCTTGCGCAGGACGGTGGGGTGGGGGACGAGCATCGTCGGGTTTCCTCTTTCACCAGGGGAACGGGGAGGGGAAGCGGCGGTCCTCGGGGCCGTGGCCGGGCCGCCGGGGTCCCGGGGTGCCGGGGCGCCGCTCACGCCGCGGGCCGCTGTCCGGCGCTCCGCCCGCGCGCCCGCCGTTGGCCCAGGACCTCTTCGCGCACCTGGGCGCAGCTGCGGCTGATGAGACGGGAGACGTG
This sequence comes from Streptomyces sp. NPDC020996, assembly GCF_040641355.1. Taxonomy (NCBI): domain Bacteria; kingdom Bacillati; phylum Actinomycetota; class Actinomycetes; order Kitasatosporales; family Streptomycetaceae; genus Streptomyces; species Streptomyces sp. NPDC020996. The sequence goes on from NZ_JBFADM010000013.1 coordinate 21,957, forward strand.
CATCTGGGAGATGCCGAGCTGGTCGGCGATGCGGCTTTGTGTCATGTCCTCGAAGAAGCGCATGTAGAGGATGGTGCGCTCGCGCTCGGGCAGGCGGCGCAGACCTTCCTTGGCGGACTCGCGGTCGATCACCACGTCGTAGGAGCCGTCGGGGCCGCCGAGGGTGTCGGCGAGGCTGTAGCCGTCCTCGTCGGCCGACAGCTCGGCGTCCAGCGACAGGGTGCTGAAGCTCTCCAGCGCCTCCAGTCCGGCGGCCACCTCGTCCTCGGTGAGGCCGGTGTGGGCGGCGATGTCGGCGGTGGAGGGCTCGGGACTGCCCGGCGTCTGGGTCAGCTCGCGGCGGGCCACGCGCACCTTGTTGCGCAGTTCCTGCACCCGGCGGGGCACGCGGAGGGCCCACATCCGGTCACGGAAGTGGCGCTTGACCTCGCCGGTGATGGTGGGCACGGCGTAGCTCTCGAACGCGCCGCGCTCGGGGTCGAAGCGGTCGATGGCCTTCACCAGACCGAGCGCGGCGACCTGGCGCAGGTCCTCGACCGACTCACCGCGGTCGCGGAATCGGCTCGCGATGCGGTGGGCCATGGGCAGCCAGGCCGTGACGAGCCGGTCACGGATCGCCTCGCGCTCGGGGCCGTCGTCCAGGGCCGCGAAGCGGGCGAACAGTTCGGCGGTGTCGGGTGCGTCGTCATGACGCCGTACTGAAGAGGCTTTCGAACGGACGTTCGTGCCGGGACGGTTGGTGTCGGTCAGCATGCGGAATCGCTCCTGAACGGTCTTTTCAGGGAACCGCGGGAACACACCGCCGTCCGGACGCGCAAGGCACCGGACAGCCGCACGGGCTCCCGCTGGCGCGCCTCCGGTCCGAAGCACGAACCTCCGTCTGCCCTGCGTTCGCGGTGACAAACTCCGCAACGCCGCGAAGTTCACAAAAGCGGAACCAGGGCGGTGATGCATTTGCCTCCCGACGGCAGCCCGGACACGTGCACGTCGCGTGCCAGCCGGCAGACGATGGGCCAGCCGCGGCCGCCGAGCCGCTGGCGCCCCTGGGGGTCGACGGGCTCCGCGACGGCGGGCAGCGCGTCGCTGCGGTCGCTGACCGACACGCGTACGTCGGGACCGACCACGTCGACCCGGAAATCCGTGATGCCGCCACCGTGCAGGATGGCGTTGGTCGTCAGCTCGGAGACGACCAGCAGCGCGTCGGACAGGGCGTCGGCGTCGCACGGCCGGTGCAGGGCGCGGCACCGTTCGGCGACCGCTCGCCGCACGGCCCGGCGCGCTTCGTCCGGTCGGCCGGCCCGCCGCGCCGCGCCGCGGCCGACGCCCGGCAGTCCGGGGACGGTGTCGGTCCTGCTCTCGTCGCACATCGCCTGACTCCCTGGGGTTGAGGACGCTGGCACTCTTTTCGGTCAGGACAGGTCTCTACAACCGGCTGACCTCCGCAAGCCATGCCAAACCTCCCCCTCCCGGACATCCACCGCCGGCCATCGAGCGGCTCAGCGGGGGTACGCGGACTTCATGGGCGATGTCGTGCACTCGGACGAACTGCTGAGGCGGCTGCAGCGGGCGCGGGCCTGCGCGCGGGAGGAGCACCGGACGTGGCGGACCCGGAGCGACGATCTGACGGCGAGCGACCCGCAGGCGGCGCGCGACGCCGCCGTCCGCACCCTGGCCTACGAGACCGTGCTCCGGGTGCTGGACGAGATCCTCACCCCGGGCAGGCACACCGAGCCGCACTGACCGTTTCTGAAAGACCCTCCGCACCGGCCCGCTGGAGCGTCGGAGAGTGAAACAGGTCACGTGACCGGCTTTTCGGTACGCATTTTGCCGAAGGACGGTTTACGGTTCACCCATACGTGGTGACGGAGTGGACCGTACTGTCCTCCGGCGCCACCGTTTGCGGCCCTGGCTGGTTTCCCCCGTCCAGCCAGGGCTTTTTCCTGCGCCGGGACGAGGCCGGCGATTTCCGGTGACAATCGCCGTCCTCCGAGGTGCTCCGCGTCCGCGCAGCGGCTGAAATGGGCATAGGGAAACACCGGAAACCCATGCCGGCGAGGAGCCCCGCCTCATGACCAAAGCGATCAAGCTGCTGACCGTCCTCCCCCCGCCCCAGCGCCAGCGCCTGATGGACCTCGCGCACGAGGTGTCCTTCCCCGAGGACGCCCGGATCTTCGAGGCCGGGGGCCGGGCCGACCGCTTCTGGGTCATCCGCTCGGGCGCGGTCACCCTGGACCAGCGGATCAACGCGCTGCAACGGGTGACCGTGGCGAGCCTCGGCACGGGCGATCTGCTGGGCTGGTCCTGGCTGTTCCCGCCGTACCAATGGGACTTCGGCGCCCAGGCCTTCAGCCCGGTGCGCGCCTACGAGTTCGACGCGGCCGCGGTGCTGCGGCTGTGCGAGGAGGATCCGCGACTCGGGCTGATCCTGGTGCGCGGCATCGCCGAGATCCTCGCGCACCGGCTGGAGACGACCCGGGTCAAGCTCATGGAGTACGCGACCCACCGCCGCAGTCCGCTGTAGTACCTCAGACCCGGTAGCGGCGCAGCGCCGGCACCGCGGCGGCCAGGCCCAGCATCACTACGACCACCAGCAGGCCGCCGCCCGCGACCGCCGTACGGGTGCCGAAGACCGACCCGGCGGTGCCGTGCAGGACGTCCGCCAGGCGGGGGCCGCCGGCGACGACGACCGTGAAGACGCCCTGCATGCGGCCGCGCATCTCGTCGGTCGCGGCGGACAGCAGGATCGCGCCGCGGAAGACCATCGACACCATGTCGGCCACCCCTGCCGCCGCCAGGAAGGCGGCCGCGATCCACAGGTTGCGGCTCAGCCCGAATCCGGCGATCGCCAGGCCCCAGGCGACGACCGCGCCGATCACCATCCAGCCGTGCCGGCGGGCCCGGGAGAACGTGCCGGAGAACAGTCCGCCGAGCACGGCGCCGATGGGGATGGCCGCGAACAGCAGGCCGAGCGCGAGCCCTTCGCCGTAGGAGCCGTAGGTCTGTGCGGCGAGCTGCGGGAACAGGGCGCGGGGCATGCCGAGGACCATCGCGACGATGTCGGCGAGGAACGACAGCAGCAGCACCTTGTGCAGGGAGATGTAGCGGAACCCCGCCGCGATCTCCCGCACCCCGGCTCGCCGGGCCGCCGTCCCGGCGAGCGGCGGCAAGGAGGGCAGCCGGTAGACCGCCCACACGGTGACGCACAGCGCGAGGGCGTCGATCAGGTACAGCTCGGGCAGGCCTATGACCGGGATCAGCACACCGGCCAGGAGCGGGCCGACGACCTGGCCGGTCTGCATGACCGTCGAGCCGAGGGCGTTGGCCGCGGGCAGCTCGTTCTCGGGCACCAGGCGGGCTATGGAGGCGTTGCGGGCCGGGGCGTTCAGGCCCCAGAACGCCTGCTGCAGCGCGAGCAGGACCATCAGCACGGCGACCGAGTCGAGCCCCGCGGCGGCCTGCAGCCAGAACAGCAGCGAGGTGACGGCGATGCCGGTGTTGGTGATCAGCAGGAGCCTGCGGCGGTCCATGCTGTCGGCGACCGCCCCGCCCCACAGCGCGAAGACGATCAGGGGCAGCAGCCCGGCGAGGCTCGCGGCGCCGACCCAGGCCGAGGAGTGCGTGATGTCGTAGATCTGCTTGGGCACGGCGACCGCGGTGAGCTGGCTGCCGACGGCGGTGACGATCGTCGACGACCACAGCCGCCGGTAGGCCGGGATGCGCAGCGGGCGGGTGTCCATGGCCCAGCGGCGCCAGCCGCGCCGGGGCGGACCGGCGACGGCGGCGGGGGCGGGGGGCGGCGTCTTCGGTTCGGTGCTGCTCTCGCTGGTGTCCACGGGCTTCCTGGTTGCCGGTTACATCTTTCTCGTCCGGGGTTCACTATCGCAGCACTGTCTACGGAGCCGGGACGGACGGTCGAGAATGCCGGGACTCGGACCGGAACCCACCGTCGAGGAGGCCTGGGCCCGGCCCTCCCCCGACGGTGGGGAGGCCGGAGCCTCTCCCGGCGCCCCGCGGCACCAGAGAGGCCGAAGCCCAGCTCAGATCCGCGGAGCCGGAGAGGCCGAATGGGTCCGCCCCCTACGGCCGGGGAGGCCGGAGCCAGCCCGCCCCCGACGATAGGGAAGACCCGGGACCCGCAGCCGGAGAGGCCCGGACTCAACCCGAGACCCGCAGCCGGAGACGCCGGAGCCCAGCCCGGACCCACGGACCCGGAGACGCCAAGGTAGGTCCACCCTCGACGGCCGGGAAGGCCGGAGCCAGCCCGCCCCCGACGATAGGGAAGACCCGGGACCCGCAGCCGGAGAGGCCCGGACTCAACCCGAGACCCGCGCCCCGCGGTCGGAGACGACGCCGTAGCCCGGCCCACGGCCTTCGGTCGAGGAGGGCCGGGATCAGGCTCCGGCGACGAGGGTGACGCCGAGGACGATCATCGTCGTGGCGACCAGGCCGTCCAGCACCCGCCAGGCGGCGGGCCGGACGAGGAAGCGGCCGAGCAGCCGGGCGCCGAAACCCAGCGCGGCGAACCAGCACAGGCTCGCCAGCGCGGCGCCGAGCCCGAACGTCCAGCGCAGCGGGCCGCGGTCGGCGGCGATCGAGCCGAGCAGGAACACCGTGTCCAGGTAGACGTGCGGGTTGAGCCAGGTCATCGCCAGGCAGGTGAGCACCGCCCGCCCGCGGGACCCGGCCGCCTCGCCCTCCGTGCTCAGGGCGCCGCCCGGCCGGAACACGCGGCGGGCGGCGAGCACGCCGTAGCCCAGCAGGAAGGCGCCGCCGATCCAGCCCACCGCCGTCAGCGCTCCCGGCCAGGCCACCACGACGGCGCCGACCCCGCCGACGCCGAGCGCGATGAGGACGGCGTCGGACAGGGCGCAGATGCCGACGACGGCGAGGACCGCGTCGCGGCGGACGCCCTGGCGCAGCACGAAGGCGTTCTGGGCGCCGATGGCGACGATGAGCGACAGGCCGGTGCCGAAACCGGCGGCCGCGGTGGTGAGAGCGGGAGACACGGCCTCCACGCTAGGCGCCCCGGCCCCCGCGAGTACAGCTAAGGATTCTTACGTAGCATTAGCGTTCGTGATGACGGACCTTCCGCTGGACCTGGTGCGGACCCTGCTCGCGGTGGTGGACGAGGGCACGTTCGACGCGGCGGCGTCCGCCCTGCACGTGACGCCGTCCGCGGTCAGCCAGCGCGTCAAGGCGCTGGAGCAGCGCACCGGCCGGGTCCTGCTGCTGCGCACCAAGCCGGTGCGGCCGACCGAGTCCGGCGAGATCGTCGTCCGCTTCGCCCGCCAGCTCGCCCGCCTCGAACACGACACGCGGGCCGAACTGGGCATGAGCGGCGCCGGGGAGCCGACCCGGGTGGCGATCGCGGTGAACGCCGACTCGCTGGCCACGTGGTTCCTGCCGGCGCTGACCCGGGTGCCGGCCGAACCGCCGCTGCGCTTCGAACTGCACCGGGAGGACGAGACGCGCACCGCGGAGCTGCTGCGGGAGGGCCTGGTGATGGCGGCGGTGACCTCGTCGCCGGACCCGGTGCCGGGCTGCTCGATGCGGGCCCTGGGCACGATGCGCTACACGGCGGCGGCCACCCCGGACTTCGCGGCACGCCATCTGGACGGGCCCCTGCGGCAGGCCCTCCCGGACGCTCCGGTGGTCACCTTCGACCGCGCCGACGACCTCCAGGACGCGTTCGTCCGGCGGCTTCGGCCCGGCGCGCGGGGCGCGAGCACCGTACGGCACGCCGTGCCCACCTCGGAGGGCTTCCTCGGCGCGGTCGCCGCCGGGCTCGGCTGGGGCATGGTGCCCGAGCTGCACGCCGGGGAGCTGCTGCGCACCGGCCGGCTGGTCCCGCTCGCTCCGCGGCGTCCCCTCGACGTGCCGCTGTACTGGCAGCAGTGGAAGCTCGACTCGCCGGCGCTGGCCGCGGTGGCGGACGCGGTGACCGAGGCGGCGGCGGCCGCGCTCCGCCCGCGACCGCGACGCCGGGACGATCCGGACGACGTGGCCTGAGCCCGCAGCGCACCCGCCGGCCCACCCGGCCCACCCGGCCCACCCGGCCTACCCGGCCTCCAGGGCCGCCAGGGCCGCCAGGCGGGCCGCCGCGCTGTCCAGGAGCATGTCCAGGGCCGTCGGGTAGGCGCTGGTGACCATGCGGGTCGCCAGGAGGGGGGCCGCCTCCGCGATGCGGGGGTGGGTGGTGCGGGGCAGACGGGCGTAGGTGGAGCGCCACATGTCCTCGTCGGCGCGCAGCGCGGCGCTGGGCAGCGCCAGCGAGGCGGCGTCCAGGGCGGCGAAGCCGAGGGTCTGGTCGATGAAGGCGTGGTAGATCCGTACCGTGTCCGGCAGCGGGAACCCGGCGGTGCGCAGGACGTCCAGGACGGCCTCGTCGGCGGCCAGTTCGTTGGCCCGGCCGGTGACCCGGTTCGCCGTCAGCTGGGCCGCCTGCGGGTGGGCGACGTACGCGGCGTGGATGCGCAGCCCGATCGCGCGCAGGTCCGCCCGCCACTCCCCCGTCGGCCGCCAGCCGTCGAGCGCCTGCCCGATGAGCGCGTCGCCGATGGCGAGGGTCAGGTCGTCCATGCCTCGGAAGTAGCGGTAGAGCGTGCTCGGGTCGGCGTCCAGGGCCAGGCCGAGGCGGCGGGCGGTCAGGCCGGCGCTGCCGTGCTCGCGCAGCATGCGCAGCGCCGTCTCGACGATCAGCCGCTCGGACAGCACGGTCCCGCTCCTGGTTGGACGGCGCCGGCGCCGCTTGTCCTCCGGCACCACGGGCTTGGGCATCCGGGGCCCTCCTTCCCTGTGCACGCTTATGCCAACGCCATTGACCTTACGGGAGCGGGCGGCGTTGTATCGGCGCCGGGGCCCCACCGTCCGTAGACCTTCTGCCGAGGGAGTTGTCCTCATGCGTGTCCTGCTCGTGGGAGCCGGCGGTGTCGGCACCGCCGTCACCCGGATCGCGGCCCGCCGCCCGTTCTTCGAGGCGATGGTGGTCGCCGACTACGACCTGGCCCGGGCCGAGGCGGCGGTCGCGGCCGTCGGCGACGACCGGTTCCGCGCCGAGCGCGTCGACGCCGGCGACGAGGCGGCGGTGACCGGACTGCTGCGGCGGCACGACTGCGACGTGCTCCTCAACGCCACCGACCCGCGCTTCGTGATGCCTCTCTTCCGCGCGGCCTTCGCCGCCGGCGCCGGCTATCTCGACATGGCGATGTCGCTGTCGCGCCCGCATCCCGAACGTCCCTACGAGGAGTGCGGCCTCAAGCTCGGCGACGACCAGTTCGCGCTGGCCGAGGAGTGGGAGAAGGCGGGCGCGCTGGCCGTCGTCGGCATGGGCGTGGAGCCGGGCCTGTCGGACGTCTTCGCGCGCTACGCCGCCGACGAACTCTTCGACGACATCGAGGAGATCGGCGTCCGTGACGGCGCGAACCTCACCGTCGACGGCTACGACTTCGCGCCGTCGTTCAGCATCTGGACGACCATCGAGGAGTGCCTGAACCCGCCGGTGGTCTACGAGGCCGGCCGCGGCTGGTTCACCACCGAGCCGTTCAGCGAGCCGGAGGTGTTCGACTTCCCCGAGGGGATCGGCCCCGTCGAGTGCGTGAACGTGGAGCACGAGGAGGTGCTCCTCGTCCCGCGCTGGGTCGACGCGCGCCGCGTCACCTTCAAGTACGGCCTCGGCCGGGAGTTCATCGAGACGCTGCGGACGCTGCACCTGCTGGGCCTGGACCGCACCGACCCGGTGACCGTGCCGGGCGCCGCGGGCCCGGTGGCCGTCTCGCCCCGGGACGTGGTCGCCGCGTGCCTGCCCGACCCGGCGACGCTGGGCGAGCGGATGCACGGCAAGACGTGTGCGGGCACGTGGGTGCGCGGCACGAAGGACGGGTCTCCGCGCGAGGTTTACCTGTACCACGTCGTCGACAACCAGTGGTCCATGACGGAGTACGGCAGCCAGGCCGTGGTGTGGCAGACCGCCGTCAACCCGGTCGTCGCGCTCGAACTCATCGCCACCGGCGCCTGGTCCGGCTCCGGCGTCCTCGGCCCCGAGGCGTTCCCGGCCCGCCCGTTCCTGGATCTGCTGACCGCGTACGGCTCCCCGTGGGGCATCCGGGAGCAGTGAAGTCGCTCACGCCGGAAGTCGGTTGTTTCGCCTACGCGTCGACAGGTGACCCGAAAGCGAGTAAGCCATCCGCGAGGGCGCGTACGACTTCGAGCGCAGGTGACTTTGATGAACGACTGGCGAGACCATGCCGCATGCCGCGACCAGGACCCCGAGCTGTTCTTCCCGATCGGCTCCTCGGGCCCGGCGCTGTTGCAGACGCAGCAGGCGAAGGCGGTGTGCACCCGGTGCCCGGTCCAGGAGCAGTGCCTGGAGTGGGCGTTGGAGAACGGAGACACCCTCGGTGTGTGGGGCGGCACGAACGAGACGGAACGGCGCGCACTGCGGCGCCGGCGCGCCGTCGCCCGCAGGCGCGGCGCGTGAGAGCGGCCTGCCGGCCCTGCTCCGGCGCCGGTAGGCCGGAGAACCGCTGACGCCCGTGCCGGTGCCGGTCACGCCGGCCACGACGTCGTCGCCCTCGCGACGCGTGGCCGGCGCGGCCGTGCCGTGCACGGGCGTTCGCGTGCACGGACGTGTGCCGTGCACGGACGTGTGCCGTACGAGCGCGTGCCGTGCACGCGGAGTGTGCCGTGCGCGCGGCGTCGGACGTTCCGCCGGTTACGGCAGCAAGTCCGGCTTCCCCGGGGCGTACAGCCAGGTCTTCAGCAGGCTGTCGACGTCCTGGCCCGACACGTTCCGGGCCAGGCGCATGAACTGCGCTGTGGTGCCGTGCCCGTAGCGGTGCACGGTCGCCCAGGCACGCAGGATGCGGAAGAACGCCGGGTCCCCGACGGCGACGCGCAGTTCGTGCAGGGCCATCGCGCCGCGGGCGTAGACGGGGGTGCCGAAGATGTTCGCGCCGCTGCCCGGGTCGCCGGGCGGGAACGCCCACAGCGGGTCGCTCGCCGGGCGGGCGTAGAGGGCGTCGAAGGTCTGCTGGGCGGTCTTGCCGCCGTGCTGTTCGCGGTAGAGCCACTCGGCGTAGGTGGCGAAGCCCTCGTTGAGCCAGATGTCCTGCCACGAGGTCAGGGAGACGGAGTCGCCGAACCACTGGTGGGCGTTCTCGTGGACCAGGGTGCTCAGGTCGGGCGCGCGGTCGTACAGGGGCCGGGACTGGGTCTCCAGCGCGTATCCGACGTCCGGGGCGTGGTCGACGATCGACCCGGCGGCGCGGAACGGGTAGGGCCCGAACAGCTTGCTCTCCCACTCCAGGACGGACGGCAGTTTCTTCAGCACGGGCGCCGCGGCGGATGCCTCGCGCGGGTCGACGGCGTTGTAGACGCGGATGCCGTCGCGGGTGGTGTACTGCTCGACCTCGAACTTCCCGACGGTGGCGGTGGCGAGGTAGGCGGCCATGGGTTCGCTCTGGCGCCAGTGGAAGGTGGTGTGCCCGCCTGCCGTCCGCTGCCCGACGAGGACGCCGTTGGCGACGGCGGCGCGGTCCTGGGGGACGGTGATCGTGATGTCGTACGCCGACTTGTCCTTGGGGTGGTTGTTCGCCGGGAACCAGGTCATGGCGCCCTGCGGCTCCCCGGCGACGAACGCGCCGTCGTCGGTGGGGATCCAGCCGTCGGGCGAGCCGTCGGGGTCGGTGACCGGCCCGGGGGTGCCCTGGTAGGTGACGGTGACCCGGAACTGCCGTCCCTTGCGCAGCGGACGGTACGGCGTGACGACGAGTTCCTGGCCGCTGCGGCGGAAGTCCGCCACGGCGCGGTCGACGGCGACGCCGGTGACCGTCAGGCCCTTGAGGTCGAGGTCGAAGCGGGACAGGTCCTGGGTGGCACGGGCGGTGATGACGGCGGTGCCGTCGAGGTGGCCGGTGTCCGGGTCGTAATCGAGGGTCAGGCCGTAGTGGCGGACGTGGTAGCCGCCGTTTCCGGCGAGCGGGAAGTACGGGTCGCCGACGCCGGGCGCGCCGACGGTGCCCGCCGCCGCGGGCTGGGCGGCGGCGAGCAGGGCCGCGACCACGACGGGCACGGCGGCGGTGACGGCCTGTCTGGCCCGTCTGCGGGACATCCTCACATGCGCTCCTGGGGGGTGGCGATGATCAGTCGGCCCCAGATTAGAGGTACGCCCCGCCGTGATTCCTCCTTCTCCCCGCTTCATTCGGGTTCATCGGGGCTTGTCCCGGGTTCGCGGCCTGACGCGAGCCGGCCCGCGGTCAGGCCGTCTCCTTCGCCGCCGACCGGCCGGCCGCCCGGCCGGAGAAGAGGCAGCCGCCGAGGAAGGTGCCCTCCAGGGCGTTGTAGCCGTGGACGCCGCCGCCGCCGAAGCCGGCCACCTCGCCGGCCGCGTACAGGCCCTCGACGGGCTGTCCGTCGGGGCCCAGGGCGCGGGAGTCGAGGTCGGTCTGGATGCCGCCGAGGGTCTTGCGGGTCAGGACGTGGAGCTTGACGCCGATGAGCGGCCCGGCGGCCGGGTCGAGGATGCGGTGCGGGGTGGCGACGCGGCCGAGACGGTCGCCGATGTAGCGGCGGGCGTTGCGGATGCCCTGCACCTGGGCGTCCTTGCTGTAGGGGTTGGCCATCTGCAGGTCGCGGGCCTCGATCTGGCGGCGCAGTACGGCGGCGTCGAGGAGGGGCTTGTCGGTCAGCTCGTTCATCTTCGCCACGAGTTGCTCCAGGGTCGGCGCGGTGACGAAGTCGGCGCCCTTGCGCAGGAACGCGTCCACCGGGCCCGGCGCGCCCTTGCCGAGCAGGCGGTCGCGCAGGACCGCGCCCTTGTCCTTGGCGGTGATGTCGGGGTTCTGCTCGGAGCCCGACAGCGCGAACTCCTTCTCCACGATCTTCTGGGTGAGGACGAACCAGGAGTGGTCGTAGCCCGCGATGTCCTCGGTGGTGCGCAGGTATTCGAGGGTGCTCAGGGTGTCGTAGCCGGGCAGGCAGGGGTCGGGCAGGCGGCGGCCGAGGGCGTCGAACCACATCGAGGACGGCCCCGGCAGGATGCGGATGCCGTGGCCCGGCCAGATCGGGTCCCAGTTCCGCAGGCCCTCGGTGTAGTGCCACATGCGGTCGCGGTTGACCAGCCGTACGCCCGCCGCGGCGCTGATGTCGAGCATGCGGCCGTCGACGTACGCGGGTACGCCGGTGACCATCTCGGTGGGCGGGGTGCCCAGGCGCGCGGGCCAGTAGCGGCGGACGATGTCGTGGTTGGCGCCGATGCCGCCGGTGGTGACGACGACGGCCTGGGCGGTGAGTTCGAACTCGCCGGCCGCGTCCCGGTTGGAGGCGACGCCGCGGGGCGAGCGGTCCTCGGCGAGGACGGTGCCGCGCACCCCGCGGGCGGCGCCCTCCTCGATGACCAGTTCGTCGACCCGGTGACGGTGGTGGAAGGTCAGCAGCCCCTCGCGGGCGGCCCGTTCGGCGTACGCGGCGAACGGCTCCACGACGCCGGTGCCGGTCCCCCACGCGATGTGGAAGCGGGGCACGGAGTTGCCGTGGCCGTCGGCGCGCAGGTCACCGCGCTCGGCCCAGCCGACCGTGGGCAGCAGCTTGATGCCGTGGCCGTCCAGCCAGGACCGCTTCTCCCCCGCCGCGAACTCCACGTAGGCACGCGCCCAGCGCACCGCCCAGGAGTCCTCGTCGTCGACCCGGTCGAACCGGGCGCTGCCCTGCCAGTCGCTCCAGGCGAGGTCGAAGGAGTCCTTGATGCCCAGGCGGCGCTGCTCGGGGGAGTCGACGAGGAACAGCCCGCCGAACGACCAGAACGCCTGTCCCCCGAGGTTGGCGGCGTTCTCCTGGTCGACCAGGGCGACCCGGCGGCCCCGGCTGGTGAGTTCGTGCGCGGCGACCAGCCCCGCCAGGCCCGCTCCGACGACGATGACGTCCGCATCCATGGCGACCGTTGCCTTTCTCGAGGGTGTACGAGGGTGTCACTCGGGGTGTCACTCGGGGTGTCATTCGGGGGTGCCGCTGCCGTCCGTCAGCAGGGCGGTGAGCAGTTGCTTGAGCCAGCGGCGGGCGCCGTCGGCGTCCTTGTCCAGCAGGAGCTGGACGGTGACTCCGTCGTAGGCGGCGACCACGGCACGGGCCGCGCCGTCGGCGTCGCCGAGCACGCCGGGCGGCCGGGCGAGGCCGCGCGTGCGGGCGAGCCGGTCGGCGATCGCCTCCCGCAGCCGCGCGCGGTGGGCGAGCAGGGTCTCGGCGACGGCCGGATCGCGGGCGGCGTGCACCAGGAAGTCCGTCTTGACCAGGAGCCAGTCCCGGTCGAGGAGCAGCACCTCGGTGACGCGGTCCACAGCGGCGGGCACGTCGAAGTCGGGGCCGTCGAGGGCCAGCGCCCCGGACACCTGCTCCGCGATCAGGTCGGCGCGCTGCCGGTAGAGGGCGAAGAACAGCTCGTCCAGGCTGGCGAAGTTGGAGTAGAAGGCGCCGCGGCTGTAGCCGGCGGCGTCGCAGACCTCCTCGATGGAGACGCGCCCGAAGCCCTTGGCGGCGAACACCCGGAAGGCGGCGTCGAGCAGGTTGGCCCGGGTCCGGACCCGGCGCCGGGTGACCCGCCGCGGCGCCTCCGGTACCGCCGCCTTCTCCACCGCGGTCGCCTCCCTCACCATGGCCGCCTCCGTCGTTCGATACGGGAATGTATCCGATACACGGATGCATCGAAAGGGCGGTGCGACAACCGGAATTCATGGGAACATGTTTTCGATTCAGAGGTACGCTGGACGCATGACCAGGCACCTCCAGGGCTCGCTCTTCGACCAGGCCGACCGGTTGCGGCTCGGCCCCCTCGACGGGATCCGCCGTACGCGGCTCGGTCTCGGCGCCTGGATCGACCTGCTGCCCGGCTGGCTCGAGGGCGCGGACACCCTGTTCGAACAGCTGGCCGCCGAGGTGCCGTGGCGTGCGGAGCGCCGCACCATGTACGACCACGTCGTCGACGTCCCCCGGCTGCTCGCGTTCTACGGCCCGCACGACGCGCTCCCCCACCCGGTGCTCGCCGAGGCCCGCGACGCGCTGTCCGCGCACTACGCCGCGGAACTGGGCGAGCCGTTCACCACCGCCGGGCTGTGCCACTACCGCGACGGCCGGGACAGCGTGGCCTGGCACGGCGACCGGATCGGACGGGGCGCGCGCGAGGACACGATGGTCGCCATCCTCTCCGTGGGCGCTCCCCGGGACCTGCTGCTGCGCCCGGTGGGCGGCGGCGGGACGGTACGGCGTCCGCTGGGCCACGGCGACCTGATCGTGATGGGCGGCTCCTGCCAGCGGACCTGGAAGCACTGCGTACCGAAGTCCGCGCGCGCCGCGGGACCGCGCATCAGCGTGCAGTTCCGCCCGCACGGCGTGCGCTGAGGCGGAGAGGCGGCCGTTCCGGGCACAGGGGGTGTGTCTCCGGCAGCCGACGCCGACCCGGCAGCCGACGCCGACCCGGCGGCCTGCGGCGACCCGGCGGACGCGGACGCGCCGCGATCTGCTTTCCTGATCCCATGCGGGCAGACGTACGGCAAGTGGCCGACGGCATCCACCTGGTGCACGGCAGCGACACCAACTGGGTGATCCTCACCGAGGGCGACGAGGTGACCCTCGTCGACACCGGCTACCCCGGGGACCGGCAGCTGCTCCTCGACTCCCTGGCGGCGGTGGGCAGTTCACCGGAGGCGGTGACGGCGGTGCTGATCACCCACGCGCACAACGACCACCTGGGCTCCGCCGAGTACCTGCGCGCCGCGCACGGCACGCCCGTCCTCCTCCACCCGGCCGAAGTGCCGCACGCCCGCCGGGAGTTCCTGCACCAGGTGACCGTCGGACAGGTCGTCGCGAACAGCTGGCGGCCGGGCGTCCTGCCCTGGGCGCTGCGCGCCCTGCGCTCCGGCGGCACCGCCCACGTCCCCGTGTCCGCGCCGGAGCCGTTCCCGGCCGCGGCCGCGGACACGTCCGCCGCGTCCGCCTGGGACCTGCCCGGCCGGCCGGTGCCCGTGCACACCCCCGGTCACACCGACGGGCACGTCGCCTTCCACCTCCCCGACGCGGGCGTGGTGATCGCCGGCGACGCGCTGGTGACCGCCCACCCCACCGCACGGCTCCGGGGCCCGCAACTGCTGCCCGGCATGTTCCACCACGACCGCGACCGCGCGGTCGCCTCGCTGGACGTCCTCGCGGAGCTGCCCGGCGACCTGCTGCTGCCCGGTCACGGGCCCGCGCACCGCGGTCCGGTGCGTGAAACGGCACTTCAGGCCAAGGAGCGCGCCGTCTAAGGTGAGGTGACGATCAACCGCGAAGCAGGACGAGGTCACCCCGCCCATGGCACTGCAGATCAGCGCGACCAACCCGGAGCACCCCGCGCTCCTGCTGGAACTCCCCTGGCACCTGCCCCTGGAGGAATGGCCGGAGGAGTACCTGGTCCCGCTGCCGCGCGGCATCTCCCGTCACGTCGTGCGCTACGCCCGCGCCGGCGACGAGGTGATCGCCGTCAAGGAGCTCGCCGAAAGGCCGGCGCTGCGCGAGTACGAGCTGCTGCGCGACCTCGACAAGCTGGGCATCCCGGCGGTGGACGCGCTCGCCGTGGTCACCGGCCGCCAGGACGGCGACGACGCCCCGCTGGAGCCGGTGCTGATCACCCGGCACCTGCGCGGATCTCAGTCCTACCGGTCGATGTTCGAGACGACGATGCGCCCGGCCACCATGCACCGCCTCATGGACGCGCTGGCCGTCCTGCTGGTGCGCCTGCACCTGGCCGGGTTCGCGTGGGGCGACTGCTCGCTGTCGAACACCCTCTTCCGGCGCGACGCGGGCGCCTACGCCGCCTATCTCGTCGACGCGGAGACCGGCGAACTGCACCCGCGGCTGAGCCCCGGCCAGCGGGACTACGACCTGGACCTCGCCCGCGTGAACATCAGCGGCGAGCTGCTCGACCTGGAGGCGTCCGGGGCGCTGCACCCGTCCGTGGACCCGATCGAGTTCGGAATGGAGATCTGCGCCCGCTACCGCGGCCTGTGGCAGGAGCTGACCCGCACCTCGGTGTACCCGGCGGGCAAGTACCACTACATAGAACGCCGGATACGCCGCCTGAACGACCTCGGTTTCGACGTGGCCGAGATGCAGATCGAGAGCGCCTCCAACGGCGACACGGTCACCTTCGTGCCCAAGGTCGTCGACGCCGGCCACCACCAGCGCCAGTTGCTGCGCCTGACCGGCCTGGACGCCGAGGAGAACCAGGCGCGGCGGCTGCTGACCGACCTGGAGAGCTGGATGGCCACCCAGGACGACTACGCCCCGGGTGACCCCCTCGCCGCCCGCCCGGAGGTGCTGGCGCACCGCTGGGTGCGGGACGTGTTCCGGCCCACGGTCCGGGCCGTGCCCCTCGAACTGCGCGGGGCGATGGACCCGGCCGAGATCTACCACGAGCTGCTGGAGCACCGCTGGTACCTGTCCGAGCGTGCCCAGCACGACATCGGGCTGGACACGGCCGTCGCGGACTACATCAAGAACATCCTGCCCAAGGCCCGGGAGACGCTGCAGCCCACCCCGGCCGAGTGACTCACCCGTGCGGGACCACGGCCACCGGGCAGCCGGCGTGGTGCAGCACCCCGTGCGCCACCGAGCCGATCCGGGCGCCGACGGCCGTGCGGTGCGCCCGCCGGCCGACCACCATCAGCTGGGCCCGCGCGGCCACCGACAGCAGCACCTGGCCGGCGCTGCCCATCTCGACGTGCTCGACCACGGGGACGCCGGGGAAGCGTTCGCGCAACGGCTCGAGCGCCGCGGCGAGCGCCTTCTTCTCGTACGGCTCCAGTCCCCCGGCCTCGTCGAGGAGCTCCAGCGAGCCGGGGCTGTAGGCGAACACCGGAGGCAGCGTCCAGGCCCGCACGGCGCGGACGGTGGCGCCGCGGGCGGCCGCCGTCTCGAACGCGAAGCGCAGCGTCTCGGCGCTGTCCTCCGGGTCGCCCTGCTGGCCGACCACGACCTCGCGGCCCGCCGCCTCGCCCGTCGGCTGGTCACCGGCGCGCACCAGCACCACCGGCCGCTTCGCCGCGGCGATCACCTGCTGGCCCACGGAGCCCAGCAGGAAGCCGACGACCGGCCCGTGCCCGCGCGAACCCAGCACCAGCATCTCGGCGTCCGCCGCGGCGGCGACGAGGGTCTCGACCGCCGGGCCCTCGACGACGTCGGTGCTCACCTCGAGTTCCGGATGCCGTGCGGTGACCGTCCGCACGGCCTCGTCGACCGCGTTGCGCACCCACCCGGCCTGGGTCTCCGCGTCAGCCGCGTCGAGCCCCTCGTACGGCTGGAACCGCCAGGCGTGCACCACCCGCAGCGGCCGCCCGCGCCGGATCGCCTCCCTGGCCGCCCAGCCCAGCGCGGCGACGCTCTCCTCGGTTCCGTCGACCCCTGCGGTGATCGGGCCTGTCATGCGGCTGCCTCCTGTGTCGTTCTCACTTTCGTAGGGGTCAGTCTTCACTACCCTGCCCGCATGGCCTTGCAGTGGGAGCAGGTGAACGTGGACGCGGCCGATCCCGTCGCGCTCGGGCGGTGGTGGGCCGAGGCGCTCGGGTGGGTCGTGGTGAACGACGCGGCCGACGAGTACGAGATCCGGCCGGACGAGGACCGCCTGCCGGGACTGCTGTTCGTGCCGGTCCCGGAGGGCAAGACCGTCAAGAACCGCCTCCACCTCGACTTCCGCCCCGACGACCAGCAGGCGGAGGTCGCCCGGCTGCTGGCGCTCGGCGCCCGGCACGCGGACGTCGGCCAGGGCGACCAGCCCTGGGTGGTGCTCGCGGACCCCGAGGGCAACGAGTTCTGCGTGCTCGGCTCACGCCGGGCCTGAGAACGTCCGGGAAGCAGCCCGGAGGGTCCGGGATGGCACCGGGAAGGGCCGAGAAGGGCCGGGAAGGCACCGCGAAGGGGTGGCCTGCCGCTCATCGCGGCACAGCGGGCCGATCGACCATACGATGGGCTGGAGCCGGCACGGCGACCGTCTCCGCGACGGAGCGCGCCGTGCCGTGAATCCGGCCTCGGGGTGGGAGACCTATGGCACAGCCGTCCGACGCGGCGCGGACCGTCATCATGACCGTGGACGACGATCCGGGAGTCTCCCGCGCCGTCGCCCGGGACCTCCGGCGGCGCTATGGCGAGTCGTACCGGATCGTGCGCGCGGAGTCCGGCGAGTCCGCGCTCCAGGCGCTGCGCGAGCTGAAGCTGCGCGGCGACCTGGTGGCGGTGATCCTGGCCGACTACCGCATGCCGCGGATGAACGGCATCGAGTTCCTGGAGCAGGCCCTCGACGTGTACCCGGGGGCGCGGCGCGTGCTGCTGACCGCGTACGCGGACACCAACGCGGCGATCGACGCGATCAACGTCGTCGACCTGGACCACTACCTCCTCAAGCCGTGGGATCCGCCCGAGGAGAAGCTGTACCCGGTCGTGGACGACCTGCTGCGGGCCTGGCGGTGCAGCGACTTCAGGCCGGTGCCCAGCACGAAGGTGGTCGGGCACCGCTGGTCGGCGCGCTCCTCCGACATACGGGAGTTCCTGGCCCGCAACCAGGTCCCCTACCGCTGGTACTCGGCGGACGAGCCGGAGGGCCGGCGGCTGCTGAAGGCGGCCGGGCAGGACGGGCAGCGGCTGCCGCTGGTGATCACCCCGGACGGGACGCCGCTGGTGGAGCCGGAGGCGCCCGAACTGGCCGCGCGGGTGGGGCTGGCGACGACGCCGGCCGCGGAGTTCTACGACCTCGTCGTCGTCGGCGGCGGGCCCGCCGGACTCGGCGCCGCGGTGTACGGCGCCTCCGAGGGCCTGCGGACGGTGCTGGTGGAGCGGTCGGCGACCGGCGGGCAGGCCGGGCAGAGCTCCCGGATCGAGAACTACCTCGGCTTCCCCGACGGCGTGTCCGGGGCGCAGCTGACCGAGCGGGCCCGGCGGCAGGCGGCGAAGTTCGGCGCGGAGATCCTCACCGCGCGGGAGGTGACGGGGCTGGAGGTCAACGGCTCCGCGCGCACGGTGCGGTTCTCGGACGGCTCGGCGGTGAACGCGCACAGCGTGATCCTCGCCACCGGCGTGTCCTACCGGCAGCTGGACGCGCCGGGCTGCACCGACCTGACCGGCTGCGGGGTGTTCTACGGCTCGGCGCTGACCGAGGCGGCCGCCTGCCAGGAGCACGACGTGTACATCGTCGGCGGCGCCAACTCGGCCGGGCAGGCGGCGATGTACCTGTCGCGGGTCGCCAAGTCGGTGACGCTGCTGGTGCGCGGCCCGGACCTGTCGGCGTCGATGTCGCACTACCTGATCCAGCAGATCGCCGAGGTGCCCAACATCTCGGTGCGCACCCGCACGATCGTCGAGGCCGCGCACGGCTCCGGCCACCTGGAGCAGCTCACCCTGCGCGACGTCGACACCGGGCGGACCGAACTCGTCGACGCGCAGTGGATGTTCGTGTTCATCGGCGCGGCGCCGCGGACCGACTGGCTGGACGGGACGGTGGAGCGGGACGAGCGTGGCTTCATCCTCGCCGGGCCCGACCTCACCCCGGACGGACGGCCGCCGGCCGGCTGGGAGCTGGACCGGCCGCCGTACCACCTGGAGACCAACGTGCCCGGCGTGTTCGTCGCGGGAGACGCGCGCGCGGAGTCCGCCAAGCGCGTGGCGTCCGCCGTCGGAGAGGGAGCCATGGCCGTGATGCTCGTCCACCGCTACCTGGAGCAGTCGTGAACGGGCAGGTGATGCCGTGCAGCGCGCGGGAGATCGGCTCACTGTTCCTGTTCGAGGAGCTCACGCCGGAGCAGCTCGGCCGGCTCTGCGCCGAGGGCCGGGTGGAGCGGTTCGAGCCGGGCCCGGTCTACACCGAGGGCGAGCCGGCCACCTGCTTCTACGTCATGATCGAGGGCACGGTCGTGCTGTACCGGCGGGTCGGCGGCGACGACGTGGAGGTGAGCCGCACCTCGCAGCGGGGGGTGTACGCCGGGGCCATGCAGGCCTACCTCGGCGACCGCGTCCCGCAGGTCTACACCAACTCCATGCGCGTCACCGAGCCGACGCGGTTCTTCGTGCTGCCCGCGGACACGTTCGCGAGCATCATGCGGGAGTGGTTCCCGATGGCGGCGCACCTGCTGGAGGGCCTGTTCTTCGGGTCCAAGAGCACGCAGCGGGCCATCGGACAGCGCGAACGGCTGCTGGCGCTGGGCTCGTTGTCCGCCGGGCTCACGCACGAGCTGAACAACCCCGCGGCGGCGGCCGTGCGGGCCACGGCGGCGCTGCGCGAGCGGGTGGCGAAGATGCGGCACAAGCTGCGCGTGATCTCCGCGGGCCCGTACACCCGCGAGGCGCTGGCCAACCTGATCGACATCCAGGAGCGCACCGCCGAACGCGTGGCCAAGGCGCCCGCGCTCAGCCCGCTGGAGGCGTCGGACCGGGAGGACGCCGTCGCGGACTGGCTCGACGACCACGGCATCCCGGACGGCTGGCGGCTCGCGCCCGTGTTCGTGCAGGCCGGGCTGGACCCCGACTGGCTGGAGCAGGTCGCGGCGGAGGTGGGCCCGGACGTCCTGCCGGGCGCGATCGGATGGCTCAACTACACGGTCGAGACCGAGCTGTTGATGGACGAGATCGAGGACTCCACCACCCGCGTCTCCACCCTCGTCGACGCCGCCAAGCAGTACTCCCAGCTCGACCGGGCCCCCTTCCGTCACGCCGACGTGCACGAACTCCTCGACAGCACCCTGCTGATGCTGTCCGGGAAGATCGGCCCGCGGATCGAGGTCGTCAAGGACTACGACCGCACGCTGCCGAAGATCCCCGCCTACCCGGCGGAGCTGAACCAGGTGTGGACCAACCTCATCGACAACGCGGTCTCCGCCATCGGCGGCGCCGGCGGCGAGGGCACGCTGACCGTGCGGACCGCGCGCGAACACGACCGGCTGCTGGTGGAGTTCCGCGACACCGGGCCCGGCGTGCCGCAGGAGATCCGCGGCCGCATCTTCGACCCCTTCTTCACCACCAAGCCGGTGGGCCAGGGCACCGGGCTCGGGCTGGACATCTCCTGGCGGATCGTGGTGAACAAGCACCACGGCGCCCTCCAGGTCGAGTCCGAACCCGGCGACACCCGCTTCCAGGTCCTGCTGCCGCTCACCGCGGCGGACGACGCCCCACCACCGGAGGAGAGCCCATGACCGACGTCGACGGAATCGACCCCGCCGTCCCGCCGAGCGGCACCGGGTGCGTGGAGTGCGAGGCGGCCGGCGGCTGGTGGTTCCACCTGCGGCGCTGCGCGCAGTGCGGGCACATCGGCTGCTGCGACGACTCCCCCGCCCGGCACGCCACCGCGCACTACCACGAGACCGGCCATCCGGTGATCCGCAGTTTCGAGCCGGGCGAGAGCTGGTTCTGGGACTTCGCCGGCTCGCGGCTGCTGGAGTCGGGACCCGACCTCGCTCCCCCCGTCAGCCGCCCCGCGGACCAGCCCGCCCCGGGCCCGGCCGGGCGGGTGCCGGCGAACTGGGCCGAGACGCTGCGCTGAGCCCCCCATCGGCCCGTGTGCGGCGGACCGCGCCGGCGGTCCCGCGTGCCAGGATGGACGGGTGCCGCAGACCTTGATCACCACGCCGCTGATCGGCCGGGAGGACGAAGTCGCCCGCCTCTCCCGGGTACTGGAGCGCGCCCGCGGCGGCGAGCCGCGCGGCGTGCTGCTCGCCGGGGACGCCGGCGTGGGCAAGACCCGGCTGCTGGACGAGGTGGCGGACCGGGCGGCGCGGGCGGGGACCACTGTGCTGACCGGTCACTGCGTGGACCTCGGCGACGTGGGCCTGCCGTACCTGCCGTTCACCGAGGTCCTGGGCGTGCTGGCGGCCGACGCGCGGTTCGCCGACGTGCTGGCCGCGCACCCGGTGGTCGACCGGCTGCTGGGGTCGCGGCCCGGCACCGGACACGACGGCGGGGGCGCCGCCGCGCGCTCCGGCGGTGAGGGCGGGCGGCTGCGGCTGTTCGAGGGCATGGCGGGCCTGCTGGCCGACCTGTCGGACATCGCTCCCCTGCTGCTGGTCATCGAGGACCTGCACTGGGCCGACCAGTCCTCCCGGGACCTGCTGCGCTTCCTGCTCAGCCGGGGCGCCCTCCAGCTCCCCCGCTCCCGGCTCCGCTCAGGCGCGGAAAACCCCGTGCCGGGCGGCCCGCCCACCCACCGGCTGGCGGTGTTCGCCTCCTACCGCGCCGACGACCTGCACCGGCGCCACCCGCTGCGGCCCCTGCTGGCGGAGCTGGTGCGGCTGCCGTCCGTCGAGCGGGTGGAGCTGCGGCCGATGGCCGACGGGGAGGTGACCCGGCTGGTGCGCGCCCTGGAGGACCGCCCGCTGCCGGAGGCCACGGTGCGCGGGATCGTCGAGCGCGCCGAGGGCAACGCCTTCTACGCGCAGGAGCTGCTCGCGGCGACCGACCCGGAGGCCGGCGGGGAGACGGACGGGGTGCCCAGCGGCCTGGCCGACGTCCTGCTGATCCGCTTCGAGCAGCTGACGGAGACCGCCCAGCAAGTGCTGCGGACCGCGGCGGTGGCCGGGCGCCGGGTGGAGCACCACCTGCTGCGGGACGCGGTGGGCCTGCCCGAGAAGGAGCTGGAGTCGGCGCTGCGGGAGGCCGTCGGACGGCAGCTGCTGGTGGCCGGTGAGGGCGGCACGTACGCCTTCCGGCACGCCCTGGCCCGGGAGGCGGTGTACGCCGACCTGCTGCCGGGCGAACGGGCGCGGCTGCACGGCGCGTTCGCGAAGCTGCTGGCCGGGCGCGGCCACCCGGCCGAGACCGCGGCCGAGCGCGCCCACCACTACCGCGCCGGCCACGACCTGGCCCGGGCGCTCACGGCCTCGCTGGAGGCGGCCGATCACGCCCAGCTCCTCGGCGCGCCGGCCGAGGAGCTGCGGCACCTGGAGGCGGCGCTCGACCTGTGGTCGGCGGTGGACCCGGCGGCCCGGCCGGCGGGCGAGGGCGTCGACCGGGTGACGCTCACGCTGCGGGCCTCGGCGGCGGCCGCGCACGCCGGGGAGCTGCACCGCGCGGTGTCCCTGACCCGGGCGGCGCTGGCGGGCATCGGCCAGGACGCGGACTCCGAGCTGGCCGCGCGGGTCCGCTACACGCTCGCCGGGAACCTGCTCAGCGTCGACAGCCTGGGCGCGGCCTTCGCCTACAGCAGCGAGGCGCTCGCCCTGATTCCGGCCGAACCGCCGTCGCGGACCTGGGTGTGGGCGGCCGCCACCCACGTGGTGGCGGCGCGCCAGGTCGGGGAGTACGACACCGCGCTGGAGGTGGCCCGCCGGGCCCTCGGCGTCGCCGAGCGGCTGGGGGTGACGGACGCGCGGGCGGACCTGCTGATCTCGCTGGCCGTTCTGGAGGGCGGCGGCCGCCGCACGCCGGAGGGCCGCGCGACGCTGCGGGCGGCCCGTGAGCTGGCGCGCGGCTCGGGCAACGCGCCGGTGGAGATGCGGGCCCTGTTCAACCTCGCCGTCGGCTGCTTCGAGTCGGGCGAGCTGGAGGAGTGCCTGCCCTGGATCGACGAGGGGCTGGACCGCGCTCGCCGGGCGGGGCTGCTGTCGTCGCCGTATCCGACGGAGATGCGGTATCTGCAGCTGCTGGTGCTGTACACGCTGGGGCGCTGGGACGAGTGCCTGCGCGCGGCGGAGGCCGATGCCGGGGCGCTGCCCGCGACGTCCGGGTACGCGGCCGCTCCCGCACTGTACGTGAGCCTGGCGCGCGGCGACCGGCAGGCCGTCGAGCGGGCCCGGACGCTGCGGGAAGGGCGCTTCGACTGGATGGCGACGCTCGCCGCGGGCATCGCGCTGACCGACGCCGCCGCGCTGCGGGGCGATCCGGAGGGTGCGGTGGCGTGCGTGCGGGAGACGGTGGCCGCGCTGACGGACGAGGCGGGCACGCTTCCCGACGTCACCGTCCGGCTGGCCGCGCTCGCGCTGTCGGCGGTCGCCGACCGGGCCGCGGAGCTGCGGCTGACGGGCGACCCGGCGGGCGCGCGGCACTGGGCGGACGTGGCGGGGGACCTGGTGGAGTCCGCGCGGACGTCGGCCGTGTGCGGCAAGGACGGTGCGCCGCAGGGGCCGGAGGGCATGGCGTGGCTGGCGCGCGCGGAGGCGGAGTGGACGCGGGCGGTGTCCGGGCCGGACGCGGCGGCCTGGGCCGCGGCGGTGGCCGCGTTCGGCTTCGGGGACGTGTACGAGCTGGCCCGCTGCCGGTTCCGGTACGCGGAGGCGCTGCTCGCGGCCGACCGCCGGGAGGAGGCGGCCGCCGAGGCGATCGCGGCGCGCGAGACGGCCGGGCGGCTCGGGGCCACGCCGCTCGCCGAGCGGCTGGACGGCCTGATGCGCCGTGGCCGGCTGTCCGCCGGGGCGCCGGAGCGTCCGTCACCGCTGACCGCCCGTGAGCAGGACGTGCTGCGGCTGCTCGCCCGGGGCCGCAGCAACCGGCAGATCGGCGAGGAGCTGTTCATCACCGGCAAGACGGCGAGCGTCCACGTCTCCAACATCCTGGCCAAGCTGGGCGCCGCCAGCCGCACGGAGGCGGTGGCGATCGCCTACCGGCGGGGGCTGGTCACCGCCGAGCCGACAGCCTCGGGCTGAGGGTTCCGGGGGCGGCCGGCCCGGCGGAAACCGGTGAGCCGGCCGCCCCGGAGGTCGGGGGGCCGGCTCGCCGGTGCCGGATCGTCAGTTCCGTGCGGCCGGGGTGTTGGCCTTGGTGACGTTGACCGCGGCCCAGGCACGGTTCACGGCCTTGTACTCCGTGCTGTTGAGCCCGTAGAGGTCCGTGGCCGCCTTCAGCGTCGCGGTGCGCGCGTCGTGGAAGTCGGTGGTGGAGACCATGTAGCGGGTCAGCGCCCGGTAGAAGATCGCCGTGGCCTTGGTGCGGCCGATGCCGGTGACCGTCGAGCCGTCGAAGGTCGGCGAGTAGTAGGCGACGCCGTTGATCGTCTTGCTGCCGCTGCCCTCGGCGAGCAGGTAGTACGCGTGGGAGGAGACGCCGGAGCCGGCGTGCACCTCGGTGTAGTACGTGGACGGGTCCCAGTAGTCGATCGCGCCCTCGAGCTCGTCCCGCGACGGCTGGTCGAGGCGGCGGAGGAACTTCTGGTCCAGCCCGAGCTTCTCGCCGACGAGGTAGTCGGGCTTGTCCTTGATGTTGTTGGCGGAGAACTCGACGTTCGAGCCGAAGATGTCCGCGAGGGACTCGTTCAGCGCGCCCGGCTCACCGTACTGGTTGCCGGACTCGTCGACGTAGGTGGGCTCCAGCCCGGCGGTCGCGTCCACGACGCCGTGGGTGAGCTCGTGGCCGGAGACGTCGAGGACGACGAGCGGCTTCTTGAACATGCTGCCGTCACCGTCGCCGTACAGCATGCAGTCGCAGGTCGGGTCCCAGAACGCGTTGCCCACCTTGTTCCCGAAGTGGACCATGGCGCGGGCGCCCTTGCTGTTGTTCTCGATGCCCTTGCGCCCGAAGGTCTTCCGGTAGAAGTCCAGGGTCTTGGTGATGCCGTACTGGGCGTCGACGGCGGCGCTGGTCCGGTTGGAGACGGTGCCGTTGCCCCAGGTGTTGTTGGTGCTGGTGAACTTCTTGCCCCGGCTGAAGTCCTCCAGTTCCTGGCCCATGGCGTCCCGGGTCTCGGTACCCCAGCGGGCGGGGTCCTTGAGCAGGTAGCTCGTGCTGCCCGTCTGCGTGGTGATCAGCGGCACGCTGCCGACGAAGAGGGAGTTGCCGACGCCCCTCGCCTTCACGGGGTAGCTGGTGGCGCCGGTCACGGGGGACGCGGTCAGCGTCGCGGCCCGGGAGCCGATGCCGGTGGCGGGGTCGAGCTTCTCGCCGCGCTCGCGCAGGGTGTCGAGGAGCTTCGGCGAGAGGAACTCGTCGCTGTCGGGCGTGTTGCTGCGGACCTTGCCGGTGACGGCGTCGATGACGACCGTCCGGGAACCGCCGCCCTGCGTGGTGTCGCTGTCGCTGACCGTCACCCGGTAGGCCAGGGCGGCCGCGCCGTCACGGGCGTCGACCACGAGTTCGGCGCTGCCCGCGTCGCCCTTGGCGACCTGAGCGGCCTTCTGCTCGGCCTGCGCGGGCGACACCGCGGCGTCGTCGGCGGCGAGGCGGACGGTGTGGTCGGCGGCCCGGGTGACGCCGGTGTAGGCGAGCCGCTCGGAGAGGTGGACGACGAGGTCGCCACCGAGGACCGGCATGCCCTGGTGGGCGCGGGTGAACCGGACGTGCCGGGCACCCTCCGGGTCGATCATGACGTCCACGGCCCGCAGTTCGTCGCCCTTGGAGACCCCGGTCTCGGAGGCGTGGGCGAAGGCGGCGGTGCGGGCGGCCGTCACCACGGAGGCGGCCGAGGTACGGGCGGCGGCCGCCGAGTGGCTCGTCCCCGTGGCCGGCTGCGCGAAGGCGGTGCCGGCCAGACCGGTGGCGGCCGTCGTCACGACGACGGCGACCGCCACGCTGCGTATGTGCGGTCTACGCACTGATGAGTGTTCCTTCCTGGCAAGGCGGCCGGGATCACCAACCGCCCTGGGACATGGCGCGATTGCGCGACATGGGGGCTGGTCGGGCCCCGAGGCGAAACCCTTGCGGATGAGTCATGGCCATGTAAAGGCCGAATCGTCTCTTTCGGTCCGTTACATGGCAATACTTTGCAAATCCGCGCCGCTCAGCGATCAACGAGTGACCAACTGTGCGTTGCATACGGAGATGTGACGAGCCGGAAGAAAGTTGCACGGAATGAATGTGACTCATCTCGCACCCGGAGCGGCGGTCCTGGGCCCGGCCGCGCCCTCCCCGCGCGCGGCGCTTCCGCCGTCCTGGCGGAGCGGGATCCTCCGGGACAGGATGCCCGCATGAAGGGTGACCTCTTTTCCAGCGAGCACATGGTCCGGCCGGCCACCGCGCCCGGCATGACGGTCGAGAACGCCAAGTGCGTCAAGTACGCGGTGAACGGCGAGATGCTCGCCCGCCAGGGCGCGATGATCGCCTACCGCGGCAACCTGCAGTTCGAGCGCAAGGGGCAGGGCGTGGGCGGCATGCTCAAGCGCGCCGTCACCGGTGAGGGCCTGCCGCTGATGGCGGTGCGCGGACAGGGCGAGGCCTGGTTCGCGCACGAGGCGCAGAACTGTTTCGTCGTCGACGTGGACCCGGGCGACGAGTTCACCGTCAACGGCCGCAACGTCCTGTGCTTCGACGCCTCCCTGTCGTACCGGATCGCCACCGTGAAGGGCGCGGGCATCGCCGGCGGCGGCCTGTTCAACAGCGTCTTCACCGGACAGGGCAGGCTGGGCCTGGTGTGCGAGGGCAACCCCCTGGTCATCCCGGTCTCGCCGCAGTACCCGGTGTACGTCGACACGGACGCCGTCGTCGGCTGGACGAACGGCCTGCGGACCTCGCTGCACCGCTCGCAGTCCATCGGCTCGATGCTGCGCGGCGGCTCCGGCGAGGCCGTGCAGCTGATGCTGGAGGGCGAGGGCCACGTCGTCGTACGGCCGAGCGAGGCGACGCCGCAGCGGGCCCAGCAGCACTGATCCGCGCCCGGTGACCGTGAACGGCGCCCGGTGATCCGCGTCTCACGAGCAACCCCCTCCTCTCCCCCGGCGTCTTGACCGGCAACAGATCACGCCTCGGCCCGACCGGGCCGGGGCGGATCTCCGACGCACTATGCGCACTGTGTATACACATGTTGTATACACAGTGCGCATACGAACGGGAAGGCATCGATGTACGGCAAGGCATTCGCCCCGGAGTACCAGGGCGCGCTCACCACCCTGTCCGTCAACTCCTCGCTGACCGACGTGCTCGCCGCCGGCACCGAGCAGCTCAGAGCGGCCCAGCAGGCCGGGCAGCACGGCGAGGCGGCGCGCTCCGGGCTCGCGGTCGCCGAGGCGCACCGCCGGCTGGGGCAGGTCGCCGACGCCGACCGGGCGTGGAAGGCCAGCTACCGCGCCGCCCGCGCGGCCGGGGACACGGCGGCGATGGCCTGGGCACTGTGGAGCGGCGGCACGCTGGCCCGGCAGCGCGGCGCGTTCCCGCTCGCCCGGCGGCTGCTGGAACTCGCCGCCGAACTCGGCGAGCGCGGCGGCGATGTCGTCGTACGCGGCTACTCGCTCGCCGGGCTCGCCGAGACCGGGCGCATCCAGGGCGACTACGAGGCCGTCCGCAGGCTGCACGAGCAGCTGCTGGCCGAGGCGCGGCGGCGCGGCGAGGCCCGGCACACGGTGTGGGCGCTGGAGGGCATCGCGCAGATCCACCGCCAGACCGGGTCGTACGACACCGCCTACGCCCTGTTCGAGGAGGCCGCCGAGATAGCCGGGCGCGCCGACGACCGGCGCGGCCACGCCTGGGCGCTGCGCGGGCTCGCCGACGTCGTGTCCGTCCGGGACGGTGACACCGAGCGGGCGCTGGCCCTGCTGTCGCAGGCGGAGACGGAGTGCCGTGCGATGGACCTCTCCAGCGCGCTGGCCTACAACCACAAGATGCGCGGCAACGTCCTGTACCGCGCCGGACGGTACGCCGAGGCACGGGAGCTGTACGCGCGGGCGCTGGCGGAGTTCACCGCGATGAGCGAGCCGCGCGGGCAGGCGCTGGCGCGGCTGGGGCTGGTCAAGTCGCTGGCCCGGCTGGGCCGCGACCGTTCCGCGACCGCCGCCGAACTGGTGGAACTGGCGGGCGAGTTGGACCGGCTCGGGCTGCGGCACGCGCGGGAGATGGTGGCCCGGGCCGAGGAGGAACTCGGCGTCCGGGCGGAGGTCGTGCGATGACGGCGGTTCCCACGGCGCTCGGGGCGCCGGCGGACGCGTACGCGGTCCTCGACCGCTGTCGTGAGCTGACGCGGCCGGCTCTCGCGGAGGCCGTCGGCCGGATGCACCCGTGGGTGGGCGAGATGGCCGCCTACTCCTTCGGCTGGTGCGAGGTGGGCGGGGCGCCCGCCGTCGCGTCCGGCGGCAAGGGGCTGCGGCAGGCGCTGGCCGTGCTCGGCGCCGAGGCGGCGGGGGCGGCCGGGCGGGCCGGCGTACCGGCGGCCGTCGCGGTGGAGCTGGTGCACACCTTCTCCTTGCTGCACGACGACATCATGGACGGCGACGAGGCCCGGCGGCGGCGGCCGACGGTGTGGAAGGCGTACGGCACGGGTCCCGCGGTGCTGGCGGGCGACGCGCTGTTCGCGCTGGCCGTGGAGGTGCTGGCCGCCGCTCCGGCGGGGCCGCGGGCCGTGCGGACGCTGTCGGCGGCGCTGGGCGACCTGGTGCGCGGCCAGGCCGACGACCTGCTGTTCGCCGCCCGGCCCTGGACCGGGCCACGGCGGGTGCGGCCCGAGGAGTACCGGGCGATGGCCGAGCACAAGACGGGCGCGCTGCTGGGCTGCGCGGGCGCGCTCGGCGCCCTGCTGGGCGGCGCGGACCCCACGACGGTCGCCGCCCTCGACCGGGCCGGGCGGCATCTCGGGATCGCCTTCCAGATCACCGACGACGTGCTGGGGATCTGGGGCGATCCCGCCGTCACCGGCAAGCCCGTGCACGGCGACCTGCGGGAAGGCAAGAAGACGTACCCGGTGCTGGCCGCGCTGGAGGGCGCGGACGCCCCGGCCCGCCGGCTCGCCGCGGCCCTGGAGGCTCCGGCCGCGCCACCGGAGCGGTGGCGGGAGGCGGCCGCGCTGATCGACGCGGCGGGCGGCCGGTCGGCGGCGCTGGCCGAGGCGCGGCGGCACACGGCGGCCGTGGCGGACGCCCTCGCGGACGCCTCCCTGCGGCCGCCCGCGCTGGAGGAGCTGCGGTCGCTGCTGGAGTTCCTGGTGCGCCGCGATCTGTGAGGCGGTGCACGCGGCGGCGAGTTGACCTTCGCCGCGCCGAGGCGTCAGGGTCGTGGTGGCGCGCCCCCACTGCCCCCGCGCCGGAAGGTCGACCGTCATGATCGGACTATCGGAGATCGAAGCCACGGCCGAGCGGATCGCCGGGCACGTGGTGCGCACGCCCACGCTGCCGAGCCCGGGCCTCACCGCCCTGTTCGGCGCCCCGGTCACCGTCAAGCTCGAAGTCCTCCAGCGCACCGGCTCGTTCAAGGCGCGCGGCGCGGCAGCGAAGCTGCTGGCGCTGAGCGAGGCCGAGCGCGCGGCGGGCGTGGTGGCGGTCAGCGGCGGCAACCACGGGATCGCCCTCGCCGTCATGGCGGCCGCCCTGCACGTCAAGGCGACGGTGGTCATGCCGCGCTCCGCGCCCGCGCGCAGTGTCGGGATCGTCGGGGAGGCCGGGGCGTCGGTGCGCCTGACCGACGGCATGGACGAGGCCTTCGAGCTGGCCCACCGCCTGCGGGACGAGGGCCTGACCCTGATCCACCCGTTCGACGACCCGGTCCTGCTCGCCGGGCAGGGCACCGTCGGGCTGGAGCTGGCCGCGGACGCCGGCGACCTCACCGACGTGCTCGTCAGCGTCGGGGGCGGCGCGCTGATCTCAGGCGTGGCGGCGGCGCTGCGCGCCCGCCGGCCCGGTGTGCGGATCTGGGGCGTGGAGACCGAGGGCGCCGAGGCCATGTCACGGGCGCTGGCGGCGGGCGGGCCGGTACCGGTCGCCCTGTCCTCCATCGTGTCCACGCTCAGCGCGCCGTCCGTGTCGCGGCTGACGTACGACCATGTCTCGGCGCTGGTCGACGAGGTGCTGGTGGTGCCGGACCGGGAGGCGGTGCGGGGCACGCTCGACTTCGCCGAGCACGCCAAGGTGTGGGCCGAGCCCGCCGCCGGCTGCCTCCTGCCGGCGGCCCGGCGGGTCCTCGAACGGGTCGGCGACGGGGCGCGGCTCGCCCTGGTGGTGTGCGGCGGGAACGCCACGACCGGTGACGTGGCGGCCTGGGCGGAGCGTTTCGGCCTGCGCTGAATTCACGGCACGGCCCTGCTGAATCCTCGTCAATAACCGCCGGATTCGAGACAAACGCCGGTCGGATTGTGACTGAATTTCAGAAAACACCGCTTGATCGCGGATTCTTTGAACGCTGCCCGTGGCGCCCCGCGTACCTCTGGGGGAAAGGTGAGCCAGGGGTTCGGCGAGGGATGACCATGGTCAAGGCGCATGTCTTCACACACGAGTTGGTTGCCGAAAGATACCAACTCGTCGATATCGTCCATCGCGAGACGAACAGAATCTGCTGGTACGCCAAGGACGTCGGCACCCAGCGGCCCTGTCTGCTCACCCAGATCGTCCTGCCGACGGACCCCGACGGCGAAGCCGGGCCCCGGGCCGCCGCCCGCGTCATCAGCATGTCCGAGACCATGGGGCGGCTGTGCCCCGGCCGGGTCGCCACGGTCGTCGACGCGGTGGCGGAGCACGGCGTGCTGTGGACGGTCGCCGAGTGGGTCGACGGCACCCCCCTCGGCGAACTCCTCCGCGAAGGCGCCTTCGACCAGGCACGGGCGGCGCGCATCGCGTGGGAGCTGCTCGACGTCCTCGAGGCCGCGCACGGCCAGGGCATCACGCACGGAGAACTCAGCCCCGGCCAGGTGTTCGTGCCCGACCGGGGCCCGGTCGTGGTCGCCGGGTTCGGGCTGGCCGGCGCGACCCTCAGCCCGCGGCTGACCGCACCGTCGTACGCCTCCCCCGAGCAGGCCCGCGACGAGCGGATCGGACCGGCGGCGGACCTGTGGGCCCTCGGAGCCATGCTCTACGCGATGCTGGAGGGGCGCCCGCCGTTCCGGGACCGCGGCCGCCCGGAGTCCACGCTGCGCGCCGTGGACCGGCTCCCGCTGCGCACACCGGTGCGGTCGGGGCAGCTCACCCGGACCGTGCAGGGACTGCTGCGCAAGGACTCCCACGAGCGCATCACCCGCACCACGCTCCGGCAGGCCCTCAGCCCCGTCCTCACCGAGGACACCGGGGAGACCGCGCCGGCGTCGGCCGGGCACCGGCTGCGCGCCGTGTTCACCGCCGCCGCGCAGGCCGCCCCGGGCTGGAGCGGGCGCGCCATGACGGCCGGCACCGCCCTGGCCGTCGTCACCGTCGTGGTCGCCGTCCTCGCCGCGACCCGGCAACTGCCCGGCCTCGACAGCACCGGCACGGGCGCGGCACCCCGCCCGTCCGCCACCGCGACCACCGCCGCCACCGCGCCCCAGACCGGACCCGGCAGGCGCGCCGAGGGCCACGCCTCCACCCCCGTACCCTCCGCCGCGGCCACCCGGCCCCCCTCCGCGTCCGCGTCGCCCCCGGTGTCGCCCTCGGCCTCCGCGTCGGCGTCGGCGTCGGCGTCCGGATCGACGTCGGCCACCGCCCTCCCGCCCGGTTTCCACCGGTACACCGCTCCCGAGGGCTTCTCCGTCGCCCTCCCGGACGGCTGGACGCGGCTGCGGACCGACCGTCAGTCCGGCGTGGCCTACCGCGTCACCTTCGGCGCACACGGCGACCCGCGCACCCTCGCGGTCACCTACAGCACGCGGGTGGGCCCGGACCCGGTCGCCGTGTGGCGCGACGACGTGGAGCCCGAGCTGGAGCGCTACCCCGGCTACCGGCGGATCGGCGACATCCGGGCGACGACCTACCAGGGCCGCAGCGCCGCCGACATGGAGTGGCTGTCCAAGGTGCACGGGACGCAGGTGCGCACCTTCGGCCGGGGCGTCGTGCTCGGCGGCGGGCGCGGCTTCTCGCTGCGCTGGACGACGCCGGCCGCCGACTGGGACGACTCCGCCGCCCGGCAGGCGCTCGCGACCGTCCTGTGGACCTTCCGGATGCCGTCAGCCTGAGTACCGGGGCGCGCGCATCGCCCGCAGCCCCGGAGCGTGCAGCGGCGTCGTACGCCAGCTCGCCGTGAACGTCCCGTCCGGCAGCGAGCACGTCACCGTCAGCCGGTGCGGCGTCTCCAGGAACACGATGTCCACGGCGAGGGTGCCGGCGTCCGCCCACCCCCCGCTGACCGCGGTCGGCAGCGGCTCGTCGGCCTCCCTCCAGCCGGTCCGCCCGATCCGGAAGGGGAGCCGGTGGCCGTCCTCGGTGAGCGTCAGCGTCCAGCCGTCCGCGTCCGCCGTCACCCCGGCCTCGGTCAGCTTCGGCAGCCCCGCGCACCGGCCGCCCCGCGGGGTGAACACGGCGCCGGACCACTCCGTCGCCCGGTCCGGCGGGGCGGGCCGGCCCTCGGCGGGCGGCAGGGCCAGCCGCGCGAGCCGTTCCCGCAGCGCGGCGTCCTCGTCCGTCCGGCCCGGCAGCGGTCCGGGGCGGAAGGCCGGCAGCAGATGCGTCCATACCAGGTCCAGGAGTCGCTGCATCTCCACCGTCGCCGCCGTGGTCGCGACCACGGCGTCCTGTTCGGGCAGCACCAGGCAGAACTGGCCGTACGCCCCGTCGCCGCGGTAACCGTGCCGGGAGCGCCAGAACTGCAGGCCGTAGCCCTGCTGCCAGTCCGGCAGCGCCCCCTCGGGCGTGCCGTCGGCGGTGTCGATGTGCGCGCGCGACGCCTCGGCCGCCCATCCCTCGGGCAGCAGCCGCCGGCCCTCCCACACGCCGTCGCGCAGATACAGCTCGCCGAGCCGGGCGATCGCGTCGGTGGTGGCGTGCAACCCGCTGAAACCCAGTTCGCGGCCGGCCCGATCGCGCAGCCAGGCGATCTCCCCGATCCCGAGCGGGTCGAGCAGCCGGGGCCGCAGGTAGGCGCTCAGCGGCTGACCGGTGACGCGCTGGACGATCGCGGCGAGGGTGTAGGTGGTGGGCTGGTTGTAGGCGAACACGGTGCCCGGGTCGCCGTCCGGAGGAATCCGGAGGAAGCCGCGCACCAGTTCCTCGCGGTCCGCGGCGCGCGCCCGTTCGAGCGTCTCGGTCCGGTGACCGCTGGACATGGACGCCACGTGCCGCACCAGCATCGCCCGGCTGCGCGGGTCGGTGACGTCGGCCGCGAACTCCGGGAAGTAGGAGATCACCGGGGCGTCGAGGTCCAGCAGCCCCTCGGCGGCGGCGAGCCCGGCGGCCGTCGCGGTGAAGCTCTTGCTGAGCGAGTACAGCAGGTGCGGGCGCGTGGCCGTGTACGGCGCCCACCAGCCGGACGCCACGAGACGGCCGTGCCTGACGACCATCACACTGTGCGGCTCGATGTCCGGGGCGGCTTCGACGGCGTCGAGGAACGCGTGGACGCCGGACGCGTCGACGCCTTGGGCGGAGGGGCTGCCGAGCGGCAGCGGGCGAGCGCTCATGACGGCATCCTGCCCCGCGGGCCCGCCCGTGACCGCGCCGTCGGGGCTGTCGGGGCTGTCGTTTCCGGCCGCCCGCGCAGGGGACCCGGCGCCCATGGTGCAGATCGGATACACGATGATGACGGAGCAGGCAGGCCCCCGTGAGCTCGTCGACCATGTGGTGCGGGCCGAGGATGCGGGCTTCGACTTCTCGGTGACGTCGGACCACTACTTCCCCTGGCTGCGCGCCCAGGGCCACGCGCCGTACGCCTGGAGCGTGCTGGGCGCCGCCGCGCAGGCGACCTCGCGCATTCCGCTGATGACGTACGTGACGTGCCCGACCGTCCGCTACCACCCGGCGGTCGTGGCGCAGAAGGCGGCGACCGTGCAACTGCTCTCCGCGGGCAGGTTCCGGCTCGGTCTGGGCTCCGGCGAGAACCTGAACGAGCACGTGGTGGGCGGCGGCCGGCCGTCGGTGGACGTGCGCCACGAGATGCTCGAGGAGGCCGTGGGGATCATCCGGGCGCTGTTCGACGGCGGCCATGTCACCCGGCGCGGCAAGCACTTCGACGTGGAGTCGGCGCGGCTGTGGGACCTGCCGGACGAGCCGCCGCCCATCGGCGTCGCCGTCTCGGGCGAACGGTCCTGCGCCCTGGCCGGGCGGCTGGCCGACCTGGTCATCGCCACCGAGCCGGAGCGGGGCCTGCTGGAGTCCTTCGACCGGCACGGCGGCGCGGGCAAGCCGCGGGTGGGCCAGTTGCCGGTCTGCTACGACCCCGACCGGGACACGGCCGTCAAACGCGCCCACGACCAGTTCCGCTGGTTCGGCAGCGGCTGGAAGGTCAACTCCGAGCTGCCGCACCCGGATTCGTTCGAGGCGGCCACGCAGTTCGTGACGCCCGACGACGTCGCCGCCGCGATCCCGTGCGGTGCCGACCCGGAGGCCTTCGTCGAGGCGGTGCGGCCGTTCGCCGACGCCGGGTTCGACGAGATCGCGCTGGTGCAGATCGGCGGGGAGAGCCAGCCGGAGTTCATCGACTGGGCGGCGCAGACGCTGCTGCCCGCGCTGCGCGACGCACTCGGCTGACGTCGCGGGCACCGGTTCGCAGGGGGCAGCGACGCAGGCGCGCTGAGTAGCCGTACTCATGCCTCGTCGCGGCCCGCGCGGCCACGATGGGGGCTCAACGAGGAGGAGCCCCCCATGACCACCATGACCGCCGCACGTCCCGCCCCGCCCCGGCGGCGGCTGCCCGCGCTGCTCGCCGCCGTCGTCGTCGCGGGCTTGGCCGTCTCCGCCTGGGCCCCGCACGACCGCACCACCTGGTTCCTGGAGACGGTGTGGGTGCTGATCGGGCTGCCGCTGGCGGTGCTGACCCGGCGGCGCTTCCCGCTGACGGACCTGCTGTGCTGCCTGCTGGCCGCGCACGCGCTCGTCCTGGCCGTGGGCGGGCACTACACCTACGCCCAGGTGCCCGCCGGCGACTGGGTGCGGGACACCTTCGGGCTGGACCGCAATCCCTACGACCGCTTCGGGCACCTCATGCAGGGCTTCGTGCCGGCGGTGCTGGTGCGGGAGCTGCTCAGCCGCACCTCGCCGCTGCGCGGCAGCCGCTGGCTGGCGCCGCTGACCGTGTGCGCCTGCCTCGCCTTCAGCGCGGTGTTCGAGATGCTGGAGTGGCTGGCCGCCGTGGTCGGCGGCCAGGCGGCGGACGCCTTCCTCGCCACGCAGGGCGATGTGTGGGACACCCAGTGGGACATGTTCTGCGCGCTGGTCGGCGCGACCCTGTCGGTGCTGCTGCTCGGCCGCCTGCACGACCGGCAGCTGGCGGCGCCGGGCCTCACCTCGTCGTATGGCGGTGCCGGGTCCACAGCGGCACCCCGAACCAGCACAGCAGGTACCACGCGACGACGCCGGTGACGATCCAGGACACGGCCCCGTTGTGGGTCGCCACCCGCAGGATGAGCACGAGCGAGCTGGTCATGGTGGCCAGCAGCAGCACCAGGCCGACGAACGTCATCCGGGAGGCCCACTCCACCGCCTGCGGTTTGATCCGCCGCCCGGACACCAGGCGGTGCAGCGACACCGGCCCGATCAGCGCCCCGGTGGTGGCGGCGCCGAGGACGACGGTGACGATGTAGATGGTCTTGTCGGTCTGTTCCAGCTGACCGTACTTCGGTGTGAACACGACGGTCAGCAGGAAACCGAACAGGATCTGCACCCCGGTCTGGGCGACCCTGACCTCCTGGATGAGCTCGGTCCACTTCCGGTCGGCCCGCTCCTCCTCGGTCTCGTGCCGTCCCCAGTCGTTCACCGGGTCCGCACCGTGTTCCCTGTCCGCCAACGTTCCTCCCGGCTCTCCCGGCCGATGTCGCCTCTCCGGGCCGTGTTCCCGGTTCGGCCGGGTTGACCGGTCCGGACGGCGGGCTGTTTGGCCGGTCACCGGACGGCTACACGAAGCGCATGGCTCACGACGACCAGCCGAGGAGTGCGTCGACGATGTCCGCTACCGAGCTCACCCTCACCCTCAGCGGCGGCAGCGCCGCCGACGCGCGGGCCGTGGTACGGGCCCTGGAACCCGCCTTCGGTTCGGCGCGGGAACTGCCCGCCGACGAACGGGCCACGATCCACACGGCGACGTTCGAACACGATGCCGCCGGCCCGTCGCGGGACGGCGGAGCGGGCGGCGGCGCCGGTCGTCTGTCCGGGGCGGTGACGGTCACCGTGCAGGGCGCCCCCGAGGCGGTGGCGAAGGCGCGCGAGGCGTTGAACCACGCCTTCACCGCGCAGGACCAGGGGTCGGTCTCCGGCGACCAGGAGCAGGAGTGGCAGCTGCTCCTGGAGCCGTGAGCGTGCCGGAGCCGTGAGCGTGCCGGAGCCGTGAGCGTGCCCGCGCGGTCCTACCAGCGGTGTTCGACCTGGTCCTTGATCCGGCGGTCGTAGAGGTCGCGGATCGCGTCGAGGGTCTCGGCGCCGAGCTCGGGCAGGGCGGCGGCGGCC
Organism: Streptomyces sp. NPDC020996; assembly: GCF_040641355.1. NCBI lineage: Bacteria > Bacillati > Actinomycetota > Actinomycetes > Kitasatosporales > Streptomycetaceae > Streptomyces > Streptomyces sp. NPDC020996. The sequence goes on from NZ_JBFADM010000013.1 coordinate 58,127, forward strand.
GCGTTGGCGCGGGCCTGCTCCGGTGAGCGGGCGCCGGGGATCACGGTGGTCACGCCGGGCTGCTGGACGATCCAGCGCAGGGCGAGCTGGGCCGGGGTGTGTCCCTCGGGCGCGAGGGCGGCGAACTCGGCGGCCGCCTCGACGCCGGTGTCGTAGTCGACGCCGGAGAACGTCTCGCCGACGTCGAAGGACTCGCCGTGGCGGTTGTAGGTGCGGTGGTCGTCCGCGGCGAAGACGGTGTCCTTGGTGTACTTGCCCGACAGCAGGCCGGAGGCCAGCGGCACGCGCGCGATGATGCCGACGCCCGCCTCCCGCGCCGCGGGCAGCACCTCGCGCAGCGGCTTCATGCGGAACGGGTTGAGGATGATCTGCACGCTCGCCACGTTCGGGCGGGCGATCGCGGTCAGCGCCTCCGCGCAGGTCTCCACGCTGACGCCGTAGGCGGCGACGCGCTCCTCCTCGACCAGGGTGTCGAGGGCGTCGAAGACCTCGTCGGTGGAGTAGACGGGGGTGGGCGGGCAGTGCAGTTGCACGAGGTCGATGCGGTCGACGCCGAGGTTGCGCCGGGAACGGTCGTTCCAGGCGCGGAAGTTGTCCAGTACGTAGTTCTCCGGGAGCTGCTCGACGCGGCGGCCCATCTTGGTGGCCACCAGCACGCGCAGGTCCGGCCTGCCGCGCAGGAAGGCGGCGATGGTCTGCTCGCTGCGCCCGTCGCCGTACACGTCGGCGGTGTCGAAGAAGGTCACCCCCGACTCGGCCGCCGCCTCCAGCACCGCGTGGGCGTCCTTGTCGTCGACCTCGCCCCAGTCGGCGCCCAGCTGCCATGTCCCGAGCCCGACGACGGACGCGTGCCGGCCGGACCTGTCGAATACGCGCTCTTCCATGCCGCCAGTCTGTCATCCGCCGCACCCGCCCCCGGAACCGGCCGCTCGGGTTCCGCGCACCGCCCGCGAAGAGCGGTTGCCCCAGCCCGGCGCCGCTGCGAGGGTCGCGCGCATGCCTGCCTTCACCGCGTACGACGGGACCGAACTCGCCCACCACGTCAACGGCGAGGGGCCGCCGGTGGTCTGCCTGCCGGGCGGGCCGATGCAGGCGTCCGCCTACCTGGGCGGCCTCGGCGGTCTGTCCGCGCACCGGCGGCCGGTCCTCCTCGATCTGCGCGGCACCGGCGAGTCCGCGGCTCCGGAGGACCCCGCGACCTACCGCTGCGACCGTCTGGTGGATGACGTGGAGGCCCTGCGGGAGCACCTCGGGCTCGACCGCCTCGATTTGCTCGGGCACTCCGCGGGCACCAACCTCGCGGTGCTGTACGCGGTCCGCCAACCGAAGCGGGTCCGCCGGCTCGCCCTGATCGCGCCGAGCCTCACGGCCGTCGGGGTCCCCGTCGCCGGGGACGTCCGGCGCGCGACGGCCCGACTGCGCCGGGACGAGCCGTGGTTCCCCACCGCGTTCGCGGCGCTGCGGGACATCACCGACGGGCGGGCGACGGCCGCGAGCTGGGATGCCATCGCGCCGTTCCTGTACGGCCGTTGGGACGAGGCGGCCCGCGCCCACCAGGCCGCCGGCGCCGGACGGCGCAACACGGAGGCGGCCGCCGCGTTCGCCGCCGAGGGGGCCTTCGACCCGGACGCCACCCGCGCGGCCCTCGCCGGCCTCGACGCCCCGGTGTTCGTGCTCTCCGGCGAGTACGACCTGAACTCGCCGCCCGCCGCAGTGGCCGGCATGGCCGCGCTGTTCCCGCGCGCCGAGCACGTCCGGCAGCCGGGGGCCGGGCACTTCCCGTGGCTCGACGACCCCGAGTGGTTCACGGTCAGGACGGCTGAGTTCCCGCGCCGGGCGTGAGGTGGGCCTGGAGTGCGGGCGCGTAGCGGTCCACGACGTCGTCCACCGGCGCCCCGCGCGCGTGGGCGCCGCGGGCGATGCCGTACATCACGCCCAGGCCGAGGAGCATGCCGACGGCGAGTTCCGCGCGCAGGCCCGCGTCGGGGCCGGTGAGGCGGGCGGCGAGGCGCTCGGTGACCTGGGTGCGGAAGTTGGCGCGCAGGATGTCGCCCTGTTCGCCGTGCAGCGGGGCGAACACGATCCGCAGCAGCGGGTCGGCGCCCTGCTGTGACTGGCTGGCCAGGACCTGGTGGACCATGTGCCGGCCGAGCACGTCCAGCGGCGCGTCGAGCAGCGCGTCGGCGTCCGCCTCGAAGGACATCACCCGGGCGAACAGGGCGTCCTTGTTGCCGAAGTACTTCAGGACCAACGGCGGGCTGACTCCGGCCCGTTCGGCCACGGCCTTGAGGGTGATGTCGGCGTGGGCGTGCCGGGCCAGCAGGTGGCGGGCGGCCTTGAGGATGGCCGCCTTCGTCGCCTCGGCGTCCCGTCGGGCGGATGCGGGCAGGGGGGATGGAGTGCTCACGGCACTCATGTTCCCTCCAGCGCCTCGTCGCGGGTGTCCCGGACGCCGCTGCGGGCCCGGCGGGTGTCCTCGGGCCCGCCGTCGCGGGGGATGGACAGGGCCGCGGCGCACGCTGCCAGCGCGACGGCGCCGGCGATCGCGAAGGCGATCAGGTACCCGTGCAGGGTCGGCACGGGGGCACCGCCGACCGGGCTGGTGTGGTGCACCAGCACCGCGGCGACCGCGGCGCTGGAGGTGGCCTGGCCGATGGTGCGCATCAGCACGTTGACGCCGTTGGCGGAGGCGGTCTGCCCGGCCGGGACGGCGTGCAGGATCAGGGTGGGCAGGGCGGAGTAGGCGAGGGTGGTGCCGGTCGCCACCACGGTCGCCCCCAGGATGATCATCCACAGGTCACGGCTGTCGGCGATCCGTACGGCGTAGCCGCAGGCGATGACCGCCGCGCCGAGGGCGAGCGTGACGCGCGGGCCGCGGACCGCGGAGATCCGGGCCGACAGCGGCGAGAACAGGAGCATGGTGACCCCGCCCGGCAGCAGGCACAGGCCGGTGGCCACGATCGACAGGCCGAGCCCGTACCCGGTGGCCTTCGGCGCCTGCACCAGCTGGGCCGTCACCAGGGAGTTGGCGTAGAACGCGAACCCGGTGAGCAGGGCCGCCACGTGTGACAGGCCCACCCGTGGCCGGGTGACCAGCCGCAGGTCGACCAGCGGCCGTTCGGTGCGCAGCTGCTGCACCCACCACAGCGCCAGGACGGCGGCGGCGACGGCGAACAGGCCGAGGACCCGTGCGCTGCTCCAGCCCCACTGCCCGCCCTGGGACACCCCCAGCAGCAGGCACACCAGTCCGGCCGCCAGCCCCAGCGCGCCCAGGACGTCGAACCGGCCGGGCCGGCGCACCGGGGATTCGCGGACCGCCCACCACACGGCCGTCACGCCCAGCGCGCCGAGGGCGGCGGTCAGCCAGAACATGGTGTGCCAGTCGGCGTACTGGACCACCAGCGCGGCCAGCGGCAGGCCCAGGGCGGCGCCGATGCCGACGGTGGAGCTCATCAGCGCCACCGCGGAGCCGCGTCGTTCGGGCGGCAGTTCGTCGCGCAGGATGCTGATCGACAGCGGCACCACGGAGGCGGCGGCGCCCTGCAGGGCGCGGGCCGTGATGAGCACGGCGATGTCGGAGGACAGGGCGCACATCACCGCGCCGGCCGTCATCAGCGTCAGCGCCGCCATCAGCACCCGGCGCTTGCCGTACATGTCCCCCGCCCGGCCGAGCACCGGCGTGAGGACGGCGCCCGACAGGAGCGTGGCGGTGACCGTCCAGGAGACCGCGCCCGCCGACGCCCCGGTCAGCCGCGGCAGGTCGGGCAGCAACGGGACGACCACGGTCTGCATGACCGCCATGAGGATGCCGCCGAACGCCAGCGCGGGGATGGTGAACCGCTTCCGCAGGCCGTCCGGGCGCGGTATCGGGGCGGGTTGCTCCATGAGGACTCCAGCGGGCGGAAAACGAGAAAACAGGTGAATGACCATTCACCATAGCGGGTGAATGGTCATTCACCCAGCCCTATCCGCGGGAGGCCAGCGTCCGCGCGTGCACGGTGCGCGCGATCCTCGGGCCCAGCCAGCGCTTGAGGCGGCGCAGCGCCTCCGACTGACCGACGGCGTGGTCGATCCGGTAGTACAGCTGCGGCGGGACGTACGGCAGCAGCGGCGAGTGGCGCTGGCCGAGCAGCGCGAACATCCGCTCCGGGGGCAGGTGGATGTAGCGCTGCAGGTTCTCGTACCACTGGGCGCTGTAGCGGGCCGCGCTCTGCACGGGCAGGAGGGCCTTCTTGCGTTCGCGCTCGTAGCGGGCGAGGGCGTACGGCAGCGGGGCGGGCTCGCGCAGTGCGCCGGCCAGCGCGATGGCGTCCTCCAGGGCGAGGGTGGTGCCGGCGCCGATGGAGTAGTGCGTGGTGTGCGCGGCGTCGCCGACGAGCACGAGGTTGCCGCGGTGCCAGGTGCGGTTGGTGAGGGTGCGGAAGGTGAGCCACTGGGCGCCGGAGCCGGCCCCGGCGGAGGTGCGGCCGATGAGCGGGTGGCCGTCCAGGATGCCGGCGAACAGCTTCTCCAGCAGCGTCAGCCGCTCCGCCTCGCTCCCCCGGTCGAGACCGAGTCCGGTGCGGGTCTCGGGCGCGCACTCGATGACGCAGGTGCTGCGGTCGGCGCCGTAGGGATAGCCGTAGCACCAGATCCAGCCGTGGCCGGTCTCCACGAAGGCGAAGGTGAAGGAGTCGAAGACCTTGGTGGTGCCGAGCCAGATGTAGGTGTTGCGCCCGTTCTTGATCCGCGTGCCGAAGCACCCGGCGTGCCGGGTGCGCAGGGCGCTGCCGACGCCGTCGCCCGCGACGACGAGGTCGGCGTCCGGCAGGCCGCCCGGGGCGATCTCGCGCTCGAACTCCAGGCGCACGCCGAGGGAGCGGGCCCGGTCGGCGAGGATCTCCAGGAAGCGGTGGCGGCCGATGCCATGGCCCTCGTCGCCGGGGCGGCGGGTCGTCAGGTCGCCCACGTGGGCGACCCCTTGGTTCCAGCGGACCGAGTTCTCGCGCACGGCGCGCGCCGACTCGGGGTCGTGCTCGTGGAGCCGGTCGAGCAGTTCCCGCCAGTAGGTCACGCCCCAGCCGTAGGTCGAGCCCTCCGGATCGCGTTCGTGGACGGTGATGTCGTGGGACGGGTCCTGCCGCTTCAGCAGGATCGAGAGATACAGGCCCGCGGGCCCGCCTCCGACACAGGCGACCTTCACACACACCCCTTCAAATTACCCAAAACGGACAATTGACGACGCAGGGTAGCAGGGTGGGCATGGCTACTCGGGGGTTCACCCCGCAGGCCGCGGGCACCTGCGGGGACGACCGGCTGGACGGAGCAAGGCCGGGACCGGCCGCGGCGCGAGCGCGGGACACCCTACGCGCGCCGCCCGAATCGCGTGGCGGGCGAGGACGTACCAGCCCTCACGCGTACGCGCGCGGCGAATTGGTCACCGTGACGCGTCACGGCCTCCCCCGGCGATCTCCCAGGCGAAGCCGGCGATTCCGGCCTGGAGCCGTGACTCCACACCTAACTTGGACAGTATCTGGGCGACATGGGCCTTGGTCGTGCGTTCGGTAATGCCGAGCCGGGTCGCGATGCTCCTGTTCGACGCCCCTTTCCCCAGGAGCCGGAAGACATCGAGTTCACGCTCGGACAACAGCGGCACGCGTGCCATTGCGTCCCGGACGCCGTCGTCCCAGACATCGTCGTGGAGCAGGGTCAGCCGTGGCTCGGTGACGATGGACTGCTGATCGTCGGCCAGGCGGGCACGGGGTCTCGGACTCTCCGTCTTCGTGATGTTCATGCCGGTCTGTCAGCGCTCCTTGGGCGTGTGTCCGTGGGGGTGCCGCGGATGCGGCGTCGACGTGTGCCACGATCCGGTCCACGGTGGTGCGCGCTGAGACTGCTGCGAAACCCCTTCGGCCGCCGGCGCGAACCGACCGGATCGAACGCCGCTCAGGATCGCTCCGGACAGTCGGCTACATCGTCCTGCACGCATCTCAGTAGATCCTTTACGGACATCCGAGGGAGAGTGTTCCGAGAATGGGGCAGCCATCCTGAACTACTACGTACTACAGGTACGAGGCGCACACGGGCTGGACAATTTCCGCGCTGTTGTCCACTTCTCGCAGAGGGTACTCGACCGCTTTCGGAGCGAACAACAGTGCGTCCACACTGCGAGAAGGCCATGGGATGAGAACGCGTCAAACTCGGCGCGCAGGTTTGTTCTGATCTTTCTTTCGAATCGGCCGGCTCAAAGGGAACGCCCGCCGGGGAACCCGGCGGGCGTGAGGGTGGGCGTCGTGGAGGATTCGGTCGGGTCAGGGAATTCCAGCCAGTCGCAGCAGCGCGGCGGTGCCCGCCGCCGTCAGCACGACGACGAGGAACGGCGCCTTGCGCAGGGCGAGCACTCCACCCACCAGGACCCCGATAGGCCGCGCGGCACCGGCGAAGGCGTGCCCCTCGGTCAGCGCCGAAGTGGCCGTCAGCGCGGCGAGCAGGACCACCGCCGAGACCTCCAGCACCTTTTCGGCCCGCTTCGGGAAGGTGACCTTGGCGCGCAGGGCCGGGCCCGACAGGCGCAGCAGGAAGGTTCCGGCGGCCAGGCCCAGCATTGCCGCCAGTGTCGGCAGCACCGGGACGGACCCGCTCATCGCACGGCTCCTTCCCGGGACCTGGCGGTGCACAGCGGCAGCGCGGCCAGGGCGATCAGCACCGGCAGTCCGACCGGTACGAACGCGGTGACGGCCAGCGCCAGCGCGGCACCGGCCAGCGCGGTCCGCCGGACCGCCCGCTCCTTCATCGCGGGCAGGATCAGCGCCAGGATGACCGCGGGGAACATGGCGTCCAGGCCCAGCGCCCCGGTGTCCCTGACGACCGTGCCGAGCAACGCCCCCAGCGCGGCGCCGGCGGGCCAGCAGACGAGAATGCCCAGGCCGCAGGCCCAGTACGCGGCCCGCTTGCGGTGCATTCCCTCCTGGGAGAGGGCGAAGACGACCGTCTCGTCGTTCATCAGATGGGTGCCGAGCAGTCCGCGCCAGCCGCGCCCGAGCACGTCGGGCACCGCGAGCCCGAAGGGCAGGTGACGGGCGTTGACCAGGAGCCCGGCGAGCAGCGCGGCGATCGGACTGCCGCCGGCGGCGACGATCCCGATGAACAGGAACTCGGAGGACGCGGCCAGGACGAGCGCGCCCATCAGCACCGGGAACCACCAGGCGAATCCGGACGTGGTCGCGACGGCGCCGTAGGAGACGCCGATGACCCCGACGGCCAGGCAGACCAGCGCGATGTCGCGTAGCGGCCCGGAGCCGAGGGTTTTCCATAACGAACGCATGGCTTTTATACTGAACACACCTGTACATGTTCGTCAAGGCGAACGACTGGCCACTGGAGCGAACGCCATGCCCGACGCCGATCCCGCGCTCAAGCCCCCGCTCGACGTGATCGCAGCATCGCTGCGCGCCGAACGCTCCCGGACGCAGCTGTCGTTGACGGAGGTGGCCCGCCGGGCCGGAATCGCCAAGTCCACCCTGTCCCAGCTCGAGTCCGGCACCGGAAACCCCAGCCTGGAGACGCTGTGGGCACTCTGCGTGGTGCTGGAGATCCCCTTCTCCCGGCTCCTGGCCATGCCCCGTCCGCACGTGCAGGTGATCCGCGCCGGGGAGGGGCCGGCCGTCGGAGCCGCCGAGAGCCACTACCGAGCCACCCTCCTCGCCTCCTGCCCGCCCGGGGCCCGGCGCGACGTCTACAGCATCGACGCCGAGCCCGGCCCGCAGCGCTCCTCCGCCCCGCACCTGCCCGGCGTGGTGGAGCACGTCGTGATCAGCGCGGGCCGGGCCCTGGTGGGGACCGCCGAGGAGCCGGTGGAACTGCACCCGGGCGACTACATCTGCTACCCGGCCGACGTTCCCCACGTCTTCCAGGCGCTGGAGCCCGCCACCCGCGCCGTGCTCGTCTCGGAGCACCGCTGAGCGCGAAGCCCGCGCGCACGCGACGCGCCTCGTCTCCGCGCACCACCGAGCACCGACCCCCGCACACACGACGCGCCCGGCTCCGGTGCCGCCTCAGTGGCCCATGCCCAGCCCGCCGTCCACCGGCAGGACGGCTCCGGTGATGTAGGCGGCGTCCTCGGACGCGAGGAACCGCACCGCCGCCGCCACCTCGTCCGCCTGCGCGCCGCGCCCCAGCGGCACCCTGCCCAGCATGGCCGAGCGCTGCCGGTCGTGGAGAGCGGCGGTCATGTCCGTCTCGACGAATCCCGGCGCCACCACGTTGCAGGTGATCCCCCGCGGACCGAGTTCGCGGGCCACGGACCGGGCGAAGCCGACCAGGCCCGCCTTGGAGGCGGCGTAGTTGGCCTGCCCGGCCGCGCCGAGCAGGCCGACCGTCGAGGAGATCACCACGATCCGCCCCCACCGCGCGTCGACCATCTCCTCGACGGCCCGCTTGACCACCCGGAAGACGCCCGTCAGGTTCGTGTCCAGCACGTCCGTGAAGTCCTTCTCCGCCATCCGCAGCACCAGCCGGTCGCGGGTGATGCCGGCGTTCGCCACCAGCACCTCCACCGGGCCGTGCGCCGCCTCCACCTCCTTGTACGCCCGCTCCACCTGCTCGGCGTCGGTGACGTCGCAGGTGACGGCCAGACAGCCGAGGCGGACCGCCGTGCGGGGCGGCTCGCCCGACCGGAGGGTCAGCGCGACCCTGTCACCCGCCTGCGCGAAGGCACGGGCGACGGCCAGGCCGATCCCACGGTTGCCTCCCGTCACAAGGACCGAACGACTCATGATTCCCCCACACCCCTCACTGTGTGACCCGGACCGGCCGGCCCGTCCGTCAGGCGATCTTGTGGACCCAGTTGAACGGGTCCGGCCTCGTTCCGGCCTGAATACCCGTCAGCTCGTCGCGCAGCCGCGCGGTGACCGGACCGGGCTCCCCGCCCCCGATCGTCCAGTCGCCGTCCGCGCTCCTGACGAACCCCACCGGCGTGATCATCGATGAGGTGCCGCAGGAGAACACCTCGGTGAGCGCGCCCGACTCCGCGTCGGCCCGCCACTGCTCCACGCTGATCCGCCCCTCCTCGGCCGGGAAGCCGAGTTCGGCCGCCAGCGCCAGCACCGAGTCCCGGGTGACGCCCGCCAGCAGCGTCCCCGACAGCTCCGGCGTGACCAGCCGCGTGCCATGGACGAAGAACAGATTGCTGGTGCCCATCTCGTCCACCCAGCGGCGTTCCACGGCGTCCAGCCACACCACCTGGTCGCAGCCCTTCTCCCGGGCCTGCTCCTGGGCCACCAGCGTGCCCGCGTAGTTGCCGCCGCACTTGGCCTCGCCGGTGCCGCCGGGAGCCGCCCGGGTGTAGTCCCGCGACAGCCACACCGTCAGCGGCTTGGCATCGGCCCGGAAGTAGGACGCCGCGGGCGAGGCGATCACCATGAACCGGAAGGCGGCGGACGGCCCGTAGAAACCGATCGTGTGCTGCGTGGCGATCATGAAAGGCCGCAGGTACAGGCTGTGCCCGGGCCGGTCCGGGACCCAGTCCCGGTCGGCGCCGACCAGCAGCTCCAGCGCCTCCACGAACGTCTCCTCGGGGAGTTGCGGCATCGCCATCCGCGCACAGGAGCGGTTGAAACGGGCCGCGTTGGCGTACGGGCGGAAGGTCACCACCGTGCCGTCGGGGCGCCGGTAGGCCTTCATGCCCTCGAACACCTCCTGGCCGTAGTGGAAGACCTGGGCCGACGGATCCAGCGTCAGCGGCCCGTACGGATGCAGTCGGGCGTCGTGCCAGCCACGCTCCCGGTCCCAGTCGATGCTGATCATGTGGTCGGTGAACACCTCGCCGAAGGCGGGCGCCTCCAGCAGCGCCGCCCGCTGCGCGGCGGGCAGGCGGACGGCCGGTTCGGTGGTGAACGCAAGGGTCATGGATACGCTCCGGAACAGAGGGCTGGGTGGGCTTGCGGGTCACATGGGGTTGTTGGCGTGCTTGCGCGAGGGTTGCTCCGCGTGCTTGGTCCGCAGCGCCCGGAAGGCGCGGATCAGCACCGCCCGGGTCTCGGCGGGGTCGATCACGTCGTCGACCAGGCCACGCTCGGCCGCGTAGTACGGGTGCATCAGCTCCGACCGGTACTCCTTGACCTTGCGGGTCCGTTCGGCCTCCGGGTCGGCGGCCTCCGCGATCTGCTTGCGGAAGATGACGTTCGAGGCGCCTTCCGCGCCCATCACCGCGATCTCGTTGGTCGGCCAGGCGTAGGACAGGTCGGTGCCGATCGAGCGGGAGTCCATCACGATGTACGCCCCGCCGTACGCCTTGCGCAGGATGAGCTGGACGCGCGGCACGGTGGCCTCGCAGTAGGCGTACAGCAGTTTCGCTCCGTGCCGGATCACCCCGCCGTGTTCCTGGTCCACTCCAGGCAGGAATCCCGGCACGTCCACCAGCGACAGCAGGGGGATGTTGAAGGCGTCGCACATCCGCACGAAGCGGGCGGCCTTCTCGCTGGCCTTGATGTCCAGCACCCCGGCCAGGGCGACCGGCTGGTTCGCCACGATGCCGATCACCTCGCCGCCGAGCCGGGCCAGCCCGCACAGCACGTTGGGCGCCCACCACTCGTGGACCTCCAGGAAGTCGGCGTGGTCGACGATCTCCTCGATCACCCGCCGCATGTCGTACGGCAGCCTGCCCTCGGCCGGAACCAGCCCGAGCAGCGCCTCGCCGCACCGGTCGGCCGGGTCGGTGCAGGGCACGCCGGGCGGGTTCTGCCGGTTGTTGGACGGCAGCAGGGACAGCAGGTACCGCACCTCGCTCAGGCAGGTCCGCTCGTCCTCGTACACGAAGTGCGCCACTCCCGACTGCCTCGCGTGTGCGTCGGCCCCGCCGAGCCGCTCCTGGGTGACATCCTCTCCGGTGACCGCCTTCACCACGTCCGGTCCGGTGACGAACATCTGCGAGATGCCGCGCACCATGAAGACGAAGTCGGTCAGTGCGGGAGAGTACGCCGCACCGCCCGCGCACGGCCCGAGAATCACCGAGATCTGCGGGATCACCCCCGAGGCCCGCACATGGCGCCGGAAGATCCCGCCGTAGCCGGCGAGGGCCGAGACACCCTCCTGGATGCGGGCGCCGGCCCCGTCGTTGAGCGACACCAGCGGCGCACCGGCCGCGACGGCCATGTCCATGATCTTGTGGATCTTCTCGGCGTGCGCCTCGCCCAGCGCCCCGCCGAAGATGCGGAAGTCGTGCGCGTAGACGAACACGGTACGGCCCTCGACCGTGCCCCAGCCGCTGATCACGCCGTCCGTGTACGGTCGGCGCTCCTCGATCCCGAAGCCCACCGCCCGGTGCCGGCGCAACTGCTCGACCTCGGCGAACGATCCCTCGTCCAGGAGCAGTTCGATGCGCTCACGCGCGGTGAGCTTGCCCTTGGCGTGCTGCGCCCGGGTCGCGCGGTCGCCCGGCCCGCAGCAGGCCAGTTCCTTGTTCGCGTGCAGTTCCGCCACCAGCGCCCGGGTGTCGGCGGACCGGCACGGGGCCTGGCCGGTGCGTTCCTCCTGGACGGTCATCTGTTCTCGCTCTCCTTCCCGGGCCGGTACGACAACCGCTGCGGCTGCGGCGGTGGCTGTGGTTTCGGCTGCGGCTGCGGCTGCGGCTGCGGCGGAAGACGGCCGCAACGACGTGTGCGGACGCGCCCCGCCGCTCACCGCCGGCTCTCCGCCAGGACCGTCGCGCGGCAGCGCTGCCGCTGCGCGCCCAGCCCGGCCACCTCCGCCTCCACCACGTCACCGGGCCGCAGGAACGGCTGGTCGGGGCGGCCGAGCGCGACCCCGCCGGGCGTCCCGGTCAGCACCACGTCACCGGGGTGCAGCACCATGAACTGGCTCAGGTACCAGACCAGATGGTCCACCCCGAAGACCATGTCGGCGGTGGACCCGTCCTGCATCAGCCGCCCGTTGACCCGGCAGGTCAGCCGCAAACGCTGCGGGTCGCCGGCCTCGTCCGGGGTGACCAGGAAGGGGCCGAGCGGACTGAAGGACTCGAACGACTTGCCCTTCACCCACTGCCCGCCGCGCTCCAGCAGCCAGCTGCGCTCGGACACGTCGTCGGCCGTGGCGAATCCCGCGATGTGCGCCTGCGCGGCGGCGCGGTCCGGCAGGTACTGGGCACGCCGCCCGATCACCACCGCCAGTTCGACCTCCCAGTCGGTCTTCTCCCCGCCCGGCGGTATCAGCAGGTCGTCGTGCGGCCCGACCAGGGTGGAGGGCGCCTTGCTGGAGACGACCGGCTCCGGGGACAGCGCCATGCCCGCTTCGGCGGCGTGCGCGCGGTAGTTGAGCCCGATCGACAGCAGATGCCCGCCCGGACGGACGGGCGGCCCGATCCGCTCGGCCGCCGGGTCGACCGCCGGCAGCCCCGCCGCCTCCCGCGTCAGCCGTGCCGCGAGCTCCCGCAGCGCGTCCGGGTCCAGGGCCGTGCCCGTCCAGTCCGGCACCCACGCCGACACGTCGCGTACGACACCGCCGGGGCCGACAGCGCACGGCCGCTCCCCGCCCGGCGGCCCGATCCGCAGCAGCCGCATGTCAGCGCGCCCCCAGGGGGTCTTCGACGTACTTCTCGAAGAAGCGGGTCTCCTCGTCGGTCAGCCTGCGGGGCCGGCCCGTCCGGTAGTCGAACGGCGCCATCACGGTCGAGGCCGTGGCGTACACGGTGTCGCCGTCCTTCACCACGTAGTCGACGGCGACCGTCGCCGACTGCAGGTCGGAGACCCACATCTCGATCTCGACCGGCGCGTGCCGGTGCACCAGCTGCCGCCGGTAACGGATCCGGTGCTCCACCACCACCGAGCCGTCCCGGAAGAACGCGTCACCCTCGGTCGGCGCCATCCGGAAGATGAAGTCGACCCGGGCCTCCTCCAGGTAGCGAAGGTAGGCGACGTTGTTGACGATCCCGTAGACGTCCATGTCGGCCCAGCGGATCGGGCAGAGGTAACTGTGCCGCGCCATCGCGCTCAGCCCCCTTCGGCCGGGCGGGCGGCGGCCGGCCCGAACGCGCCGGTCCGCTGCTGGAAGGCGGTCACGTAGTCGGCCGCGGCGATCGGCGCCCGCAGCAGTTCCGGGGACAGGTTGAACCCGTCGATCAACGTCTCGGCGTACGGCGCGATCCGCGCGCACAGCGCGTCCGCCTCCTGCGGCAGCCGCTCCACCTGATCGGCCGTCAGCGTGCCGCGCGCCAGGAACCAGCCCGCGTCCCGCCGGATCTCGGTCAGCCCGTACAGCGCGGCCAGCAGTCCGAGCGCCGTGCGCGCCGTGTCGTCCCGCGCCGTGTCCACCGCGGCCGTCAGGCACTCCAGCGCGGTGCGCACTCCACGGGCCCGGGCCATCTCCAGGCCGCCGTTGACGGTGTCGTTCCACGCCTCGAAGTACGTCCGGTCCCGGGAGTCGTCCGCCATGGCCGCCCGGGCCGCCCGCAGCAGCTCCCGCTCCCGGTGACGCAGCGCCGCCAGCAGGAATTCCGGGTCCGCGAGGCTGCGGCCCCGTGGATCGGGGGCCGCAGCCGGCTCCTCCGAGTCGTCGCCCTCCGCGATGATCTGCCCGGCCGTGGTGGCCAGCAGCACCTGGTTGTCGCCCTCCGCGGTGACCAGGCCCTGCAGCAGCGAACCGTAGTCGGCGATCCGGTTGACGCTGAAGATGCCCTGGGCCCCGCAGCGTTCCCGGCAGACGGCGATGACCTCGGTCATCTCCCATGTGGACAGCGCCTTGGTGATCGAGACCAGATGGTTCAGCCCGGCGGGCGCCCCTTCCCGCGGCGCCGCCGTGAACTCCCGCTTGGCGTGGTTGAGCAGCAGGGTCATCGCGTACGTCTTGGCCAGCGCGGTGAACAGGGCGAGCTGGTGGCTGCGGTACTCGATGACCGGCAGGTCGTTGCGGCCCGGTGCGTTCGTGAGCCGCTGCGCCGCGTACCGCAGGGCGATGTACACGGCGGCGCGGCCCGCGCCGGTCGCCGCGCTGGAGACGCACAGCCGCCCCGGCAGGATCCGGTTCATGGCGCGCAGGAACCGCTTGCGCCGGTTGCCGGGGGCCGGGCGGAAGACGCCCTTCTCGTCGAACCGGCCCATGTCGCCGTGCAGCAGGTTGCGGCGCGGCACGCGCACGTGGTCGAACCAGGTCAGGCCGTTGTCGAGGCCCTGAACGGGCTTCTCCGGGCACGGTGCCGCGTGCACCCCTTCGCACAGCCGCTCGCCGTCGCTGATCCGCACCAGGAACGGGAACACGCCGTGGTCGGTGCCGTCCGCCTTCAGCCGGGCCATCACCACGGCCAGCTTGGGGATGTCCTGGAACCCGCTGTACGACATGTACTTCTGGGCGAGCGCGTCGGGCGTGTTGAGCACGAACGTCTCGGTGTCGGCGTCGTACACGGCCTCGGTGCGCAGGGCGGCGACGTTGTTGCCGTAGCCCAGTTCGGTGGCCATGTACGGGCTGAACGAGTCCAGCCGGTCCAGTTCGTCGAAGAGGTCCTTCAGGTCGTCCCGCGCGCCGTGCTCCACGACCGTGCCGAAGGCGAGGTTGTAGTGCACCATCAGCAGCGAGAACACCGAGACGTCCAGGAGCGAGGGCCACTCGGCCAGGGCGAACAGCCGCCAGGGGTCCGCGAGGATCTCGCGGGGGCGCTCCAGCGCGGCATGCACGGCCCTCGACCGCTCGTAGGCCAGCTTCCCGGCCTCGGTCATGGTCAGCCCCTGGCGGGGGTCGAACACGGGGTCCAGCAGCAGTTCGTGGAGGTCCTGGTGGGTCTGCTCGTACCTGCCGTCGAACAGGAGCCGGGACAGGTCGGCGCGGGCCGACGAGGTCATCTGTGAGTCCTTTCCTGCGGGGCGGTTCGTGGGGTCCGGCGCGGGAGGCGGGCGGCTGCGGTCAGGCGGACGCGATCAGCAGCGCGGCGTTCTGGCCGCCGAACCCGAAGGAGTTGCTCAGGGCCACGTCCACGCGCCCGCTGCGTGCCGTGCCGTGCACGACGTCCACCTCGATCCTCGGGTCGACCTCGGTGGTGCTCGCCGTCGGCGGGACGACTCCGTGGTGCACGGTGAGCGCCGCGAACGCGGCCTCGATGGACCCGGCCGCGCCCAGGGGGTGCCCGGTGACTCCCTTGGTGGAACTGACCTGTGCGTGCGCGCCGACGACCCGGCGGATCACTCCGGCCTCGACGACGTCGTTGAGCGGCGTGGAGGTTCCGTGGGCGTTGACGTACTCCACGTCCCGGCCGGTGAGACCGGCGTCCTTCAGCGCCGCTCGGACGGCGAGTTCGGCGCCCCGGCCCTCGGGGTGCGGAGAGGTCACGTGGTGCGCGTCCGCGGAGGCGCCGTAGCCGATCACCCGGGCCAGCGGCCGTATGCCGCGGGCCCGCGCGTGCTCCTCGGACTCCAGCACGACCACGCCGGCGCCCTCACCGAGCACGAACCCGTCGCGGCTCGCGTCGAACGGGCGGGAGGCTGTCCGCGGGTCGTCCAGCCGCCGTGACAGCGCCCGCATCCTGGCGAACGAGGACACGTACAGCGGAGTGACCGGCGCCTCGGCGCCGCCCGCCACGACGATGTCCGCCAGTCCCGACCGGATCAGCTCCCGGCCGAGGCCGATCGCGCTGGCCCCGGCGGCGCACGCGGTGCACGGCGCCATGCAGGGCCCGTTGGCGCCGATGTCGATCGCCACCTGGCCCGCCGCCATGTTCAGCAGACCCATCGGCAGTGTCATCGAGGAGACCTCCGACGGGCCCTCCTCGATCAGGACGCGGTGCTGCTCCTCCAGGGTCGCGGTGCCGCCGGCACCCGAGCCGAGGATGACGGCCACCCGTGCGCTGTCCGCCCAGGCACCGGGCCGCAGCCCGGCGTGGTCCAGGGCTTCCCGCGCCGCGGCGACGGCGAACTGGGAGTATCGGTCCCACTGCCAGGCTCCCCGCAGGCCGAGTGCGGCCGGGTCGAAGCCGGGCACCCGGCACGCCATGGTCACGGGCAGGCCGTCCAGATCGGCGTGGTGGGCGGCCGTGGGGCTGCCCACCGTCACGCGGTGCCAGTTCTCCTTGGTCCCGATGCCGGCCGGCGTGACCAGCCCGATCCCGGTGATGGCGGCGGCGAAGCCGGTCATCGGACGGTGGCGGTCTTCTGCTCGACCGCGGCGACGACGTCGGCGACGACGGCCATCTCGGACAGCTCCTCATCGGGGATCGCCACGCCCAGCCGCTTCTTCAGGGCGGTGGCCAGCTCTATCTGCGACAGCGAGTCCAGTCCGAGGTCGTCGAAGGTGGCCTCGGGCACCACCGTCTCGGGGTCGAGGCCGAAGCGGGCGACGAGGACCTCGACGACGGATTCGAATGCGGAGCTCATGTGGTTCCTCCTGGCATGGGAAGGGGCGAACGGGAAGGGACGAAGACGACGGAGGTACGGAGCGGTATGGAGCGGTATAGAGCGGTATGCAGCGGTATGCAGTGGTGTGGAATGGCGTGGAGTGGTACGAAGACGACGGCACAGCGCGGCACCGGAGAACGGCCGCACTCCGTCGGCGGTGAAGGCCGAGCGGTGGACCCGGCGGTGGGACCGAGCCTGAACCCGGGGGTCAGGGCCGAGCACTGACTCGGTGGTGAACCCGGCGGTGCGGGACGCCCGTCAGCCGACCGGCTCGGCCTTGATGTCGGGCCAGACCAGCGTGGCCGAGCCCCAGGACAGGCCGGCGCCGAACGCGGACAGCAGGACGCGCTGCCCTGCGCGCAGGTCGCCGCGGGCGGCGTAGTCGTTCAGCAGCAGCGGCACCGACGCGGCCAGCGTGTTGCCGACCTGGTCGATGTTGACCGCGACCCGCTCGTCCGGCACGCCCATCTCCTCCGCGACCGCCCGCACGATGCGGATGTTGGCCTGGTGACCGGCGAACCAGTCGACGTCCGCCACCGCCCAGGCGGCGCGTTTGAGGGCGGTCAGCGCCGACTGCGTCATCCGCTCGACGGCCTGCGTGTAGAGCGGACGGCCCTGCATCCGCAGGTACCAGTCGTCCGTCGGCACCGTGCCGTGCCCGAGCCCGCCGTCGGCGGAACGCTGCCGTGCGCCGCCGGCCGGGATGGCGAGCAGGTCGGCGAGCGCCCCGTCGCTGCCCAGGTCGAACGGGCCCAGCGCGCCGGGCTCGTCCGCCTCGCCGCGGCGCAGCACCACCGCGCCGGCTCCGTCGCCGAAGATCGGCGCGGTGGTCCGGTCCCGCTGGTTCACGAGCGTGGTGAACGCCTCCGCCCCGATGAACAGGACGGTGTCGGCGGTGCCGGACGCGATGAGACCGCCCGCGGTGGCGAGCCCGTAAAGGAACCCGCTGCACGCCGAGGTCAGGTCGAACGCGGCGACGGTGTCCAGGCCCAGCCGGGAGGCGACCTCCGGCGCCACCGCCGGGCAGAGCCGCTCGGGCGAGGTGGTCGCCACGACGACGGCGTCCACGGCGCTCACCCCTGCCGAGCGCAGGGCCCGGGCGCCGGCCTCCACGGCCAGGTCACCCGTCGACCGACCGTCGGCGACCACCCGGCGCTCCCGGATCCCGGTCCTGGTGCGGATCCAGTCGTCGGTGGTGTCCAGTGTGCGTGCGAGGTCGTCGTTCGTGACCGCCTTGGGCGGGAGGAAGCCCCCGATTCCCATGAGTACCGCCGCCATCGACTCACCCTCCTCATGGCCGCTCACACGGCCTGACCTGGCCTGGCATCAGGCTTGCCGATGGCCGGACAGGCGGGCAATTGGCCCTTGGTACACCCACGGCGAGGCGTGTACCAAGGGCCAATTGACCCCCTCCCGCGCCGGTTGCGACTCTCCATGAGATGACCTTGAAACCCACTGCTCTCGCAGCGCTCCTGCCGGCCGGACGGGTGATCGACGACCCGGCACGGCTTGCCGCCTTCGCGCACGACGAGGCCGCCGGCGCGCCCTACGCCCTCCCGGCGGCCGTGGTACAGCCCCGCGACACGGCCGAGGTCGCGGCCGTCGTGGCGTACTGTGCCGAACGCGGCGTGCCCGTGGTGGCCCGCGGCGCGGGAACCGGTCTGTCCGGCGGCGCCAACGCGACCGCCGGCTGCGTGGTGGTCTCCTTCGCCGGGATGAACCGCATCCTGCGTATCGACCCGGACGAGCGCCTCGCCGTGGTGCAGCCCGGTGTCGTGAACGACGACCTCCGGGCGGCCTGCGCCGCCAAGGGCCTGTGGTACCCGCCGGACCCGGCCAGCGCCCCGTGGTCGACCATCGGCGGGAACGTCGCCACCAACGCGGGCGGGGTGTGCTGTGTGAAGTACGGGGTGACCCGCGACTACGTGCTGGGGGTGGAGGCGGTCACCGGCCGTGGCGAGGTGGTCCGGCTGGGCCGCCGGACCGCCAAGAGCTCCGCCGGCTTCGAACTGGCCGGGCTGCTGGTGGGTTCGGAGGGCACCTTGGGGCTGGTCACCGAGGTCACCCTCCGGCTGCGCGGCGAGCGTGCCCAGGAGCACGCGGTGGTGGGGTTCTTCGACGATCTGCCGGGCGCGGGCCGGGCCGTCGCCCGTGTGGTGGCCTCCGGCGTGGTGCCCAGTGCCCTCGAACTCGTCGACCGCTACTGCCTGCGCGCCGTCGACGAGTGGAAGAACATGGGGCTCACGGACGGCGGCAACGTGCTGCTGCTCGCCCGGTGCGACGCGCCCGGAGCGGCCGGCGCCGAGGAGGCCGACACGGTGCTGGCCTGCTTCGAGGCCGCCGGCGCCGCCTGGAGTGCCCGCTCCGCCGACCCGGCCGAGGCGGACGCCCTGTTCGCCGCCCGCCGACTGGTCTACCCCGCGCTGGAGCGTCTGGGCCTGGTGCTCAGCGAGGACATCTGTGTCCCGCGCACCCTCGTCGCCGACATGCTGGCCCGCATCGAGCGCACCGCCGAGCGGCACGGCGTCCGCATCGCCGGACTCGCCCACGCCGGGGACGGCAATCTGCATCCGATGCTGGTCGTGCCGCGCGGCGACGAGCGTGCGCTGGCCCGGGGCAGGGAGGTACTGGAGGAGGTCGTCGACCAGGCCCTCGAACTGGGCGGTACGGTGACCGGCGAGCACGGTGTGGGCCTGCTGAAGATGCGCGGCCTGACCAGGGAACTCGGCCCGGCCGTGCTGGAGCTGCACCGGGGCATCAAGCAGGTGTGGGATCCGGCGGGGATCCTCAATCCGGGGAAGGTCTTCACCGACGCCTGAGAACTCCTGCCGGAACGATCTCAGGCGCCGTCGGCGGACGAGCGCGTGGCCTGGGATGCGGCTTGGCCTGGGATGCGGCTTGGTCCGGGATGCGGCTTGATCCGAGGTGCGGCTTGCGGCCGGCGTGGGTTTCACGCCGGGAGCCTGGTCCCGGCCGACACTGCGGCCGGGACAACGGCCGGGACCGGGCGGCGGGTCCCGGCCGTTGTCGTAGCCACGGCCGGCCGGCGCCGACGACGTACCGTGTCGGCGGTCACGCGAGCACCGGCGAGGTCGTGCCGATGGTCACGCGAGCACCGGTGAGGATCGGGCCGGCGGGCAAGCGAGCACCGGCGCGGTACTCAGCCGGCCTCCGCCGTGCGGCATTCCGGGTGGCCCCAGCCCTGGGGGTTCTTGGCGATGGGCTCGCCGGCCGCGTAGGAGCGGCCGCACGGGCAGCGGCCGGGGAACTTCGCCTTGATGGTGCGCGACGAGGCGCCCCCGCTCCGCTTGGCGGCCGCGGGCCGGCGGCGCGGGGCCTTGGGCTGCGGGGCGCCGGACGAGGGCGGCGGCGCGGGCGAGCCGAGCGCGCTGCCCGCCGCCGCCTGCGCGGTCGCCGCCTGGCTCGCGGCCCGGTCCGCGAAGTCGTTGAGCGGATCGCCGTCTACCTGGTGGGCGGGCACGTAACGGAAGTCGACGGAACGGCCGTCGAGCAGTTCGTCGATGCGCACGACCAGGTCCTGGTTGGCGACCGGCTTTCCGGCGGCCGTCTTCCAGCCGTTGCGCTTCCAGCCGGGCAGCCAGGTGGTGACGGCCTTCATCGCGTACTGCGAGTCCATCCGGACCTCGAGCTCCACACCCGGGTCGGTCGCCGCCAGCAGCCGTTCCAGGGCGGTGAGTTCGGCGACGTTGTTGGTGGCCCTGCCCAGCGGGCCGGCCTCCCAGCGCACCGGGGTCCCCCCGTCGTCGGAGACCACCCACGCCCAGCCCGCCGGACCCGGATTTCCCTTCGAAGCCCCGTCGCACGCGGCCACCACACGTTCACGCATGGCCTCGATCATGCCACGGCCGGACCCGGCCCCCGACCGGCCCCGGGGCTCCCCGGGAAGGACCTCAGGAGACGTCCTTCAGCCGCGGCGGTTCGCCCTCGGCCCGGGTGACGTCGATCACCGAGAACTGCGCGCCCTGCGGGTCGCCGAGCGCCGCGAACCGGCCGTAGGGGCTGTCCATCGGCCCGAACCTCAGCACACCGCCGAGCTTGGTCGCCTTGGCGACGGCGTCGTCGCAGTCGGGGACGACGAAGTAGACGTTGATGTAGGACGGCACCTCGGGCGGGAAGTCGTCCGTCATCCTCATCCGGCCCAGGACGGTGTCGTCGCCGAGGTTGAACAGGCGGAAGTCGACCGCGTCGTCCTCCATCTGCTGGGCGCGGTAGGAGAAGACCGCCGTGAAGAACGCGTCCGTGCGCTCGGGGGCCCGGGTGAACACCTCGGCCCAGCCGTAGGCGCCCGGCACGGCGGTCGCCTCGAAGCCCTCGTGGACGCCCGGCTGCCAGACGCCGAACACCGCGCCGCCGGGCTCGCGGGCCAGGCACATGGTGCCGAAGTCACCGACCCGCATCGGCTCCATCAGGACCTCGCCGCCGTTGTCGCGGATGCGCGCGGCGGTCGCGGCCGCGTCCCGCGACGCGAAGTACAGGCACCACTGCGACTGGCCGTCCTGGCCGGGCATCGGCGGGACGACGGCGGCCGCCGCCTTGCCGTCCGCGTAGGCCTGGGTGTAGTTGCCGTACTCCGACGACGTCTCGCCGAAGGTCCAGCCGAGGACTTCGCCGTAGAAGCGCTTCGCGCCCTCGATGTCGCCGAACATCGCATCGGCCCAGCAGGGGGTTCCCTCAGGTCGTACGGCCATGATCGTGGCCCTCTCCCGAATCGGCGGTCGGTCCGTCCACTCACGCTAGCCATCCCCGCACCGGACCGCGCGCCGAACGGTTCGGCCCCCTCCAGACTGGAAAGGAGCCGGACGGCCGGGGCCGGTCTTCGACGGGACGAGGTGCGGACATGGCGGACGGGACGATGCGCGCGTGGTCGGTGGTCACGCCCGGGCCCGTGGAGTCGGGGGGCCTGCGGCTGGTCGAGAAGCCGGTCCCGGTCCCCGCGGACGGCGAACTGCTGGTGCACGTGCGCGCGTGCGGGGTGTGCCGGACCGACCTGCACGTCACGGAGGGCGATCTGGCGGTGCGCCGGGCGGGCGTGACGCCGGGGCACGAGGTCGTCGGCGTGGTCGCCGGGACCGGGGCCGCGGTGGAGGGCTTCGCCGCCGGCGACCGGGTGGGCGTGGCGTGGCTGCGGTGGACGGACGGGACCTGCGGGTACTGCGCGCGCGGGGCGGAGAACCTGTGCCCGGCGTCGCGGTACACCGGCTGGGACGCCGACGGCGGCTACGCCGAGTACACGACCGTGCCGGCCGCCTTCGCCTACCGCCTGCCCGGCACGCTCGACGACGTGGCCGCCGCGCCGCTGCTGTGCGCCGGCATCATCGGCTACCGCGCGCTGCGCCGGGCCGCGCTGCCGCCGGGCGGACGCCTCGGCCTGTACGGGTTCGGGGGCAGCGCCCACCTGACCGCGCAGCTGGCGCTCGCCGAGGGCGCCACCGTGCACGTCCTCACCCGCGGGGCGGCCGCGCGGCGGCTGGCGCTGGACCTGGGCGCCGCGTCCGCGCGGGACGCGTACGAGACGCCGCCCGAGCCGCTGGACAGCGCGATCCTGTTCGCCCCGGTGGGCGACCTGGTCCCGGTCGCGCTGCGCGCCCTCGACCGCGGCGGCACCCTGGCCGTCGCCGGCATCCACCTCAGCGACACCCCGCCGCTGCACTACGAGACCGAGCTGTTCTACGAGAAGCAGGTGCGCAGCGTCACCTGCAACACCCGCGCGGACGGACGCGAGTTCCTGGCCGGAGCCGCCCGGCACGGCGTGCGCGCCACCACGCACACGTATCCGCTGTCGAAGGCCGACGAGGCGCTGGGGGACCTGAAGGCCGGCCGGTTCGACGGGGCGGCGGTCCTGCTGAACGACCTGTCCTGAACGCCCCGCAGCGCACGACCGCCCCGACTCGCCCGTCCCTGCCCTGCCCTGCCTGGTCGGCTGGCCGAGTGACCGGCCGGCCTGCCACGGTCACTCGCCCGCGTGCGCCTTCTCCAGGGCGGCGACGTCGAACTTGCTCATCGACATGAACGCCTCGGTCGTGCGGGCGGCCTTCTCCGGGTCCGGGTCGCTCACCATCTCGACGAGCCCTGTCGGCACGACCTGCCAGGACAGGCCGTACCTGTCCTTCAGCCAGCCGCACGGGCCGGGCTCGCCGCCGCCCTCGGTGAGCTTGGTCCAGTAGTAGTCGATCTCCTCCTGGCCGTCGCAGAAGATCTGGAACGAGACCGACTCGTTGAACCTGAATTCCGGGCCGCCGTTCAGCGCGACGAACTTCTGGCCGTTGGCCGTGAACTCCACGGTCATGACCGAGCCGGCCTGGCCCGGTCCCGCATCCGAGTAGTGGCTGACGCGCCCGATGCCGGAGTTCTTGAAGATCGAGACGTAGTAGTGCGCGGCCTCCTCCGCCTGGCCGTCGAACCAGAGACAGGTGACGAAACCCTCGGTGCTCATGGCTACCTCCTGGAGCGTGGAACGCGGTCACCTGTATCGACCGCCCCACGCCAAGAAACTCATCGGTGCGGCAGCGCCCCGAAGGGGCACGGGTACCGCGCGCCCAGCCACGACGGCGCGGCAGCCGTTCCACGACACAGCACCCCAGCGGAGCGCTTACGCTTCCGGATATGACACCCGCACCTGCCGACAGTATCCGTCCGTTCCGTCTGGACGTCCCGCAGAGCGACCTCGACGACCTCCATGAACGCCTGGACCGCACCCGCCGGCCGGACGCCCTGCCCGGCACCGGATGGGCGTACGGCGTACCGGCGGACTACCTCGACGAACTGCTGCACCACTGGCGGCACGGCTACGACTGGCGGGCCGCGGAAGCGCGGCTGAACGAGTGGCCGCAGTTCACGACGACGATCGACGGCTCCACCGTCCACTTCGCCCACGTCCGCTCCCCCGAGCCGAACGCCACCCCGCTGATCGTCACGCACGGCTGGCCGGGCTCGATCGTGGAGTTCCTGGACGTCGTGGGACCGCTCGCCGACCCGGCCGCGCACGGCGGCGACCCGGCGGACGCGTTCCACGTCGTCGTACCGAGCATTCCGGGCTTCGGGCTGTCCGGTCCGCCGGCCGACACCGGCTGGGAGGCGGGCCGGGTCGCCGACGCGTGGGCCGAGCTGATGCGGCGGCTGGGCTACGAGCGGTTCGGCGCGCAGGGCGGCGACTGGGGCGCGGCGATCTCGCGGGAGCTGGGCCGGGCCCATCCGGAGCGGGTGATCGGCGTGCACCTCAACCTGCTGCCGGGCGCCCACCAGGCGACGGAGCCGACGCCGGAGGAACTGGACGCGCTCGGCGCCGAGGAGCGGGAGCGGACGCTGCTGTCGTGGCGCCGGTGGAGCGAGTGGTCGCGCGAGGGCACCGGGTACGCGGTCCTGCAGTCGACGCGGCCGCAGACCCTGGCGTACGCGCTCACCGACTCGCCGGCCGGACAACTGGCCTGGATCGTCGAGAAGTTCCGGGAGTGGACGGACTCGGAGCGGTTGCCGGAGGAGGCGGTGGACCGGGACCGGATGCTGACCAACGTGATGCTGTACTGGCTGACCGGGACCGCCGGTTCCGCGGCCCGCATCTACTACGAGCGCGCGCACGCCACGGGCCGCGCCGCCCGGCCCGCCGAGCCCTCGACCGTGCCGACGGCGCTGGCCCTCTTCCCGGCCGAGCCGCAGATCCCGCTGCGGCACAAGGCGGAGCGCACCGAGAACCTCGTGCGGTGGACGGAGTTCGACCGGGGCGGGCACTTCGCGGCGATGGAGGAGCCGGACCTGCTGGTCGCGGACGTGCGGGCGTTCTTCCGGCAGTTGCGCCAGAAGGAACTCGACTGACAGCCCCTCACGTCGGGCCCGACCGACGGGCCCGACTGGCGGGCCCGTCTGACGGACCCGGCTGACGGACCCGGCTGACGGACCCGGCTGACGGACCCGGCTGACGGCTTCGCCCGCGGCGAATCTGCTGCGGGCAGAGAAATCCGCAGGTGAAGGGCGTCCGGGCGGAGAGTGGAGGGCGCGGCGCCACCGGCCGCACCACGACTCGACAAGGAGCGCCCATGTCTCCACTCACCGCCGGCCCAGGTCCGGCCCTGCTGCCCCGGGCCGAGGACGGCGACACCCCGCCCACACGTTTCGACGACCACCTCGCCGCCCAACTCCTCGCACAGCGCATCGTGTTCCTCGGCACCGAGGTCAACGAGGTCTCCGCGAACCGGATCTGCGCCCAGCTGCTCCTGCTGTCGGCGGAGGACCCGCGCACCGACATCAGCCTGTACGTCAACAGCCCCGGCGGGTCCGTGCATGCGGGCCTGGCCATCTACGACACGATGCGGCTGATCCCGAACGACGTCTCCACGCTCGCGATGGGGTTCGCCGCCAGCATGGGACAGTTCCTGCTCAGCGTCGGGGCGGCCGGGAAGCGGTACGCGCTGCCGAACGCGCGGATCATGATGCATCAGCCGTCCGCGGGCATCGGCGGCACCACCGCGGACATCGAGATCCAGGCGGAGAACCTGGAGTTCACCAAGCGGACCATCGAGCGGATCACCGCCGAGCACACCGGCCAGAGCCCGGAGACCATCTCCCGGGACGGCGACCGCGACCGCTGGTTCACGGCCGAGGAGGCCAGGGAGTACGGGATGGTCGACCGGGTGGTGGAGTCCCTCGCGGACGTCCGCCCGGCCGCGACGAGGCGACGGATGGGGCTGTGACCATGGGGAGTTACACGATTCCGAACGTCGTCGAGCGCACCCCGCAGGGCGAGCGGTCCTACGACGTGTTCAGCCGGCTGCTGTCGGAGCGGATCATCTTCCTCGGCACCGAGATCGACGACGGCGTCGCCAACGTCGTCATCGCGCAGTTGCTCCATCTGGAGTCGGCGGCGCCGGACAGCGAGATCGCGATCTACCTCAACTCCCCCGGCGGATCGTTCACCTCGCTGATGGCGATCTACGACACGATGACGTTCGTGCAGGCGCCGATCTCGACGTTCTGCGTCGGGCAGGCGGCCTCCACCGCGGCCGTCCTGCTGGCCGGCGGGGATCCCGGGCGTCGGTTCGTGCTGGAGCACGCCCGTGTGCTGCTCGGGCAGCCGGCCAGCGCGGGACGGCAGGGCACGGTCTCCGACCTCTCCCTCCAGGCCAAGGAGATGGTCCGCATCCGCGCGCAGGTCGAGGATGTGCTGTCGCGGCACACCGGCCACGACATCGCGACACTGCGCGCGGACATGGACCGCGACAAGGTGTTCACCGCGCGGGAGGCGGTGGCCTACGGCCTGGCCGACGAGGTGCTCGGCCGGCGGCTCGGCACGGTGTGACCGGTCCGCCGCTCAGGCTGCCAGGCACAGCCCGTCGTACGGCGTCCTCGAAGCCCGCGGGCCGCTGTGCCGTTGCCGGGTGAGTTCCCCCTGCGCCAGCGACAGCAGGTCGCCGAGGCCCAGGCCGAGGGCGCGGGCGGCGGCCGCGAGGACTTCCGAGGAGGCTTCCTTGCGGCCCCGCTCGACCTCCGAGAGGTAGGGCATGGAGATGCGGGCGGCGTCGGCCACGTCCTTGAGCGTGCGTTCCTGCGCCAGCCGTTCCCGGCGCAGGACGTCACCGACCAGGTCGCGCCAGAGCGGCTCCTGGGGCTGTTCCCCCTTCCGGGCCCCGTCGGGGGCGTCCGCGGGCCGCGGGGCCGGCGGAAGCGAAGAACGCGACGGATGCGATGAATGCGAAGGACGCAGCTGACGCGAGGGACGCGACGGACGCAGCGGAATGACATGGGCTTCGTTCGGCCTCTGGTTGCTCACCTGCCCAGCCTAGGAACGCCGGCCGCCGTGGGAAGGGTCCGGCGTTCCGCCCTGCGAGAAGCGCGCGGACCGGCCTCCGGCGCCGGACGGCGATCCGCGCCTCTCCCGGACTCTGTGAAAGGCTGGTCCGGAGGTACCCGAGAGGCGGTGGCGGCGCTGGTTTTCCGCCGACGCGGCACGCGGGGGGCATGGTCCGTCATGCACGGGGTACGCGCAACCGGGAAGGACCCGAGCCAGACAGCACAAGACGTCGGACCGAGACTTTCGTGGGAGAGGGAATGAAAACCGCCGTGAATCGGTCGAAGGCAGAGGTCGCGACCAGGACCGCCGCGGCCGGCACGGGCGACGAGGCACTGCCGGGCATCGCGGATCCGCGGGCCGTCGCCCCGCGCGACGCACGGGAGCTGTCCCGCCAGTTCTTCCGGCGCCTCTCGGAACTCGAGGAGGGCACGCACGAGTACCAGTACGCGCGCAACACCCTCATCGAGATGAACATGTCGCTGGTGCGGTTCGCCGCCGGACGTTTCCGCGGGCGCGGCGACGACATGGAGGACATCGTCCAGACCGGGATGATCGGCCTCATCAAGGCGATCGACCGGTTCGAACTTTCGCGCGAGGTCGAGTTCACCTCCTTCGCGCTGCCGTACATCGTCGGCGAGATCAAGCGCTTCTTCCGTGACACCACGTGGGCCGTGCACGTGCCGCGGCGGCTGCAGGAGCTGCGGGTGGAGCTGGCCAAGGCACGCGAGGAGCTCGCCAGCCGGCTGGACCGGGAGCCGACCGTCGCCGAGCTGGCCACGCTCATGAACATCTCCGAGCGCGAGGTCGTCGAGGCCCAGATCGCCTCCAACGGATACAACTCCGCGTCGCTGGACGCCGCGCTCACCGGCGACGGACCGGAGGGCGGCGAGGCGGTCCTGGCCGACTTCATCGGCGTCGAGGAGGACGGGCTGCGGCTCGTCGAGGACTTCCACTCGCTCGCTCCGCTCATGGCCGAGCTGGGCGAACGGGACCGGCAGATCCTGCACATGCGGTTCGTGGAGGAGGCCACCCAGGCGGAGATCGGCAAGCGGCTGGGCTGCTCCCAGATGCACGTGTCCCGCCTGATCAAGCGGATCATCGCGCGGCTGCGCGAGGGCATGCTGGGCGAACTCGGCTGCGCGTGAGGCCGCGTGCTCGGCTGCGCGTGAGGGCACGCGGCCTTCGCGGTCAGTCGCCGCGCAGGCGTACGACGGCGCACACCCGCTTGCCCACCGGAACCCGCTCGACGGTGACCCGCTCCGCGACGACGTGCACGATCTCCAGGCCGTGCCGGCCGACGCGCTGCGGGTCACGGGGGAAACGGCGCGGCAGGGCGGCGCTGCTGTCGTAGACGCACACGGTCACGGTGGCGTCCGTGCCTTCCAGCTCCAGGATGTACGGCCCGTTGCTGTGCCGGTCGGCGTTGGTGACCAGCTCGCTCACGACCAGGAGGATCTCGTCCTCGGCGCGGCTGCCGATCTCGGCGCACCATTCGGTTCTCAGCCGGGCGACGAAGTGCGCGGCGAAGGACCGCGCCTCGGCGATGCACCCCGGTTCACCGCTGTAGTGCGCCGCCCGCCGAAGCGGCTCCACGGGCACGTCGAAACCTGTCGGAACCACTGCCCCGCCCACTTGGTCGATCATGCGTTTCTCTCTCGAAGCCGGACTGGCCGGACGTCTGCTGCACCACTGCTCGTACCCCGCCCCGGGCCGCACAGTCCCCTGCCCCGGCCGGAAAGGGCGGAAAAGGCGCCTGGCCGACGCGGTGCCCGGCGCCTGCGGTGCACTGTACGCGGAGACGGCACACGGACACGGGCGCCGAGCCCGACTCGCAAGACGACGAGGGGCACGCGGCGAGGGGAGACGACCGGAGCGCGGCGCGGCCGACGCGGACGGCCCTTCGGGTGGATTTGGACGTACAGGCAGATTCGGGCGTACAGGAGGACAGAACATGGCACTGGCACTCGAGGACCGCCTGG
The DNA here is from genome assembly GCF_040641355.1 of Streptomyces sp. NPDC020996. Lineage (NCBI taxonomy): Bacteria > Bacillati > Actinomycetota > Actinomycetes > Kitasatosporales > Streptomycetaceae > Streptomyces > Streptomyces sp. NPDC020996. The sequence continues at coordinate 86,257 of NZ_JBFADM010000013.1, forward strand.
CCGTCATCGAACTGATCGCGCTGCACGGTCATCTGGTCGACGAGGGCGAGCTGGGCCGGTGCGGGGAGGTGTTCACCCCGGACGTCGTCTACGACCTGGCCGGCTTCGGACAGGGCCGGCTCACCGGACTCGCCGCCCTGCGCGACGCGGCACTGGCGCTGGGGGCGGCGAACCCCGTGGCGCACCATGTCACCAACGTCGTCGTCGAGGACGTCACCGACGGCCGGGTCCGGGTCCGCTCCAAGGGGCTGGGCATCATGGCGGACGGCTCGTGCGGCTCCGTGACCTACGAGGACGTCGTGGTCCGCGTCGACGCCGGCTGGCGGATCTGCCACCGCAAGGTCGTGCCGCGCCGGGAGCCGCTGAACGGCCTGTACCGGGAAGAAGCCCCGGCCCGCCGCCCGTGACCGGCGCCGCCGCGCCGCCATGACCCCCGCCCGCGCCCGGGAGGGCGTGGGCGTGCCTGGCCGGTTGGGGCCGGGGCCTCCCAGGCGGGCATGCCGTGCCGGGAGGGCCGGCGCGGGCGGGCCGTCATCCGGGTCGCCGGTCAGCCCGCCGGGCACCGTCCGCGGGCCGTCCCGACGGACGGCGACGGACGGTGTCGGCCCTCGCGCCGAGCGCGCACCGCGAGGGTGCCGGGCCGGCCCGGCTGTGGTGAGGCCGACGTCGCCGAGCGGATCACGTCCGGCGCGGTGGTCACGGTCCGGGTCCGTCGCCGCGGAGCCCGTCCCGGTCTGCGGGACCCGTACGGGCGCGGTCGGCGTGACCGGCCGGGTGCGCGTCCGGCGCGCTGCGTCCGGGCTGCCTCAGCCGACGGGCATGACCAGCGCCGGAACGATCCGCTGCATGCGCAGCGCGTCGACGGACTCCGCGAGCAGTTCGTACTCGGTGGTGTCGTCGCAGACAGCGATCCGCACCAGTCGGCCCATGGCCAGTTCATCGGCGACGAGTTCCTGCCGGTCCGGATCGCCGCACCAGGCGCGCAGCACGGCCGGCACGTCGGGCACGGTGTCCGCGACCGGGACGAGCGAGCCGGACGGGAAGTGTCCGGCCTCGGGCAGCGGGTCGAGGCGGTCGGCGATCCAGTTGGCGCGGTCGCGCAGCCACCACAGGGCGAGGGCGAGGGTGGGGGCGCGATAGGTTCCGAGGGGTACTCCGATGCGCTGCCCTCCGCAGGTGCCGTACGCGGTGACATGGCACAGGAATTCGTCGTGCACGGTCGCTCCCCCGTCGCGGCGTTCGCCTGCCGGTCGGCCTCGCTTTCGGTGCGGGTCGTGTGCGTTAAGTGATCAGGGCTTCGCTCTGTGAAGTCTCTCACAGTCGAGTATGTTCACTGTCGGAACACTGTCACCACGACTTTTTGGCCAGTCTCTCGGCATATTCACCGCGTCCGTTGGCCGAAATCCGGCAGGCGGGCCCATCGGCGGAGGAACAGCCGAGGGACAGCCGAGGGACAGCCGAGCGCCACCGGGGAGTGCGGGCCATTACCCGAGGGGTAATCGACGGTGCCGGCCGCCGCGGGCATGGTTGCGGTACCGGGTCACCGCGAGGCGGGATCCGGGATTCCGAGCAGCGACCACCGTTCTGATGGAGGCCGATCAGCCATGTCCGCGAACACCGACCGTTACGAAAACGCCGTCGCCCGCTACCTCGAGGCCTGGAACGCGCGTGAGCCGGAGGCGCGGGCGAAGGCGGTCGCCGCCGCCTGGTCCGCGGACGGCGCCTACACCGACCCGCTGGCCGACGTCAGCGGCCACGAGCAGATCGCGGCCGTGATCGCGGCGGCCCACGAGCAGTTCCCGGGCTTCGTCTTCCGGCTGACGGGCTCGGTGGACGGCCATCACGACACGGCGCGCTTCGCCTGGGAACTGGTGAGCGAGGCGGACGGCTCCGCACCGGTCGCCGGATCCGACGTCGTCACCCTGGACGCCGACGACCGCATCCGCGACGTGCTGGGCTTTCTCGACCGGGTGCCCGCCGGGGCCTGAGGGGCCGCCCCGGCAACGCCGTCCGCCGCTCCCGCCGCGCACGCTCCACCGAGCGGACGCCCACCGGGAGCGGCGGACGGATAAGGCCACGCGGGGAAGACCGAACGGGGACGGCCGGGCTGCGACCCGGTCCGGGCTCCGGACCGGACCGACCAGCCCGGAGCCCGGACCGGACCGGGCTGCACAGCCGACGTCCGCCGTCCGCCCCGAAGGACGGCGCCCCCTGGGCTCAGCCCTTCACGATCGCGTCGATGCGGGCCAGTTCGTCCTCGTCGAAGTCCAGGTTGGCGATGGTCGCGACGTTGTCCTCGATCTGCCGGGGGCTGCTCGCGCCGACGAGGGCGGAGGTCACCCGGCCGCCGCGCAGGACCCAGGCCAGGGCGAGCTGGGCCAGGGACTGGCCGCGGGACTTGGCGATCTCGTCGAGGGCGCGGAGCTTGCCGACCAGTTCGCCGGTGACCGCGTCCGTGTTCAGGAAGGGGCTGTCGCTCGCCGCCCGCGAGTCCTCGGGTATGCCGTCGAGGTAGCGGGAGGTGAGCAGGCCCTGCTCCAGCGGGGAGAAGACGATCGAGCCGACCTGGAGTTCGTCCAGCGCGTCCAGCAGGCCTTCCTCCTCGGGCCGCCGGTCCAGCATGGAGTAGCGCGGCTGGTGGATCAGGAGCGGGGTGCCCAGCTCGCCGAGGATGCGGGCGGCCTCACGGGTCTGCTCCGCCGAGTAGTTGGAGACGCCGACGTACAGCGCCTTGCCCTGCTGCACCGCCGAGTGCAGGGCGCCCATCGTCTCCTCCAGGGGAGTGTCCGGGTCGGGGCGGTGCGAGTAGAAGATGTCGACGTAGTCCAGGCCCATCCGTTGCAGGCTCCGGTCGAGCGAGGACAGCAGGTACTTGCGGGAGCCCCACTCGCCGTACGGGCCGGGCCACATCAGGTAGCCGGCCTTGGTGGAGATCACCAGCTCGTCCCGGTAGCCGGCGAAGTCCGTCTTCAGCGCCTCGCCGAGCGCGGACTCGGCCGCACCCGGCGGCGGCCCGTAGTTGTTCGCGAGGTCGAAGTGGGTGACGCCGAGGTCGAAGGCGCGGCGCAGGATGGCCCGCTGGGTCTCGACCGGGCGGTCGGGGCCGAAGTTGTGCCACAGGCCGAGCGAGAGCGCGGGAAGCTTCAGTCCGCTGCGTCCGGTGCGCCGGTAGGGCATCTGCGCGTAGCGGTCGGGGTGTGCGGTGTACAACGCGACTCCATGGGGATCGGCACACGGGATTACCGGTTCCGGGGAACCGGTCCCACTCTGTCGTGGCCCGAGGCCGGCGGTCCAACAGGCAAGTCAGATGGGATTCAGCGGGGCGGCTTCTCAATCGCGCCCCGGCGGCCGCGAGCGTGGAGGTCCGGCCGGACGTCCGCTGCCTACCATGGGCGGACGATCGACACGAGAGAAGGCCCGATGGAACTGCGTCACCTCCAGCACTTCGTCGCGGTCGCAGAGGACCAGCACTTCACCCGGGCCGCCGAACGGCTGATGGTGTCCCAGTCGGGCCTGTCGGCGTCGATACGGGCGCTGGAGCGGGAGTTGCAGACGCCGCTGTTCGTGCGGACGACGCGGCGGGTGACCCTCACCCAGGCGGGGCGGGCACTGCTGGGCGAGGCGGAGCGGATCCTGGCGCAGGTGCGGGCGGCGCACGAGGCGGTCGCGGCCGTGCAGGGCGTGCTGCGGGGGACGCTGTCGCTGGGCACCGAGCAGTGCATCGCCGGGTTGCACGTCGCGGGTCTGCTCGCCGCGTTCCGGCGACGCCACCCGGACGTGGAGATACGGCTGCGGCAGGCGGGGTCGGGCGCGCTGGCGGAGGAGGTCGCGGCGGGCCGGCTGGACCTGGCGTTCGCCTACCGCACCCAGGCGGACAGCGATCAGCTCAGGTCGGTGTCGCTGGCGAGCGAGCCGATGACGGTGCTGTGTCACGCCTCGCACCCGCTCTCCGTCGCCGGCGCCACCGTCGCCCCGGCCGACCTCGCCGACGAGGTCTTCGTCGACTTCCAGCCGGACTTCGGGCCCCGCCGCGCCACCGACGCCGCCTTCGCCGGGGCGGGGGTGCGTCGCACGGTCGCGCTCGAGGTCAACGACGTGCACAGTCTCCTGGACCTGGTCGGCGAGAACCTCGGCATCGCCGTCGTACCGCGTCACTTCCGGTACAAGCGGGCGTCGCTGACCGCCCTGGACCTGAAGGACGGCGGCGAGCCGGTGTACGAGAGCGCCGCCCTGCTGCCGCCCCCGCAGGCCACCAGCCCCGCGGCCCGCGCGCTGATGGCGCTGCTGGAATCGGGGGGCGCGTAGGCGGCGGCTGGGGGATGGTGGAGGTATGCATGCGAAGGACATCCTCATCGACGGGTACGGCCGCATCCGGGAAGAAGTCCACGCCGTCGTCGAGGGCCTCGGCCCCGACGCCCTCAACGCCCGCCCCTCAGACGACGCCAACTCGATCGCCTGGCTGGTGTGGCACCTCACCCGCGTCCAGGACGACCACGTCGCCGACGCCTTCGGTCTCGACCAGGCCTGGTCGGCGCGGGACTGGCACAAGCGCTTCGGGCTCGGCCTGCCCCGCCACGACACCGGCTACGGACACAGCCCCGCGGAGGTCGCCGAGGTGCGGGTCGACTCCGGCGACCTGCTGACCGGGTACTACGACGCGGTGCACGAGCAGACCCTCCAGGCCCTGCGCTCCCTCGCCGCCAAGGACCTGGAGCGGATCGTGGACGAGCGCTGGGACCCGCCGGTCAGCCTGGGCGTGCGGCTGGTCAGCGTGCTGTCGGACGACCTGCAGCACGTCGGGCAGGCCGCCTACGTACGGGGGCTGCTGGGGAGCACCGCCGCGTAGCCCGGCAGGACGACGTCCTCGATGAGGGCGTTGCGCTCGTCGAACGGGACGAAGGCGCTCTTGAGGGCGTTCAGCGTGACCGTGCGCAGGTCCCGCACCGTCCAGCCGGCCTGCTCGACGAGCAGGGACATCTCGCGGGTCATCGTCGTACCGGACACCAGACGGTTGTCGGTGTTGAGGGTGACGCGGAAGCCGAGGTCCTTCAGCGCGGTGATCGGGTGCTCGGCGATCGAGGTGGCCGCGCCCGTCTGGAGGTTGGAGGTCGGGCACATCTCCAGGGCGATCCGGCGGTCGCGGACCCAGCCGGCGAGACGGCCGAGCTTGCCGGCCGCGAGGTCGGGGATGTCCTCGGTGATGCGCACGCCGTGGCCGATGCGCTGGGCGCCGCACACCTGTACGGCCTGGTGGACGCTGGGCAGGCCGTACGCCTCGCCGGCGTGGATGGTGAAGGGGACATTCTCGCGGCGCAGGTACTCGAAGGCGTCGAGGTGGTCGGCGGGCGGGAAGCCGTCCTCGGCGCCGGCGATGTCGAAGCCGACGACGCCGGCGTCCCGGAAGGCGACCGCGAGGTCGGCGGTCTCGCGGGTGCGGTCGAACATGCGCATCCCGCACAGCAGCGTGCGCACGAGCACGGGGCTACCGGCCGCGGCCGCCTTCGCCATGCCGGCCGCGAGCCCTTCCTGGACGGTCTCGACGACCTCCGGCAGCGTAAGCCCGCGCCGCACCATCAGCTCCGGGGCATAGCGCACCTCGCCGTAGACGACGCCGTCGGCGGCGAGGTCGAGCACGTACTCCTCGGCGGCGCGCAGCAGGCCCTCGCGGGTCTGCAGCACGGCGAGGGTGTGCTCGAAGGTGGCTATGTAGCGCACCAGGTCGCCGGAGCCGGCGGCCTCGACGAACCAGGCGGCGAGTTCGTCCGGGTCGGTGGTGGGCAGGGTGTGGCCGGCCTCGGCCGCGAGTTCGACCACGGTGGCGGGGCGCAGGCCGCCGTCGAGGTGGTCGTGCAGGACGGCCTTGGGCAGGCGGCGGAGGGTGTCGGCGTCGATGCGCGGCGCGGTCATGGGCGGGCTTTCCTCGGCGGGGGTGGTGCGGACGGTCAGTGGGTGGCGGGGGCGGCGGGCTGGAGCAGGTCCCAGCGGTTGCCGTACAGGTCCTGGAAGACGGCGACCGAGCCGTACGGCTCGTGCCGGGGCTCCTCCAGGAAGGCGACGCCCGCCGCGAGCATCCGGGCGTGGTCGCGGGCGAAGTCGTCGGTGTGCAGGAAGAAGCCGACGCGCCCGCCGGTCTGGTCGCCGATCCGGGCGCGCTGTGCCTCGTCCTTGGCGCGGGCGAGCAGCAGGCCGGTCCCGCCGGATCCGGTGCCGGGTTCGACGACGACCCAGCGGGAGCCGTCGGGGCGCGGGCTGTCCTCGGCGAGCCGGAATCCGAGGGCCTCGGTGTAGAAGCGGATCGCCTCGTCGTAGTCGTCGACGACGAGGGTGACCAGGGCGACGCGTCTCATCGTGGCCTTTCGGTGCGGGCGGTCGACGCGAGAGGTTATACGTAGAACGTCGCGGGCGCCAGTCCCGGCCGGACGGGCGCGAGAGAGTGCCGGCGGATTGCTTCGGGCGCCGGCGTGGTGTCGGGCGCCGGCGTGGTGTCGGGCGGCCTGCCGGCGTCGTGTCAGTCGTGCCAGCTGTCCGGCCGGGGTCTTGTCAGCCCGGGTCAGCTGTCCGGCCGGGGTCGTGTCAGCCCGGGTCAGCTGTCCGCGCGGTGGCGTGTCAGCCGGCCGGCCGGCGCAGGGCGTCGAGACGGCGCAGCTCGTCGTCGGTCAGGCGCAGGGCGCCCGCCGCGACGTTCTCGGCGAGGTGGCCGGGGTTACCGGTGCCGGGGATGGCGAGCACGTGCGGGCCCTGGTGCAGCGTCCAGGCGATGCGGATCTGGGCGGGGGTCGCGTCGTGGGCACGGGCCACGGCGAGCACCTCGTCGTGGTCGGCGCCCGCGTCGGCGTCGGCGGCCTGCGGGCCGCGCCGTCCGGCGACCGCGTAGAACGGCACGAAGGCGATGCCCTGTTCGCCGCAGACGCGCAGGAGTTCGTCGGTCGCGGGGTCCGGGGAGTCCAGCGCGTAACGGTTCTGCACGGCCACCACGGGGGCGATGGCCAGCGCCTCGGCGAGGTGCCGGGGCTCGACGTCGGAGACGCCGAGGTGCCGGATCAGGCCCTTGTCGCGCAGTTCGGCGAGCGCCCCGAAGTGCTCGGCGACGGAGTCCTGGCGCATGCGCCGCAGGTAGACCAGGTCCAGGTGGTCACGGCCGAGCTGGCGGAGGTTCTCCTCGACGTGGCCGCGCAGCTGGTCGGGCCGGGCGGAGGTGCCCCACTCCCCGTGGTAGTCGCGGAAGGGCCCGACCTTGGCGGCTATGAGCAGGCCGTCCGGGTACGGGGACAGGGCACTGTTGATGATCTCGTTGGCGGAGCGCAGCCGGGAGAAGTAGAAGGCGGCGGTGTCGATGTGGTCGACGCCGAGTTCGACCGCCCTGCGCAGCACGGCGATCGCGCGCTCGCGGTCGCTGGGCGTCCCGAGGTGGAAGGCGGCGCTGCCGGTCAGCCGCATCGCGCCGAAGCCGACGCGGGCCACGGTGAGGTCGCCGAGAGTCCAGGTGCCCGCCGCGTCCGCGGTGATCATTTCGGAGGTCATCGGCGGAGTCTCGCACGACTCCCTTGGTTCCACTGGGCGTTCACGGCCGACCCCGGCGTGGCCGACGCTGATGCGGCCGGCCGGCCGGGGTGGGGGTGGGGCACGCTCGACCGCCCCGACCGGCAACGACGACCGGCAACCGGCGGCCGGCGACCGGCGAGGGATCCCGCCTGTCGCCGACGTCCGGGGTCAGCGCAGCGGCTTGTCGAGGACCGCCTTGCGGTGACTGAACGTCTCGATCGAGTAGGGGCCGTGGTAGCTCCCCATGCCGCTCTCCCCCACTCCGCCGAACGGCAGGTCGGAGACAGTGAGATGGGCCAGCGGCAGGCCGTATCCGAGGCCGCCCGAGGAGGTCTCCGCGGCGATCCGGGCGCGGGTGCCCTCGGACTCCGAGAAGACGTACAGGGCGAGGGGCTTGTCCCGGTCGTTGACGAAGTCGATCGCCTCGTCCAGGCCGGAGACGGTCACGATGGGCAGGATGGGGCCGAAGATCTCCTCCCGCATCACCGGCGCGTCGGGGTCGACGTCGGCCAGGACGGTCGGCGCGATGAACTTCTGCGCCCGGTCGCTGTCCCCGCCCACGACCACGCGGCCGGAGCCGAGCAGACCGGTGAGCCGGTCGAAGTGCCGCTCGTTGACGATGCGGCCGTACTCGCCACAGGTCCGCGGGTCGCTGCCGTACAGGGCCTCGACGGCACGGGCCAGAGCGGGTTCCAGGGCGGCGGCGGTGGCCGGGTCGGTCAGCACGTAGTCGGGCGCGACGCAGGTCTGTCCGGCGTTGAGGAACTTGCCGCGCGCCAGCCGGTCGGCGACCACGTCGAGGTCGACGCCGCGGTCGACGAACGCCGGGGACTTGCCGCCGAGTTCGAGGGTGACCGGGGTGAGGTGCTCGGCCGCGGCGCGCATGACGATGCGGCCCACGGCGCCGTTGCCGGTGTAGAAGACGTGGTCGAAGCGCTGCGCGAGCAGGGCGGTGGTCTCGGGGACCCCGCCCTCGACGACGGCGACCGCGTCGGTGTCGAGGTACTCCGGCAGCAGGCGGGCCAGGGCGGCGGAGGTGGCCGGGGCCAGCTCGCTGGGCTTGGCGACCACCGCGTTGCCGGCGGCGAGCGCGCCGACCAGCGGAGCGAGCAGGAGCTGGGCGGGATAGTTCCAGGGGGCGATGACGAGGACGACGCCGAGGGGGTCGTACTGCGTCCACGCGCGGGCGTCGGCCCCGAGGTGCGCCGGGTCCGGGGCGGGCTCCGGACGCAGCCAGTCGGCCAGGTGGCCGAGGGTGTGGTCGATCTCGCGGACGGTGAAGCCGATCTCGGTGCGGTGGGCTTCGGTGGCGCTCTTGCCCAGGTCGGCGTGGAGGGCGGCGGCCAGGTCGGGCCCCTTCTCGGTGAGCAGCGCGCGCAGGCGGCGCAGCTGGTCGGTGCGCCAGGCGAGGGGCTTGGTGCGGCCGGTGCGGAAGGTGGCCCGCAGCCGGGCCACGATGTCGGCGGGCTGCTCGGGGCTGGGGTGGTTCACGGGTGCCTCGCTGCTGGGGCGGGCCTCGCGGCTCGCCGATGCGGTCTGAACGGTCCGGTCGACCCGGAGGTCGATGCATACACCAACATTTCATACACCAAAATAAATTCCGGTGCTGTGACGCAGATCCGCGACGCTGTCCCTGCCCGGCGTCAGGCCTCGTCCATGAAGGCGCGCACCTCGATCGGCAGCGTCGTGGCCCACACCGCCCGGCGTCCCCAGCGCAGGGCCGCGTCCAGGTCGGGCGCCTGGATCAGACAGATGCCGCCCAGGCACTCCTTGCCCTGGGCGTAGGGCCCGTCGGTGGCCAGCACCTCCCCGTCGTGGGGCCGCAGCATGGTCGCGCTCTCCGGGTCGTGCAGTCCTCCGGCGAAGACCCACGCGCCGGCCTCGCGCAGTTCCCGGTGGAACACCTCGAGGTTGTGGCCGATCTCGGCGAGCGCCTCCGCCGAGGGCGGCTCCGCCTCGCTCGGCTGGACCACGCTGAGCAGGTAGTACGTCATGGCGTCCTCCAGGGGGCCGGGTGTCCTCGTGTCACCTTCCGCACGAACGGCACACCCCCGATTCCACACCGTGCACGGCGGCCTCGCGAGAATTCCCCGTTGTACGGCGGGGCGCCCGCGGCCGGCGCGGTGGCGCGGGAGGTGACGGGGATCCCGGCCGGGGCGCGCTGCTCGGCGCGGTTCGTGCGCGCCGGCCGGCCGTCCCCTCCCGCGCGAGCGGATCGAGGAGCGGCTGGTGCCGCGGGCGCGGACGTACGGCCTGACGCGCGCGGCCACGACCCCCGCGTACGGCCTGACACGACCCGCGCGTGGCCTGATGCGCGCGGCCTCGACCCGTGGCGGTCTTGGCGGGCGGCGGTCGCCCCGCTGGATTCGCTGCGCCGCACCGCGGAGGAACCGCGCACGAGGCGTTGGGGCCCGGGGGCGGGAGCCTGGGGGCCGGGGGCGGCGGCGCGGCCCGAGGCGGTGCGAAGGGCGGCCGGTCAGTCCTCGTCGCCGGCGACGACCACGAGGAAGGCGTCCGATTCGAGGTCCATCACGACCTCGGCGGGCTCCCCCGCGGCACGGCGCTGCGCGGCGTACTCCTCCGCCGGCCACGATCCGCGCGGAGCTCCTGCGGGGAAACGCTCCAACACCTTCCCGCTCATAGCGGCAGCCACCTCCTGCGTCGGCCTGGGCATCCTCACGACGTCTGTCGTGCTCTTCCTCGTGCCCGCAAACAGCGCGGACATGTGCGCCCCGGCGGCCGGGCCCGGCGGTTTCACTCAACCGCGGCCGTCGAGCCGACTGCGCAGCCGGGCCAGGGTGCGGCTCAGGAGGCGGGAGACGTGCATCTGGGAGATGCCCAGTTCGGCGCCGATCTCGCTCTGGGTCATGTCGCACCGGAACCGCATGTCCAGGATCCGGCGCTCACGGGCGGGCAGCGCCGCGATCAGCGGACCGAGGGTGGCCACGTCCTCGGCCCTGGCGAGGGCGGGGTCGTCCGCGCCGAGCAGGTCGCCGAGGACCTCGCCCTCACCCGGTTCCGCGGGCGCGTCCAGGGAGACGGCGTCGTGCCCTCCCGCCGCCTGGAGGCCCTCCAGCACCTGCTCCTGCGACAGTCCGGTGCGCCGGGCGAGCTCACCGACGGTGGGCGAGCGTCCCTCCTCCTGTTCGAACTCGGCGCGGGCCTCCAGCAGGACGGCGCGGTACTCCTTGAGCTGCCGGGGCACGCGCACCGCCCAGGTGGTGTCGCGGAAGAACCGCTTGATCTCCCCGAACACGGTGGGCACGGCGAAGACCTCGAAGTCGTTGCCCCGGGTCGGGTCGAACCGGTCGATGGCCTTGATCAGCCCGATCGTGCCGGCCTGGAGCACGTCGTCGTACATCTCCGGACGCGGCCGGAAGTGGCGCCCCGCGTACCGCACGAGCCCCATGTTGAGCTCGACGAGCGTGTTGCGGACGTACATGTACGCGGGGGTGCCCTCGTCCAGCGAGCGCAGCCGCTCGAACAGCGGCCGGGACAGGGCGCGGGCGTCGGCGGGGCCGGTCACGACGGGCTGCAAGGACACGGTTCACTCCTCGGTCGGGATCCTGGCCGACGTGGGCGTCACCTTTCCTTCCGTCGCGTCGGCGGTCACGGATGCGGTCTCCCGCGACCCGTCGGCCCGGCCTGCCGGGGTGCGGCTCTCCCGCCACAGCCGTCCCGGCCACCACACGACGGGGCCGAGGTCGCGGGCGAGGGCGGGCACCAGCAGCGAGCGCACGACCAGGGTGTCGAGGAGCACGCCGAAGGCGACGATGAACGCGATCTGCACCAGGAACGCCAGCGGGATCACCCCGAGGGCGGCGAAGGTCGCGGCGAGCACCACGCCCGCCGAGGTGATCACGCCTCCGGTGCCGACCAGCCCGCGCAGGATGCCCTGGCGCACCCCGTGCCGCAGCGACTCCTCGCGCACCCGGGACATGAGGAAGATGTTGTAGTCGACGCCGAGGGCGACGAGGAACACGAAGCCGTACAGCGGGACCGAGGGATCGGTGCCGGTGAAGCCGAGGGCGTGCCGGAAGACCAGGGCCGAGACGCCGAGCGTGGCGAGGAAGTTCAGCGCGACGGTGGCCACGAGCAGCGCGGGCAGCAGCAGCGAGCGCAGCAGCAGGGCCAGGATGGCGAGGATCACGGCCAGGACGACGGGCACGATGAGGGTGCGGTCCCGCTCGGCGGTGCGCAGGGTGTCGTACTGCTGCGCGGTGTAGCCGCCGACGAGGGCGTCGGCGCCCGGCACCGCGTGCAGGGCACCGCGGAGCCGGGCCACGGTGTCCTTGGCGGCGTCGCTGTCGGCGGCTGCCTTCAGGGTGACGTCGACGCGTACCCGCCCGTCGACGACCAGCGGGGAGCCGCCGGGCCGGCCGGAGGCGGAGACGCCGGCCGCCGAGGCGACGCCGTCGGTGCGCAGGGCGGCCGCGACGACGCGGTCGAGGCGGTCGGCGTTCGCGATGACGACGGCGGGGTTGCCGGAGCCGCCCGGGAAGTGCCGGGAGAGGGTCCGCTGGGCGGCCACCGAGGGCGCGTCGTCGACGAAGGTCTCGTCGAGGGGTACGCCCTTGGAGGTGAGGGCGGGGGCGAAGGCGGCGCAGGCGATCAGCACGGCGAGAGAGACGGCCCAGACCTTCCGGGGCGCACGGTCGACGAGGCCGGCCACGCGCCGCCACACGCCCCGGCCCCCGCGCTCCTCGTCCCCGGCGTGCGGGGCGGCCGGCCAGTACGCGGCGCGGCCCAGCAGGACGAGCGCGGCGGGCAGGAAGGTCAGCGAGCTCACCAGCGCGCAGGCGATGCCGATCGCGCCGACCGGGCCGAGCGCCCGGTTGTTCGTCAGGTCGCTCGTCAGCAGGGCGAGCAGCCCCAGCGCGACGGTCGCGGCGCTGGCCACGACGGCGCCCCAGGACCGCCCCAGAGCGGCCCGCACGGCCGCGAACCGGTCGGTGCGCGCGGCCAGCTCCTCCCGGAAGCGGGCCGTCAGCAGCAGCGCGTAGTCGGTCGCCGCGCCGATGACGAGGATGGAGAGGATGCCCTGGACCTGCCCGTCGACCCGGACGACGCCGTGGTCGGCGAGGACGTACACGACGGCGCAGGCCAGGCCCAGCGCGAAGACCGCGCCGATGATGATCACCAGGGGCAGCAGCACGCTGCGGTAGACCAGCAGCAGGATCACCAGGACCGTCACCAGCGCGACGGCCAGCAGCAGCCCGTCGATCCCGGCGAAGGCGTCGGACAGGTCCGCGCGGGTCGCGGCCGGTCCCGCCAGCTCGACCGTGCTGCCGGGTACGCGTTCGGCGGCGGCGCGGATCCGGTCGAGGACGTCGGGCAGCCGCTCCCCCAGGTCGGGCCTGAGCTGGACCACGCCCTCGACGGCCCGGCCGTCCCGGGAGAGCAGCGCGGGCGAGACCTTCCCGGACACGCCCGGCAGGTCCGTCAGGGAGGCGAGGGCCTGCCCGGCCGCGGCCTGCCTGTCCCGCATCGGGCCGCCGTCCGCGTCGGTCCACACCACGATCGCGGGCAGCGTCTCGTCCTGCCGGAAGGCGCGCTGCTCGGCGACGACCTCGGTGGACTCGGCGCTGCGCGGCAGGAAGGCGGCCTGGTCGTTGGTGGCGACCTCGCCGAGCCGGCCGGCGTACGGGCCGAGCACTCCGCCGACGCCGAGCCAGACGACGAGCAGCAGCAGGGGGACGAGGAAGCGGCCTCGTCGTGCGGTGAGGGACATGGTTCTCCTGGCTTCATGGGACGGTGCCTCGGTCGGGCGCCGCGGCCGGTGTCCGGACCGGTGCCTCGGCAGTACCTCGGCAGGTACCTCGGTACACGTATCTCAATGAGAAACAATCTCAATCATTGAGCTACATGATCGTAGCGACACCTGCTCTTCCGCTGTCCGCGGGTCGGCGGATGCGGTCAGGAGCCGTGGAACCTCAGCAGGGCGAGTTCCTCGTTCATGGCCGCCACGAAGCGCGTGACCACGGCCAGTTCCTCGTCCGTGAAGCGCGCGTGCGCCGCCTGCGCGGCCTGCGCGAGGGGCCGGAAGTACGTGCGCGCGGCGGCCCGCGCGTCGGCCGCGTAGTACAGGTGCACCACTCTGCGGTCCGCGCTCTCCCGCACCCGCCGGATGTGCCCGGCGCGCTCCAGCCGGTCGACGCAGGCGGTGACGGCGCCGGAGCTGAGCCCGAGGTGTTCGCGCAGCCGCCCGGGCGTCATCGGCTCGTCGGCGTCCAGGATCGCCGCGAGCGCCTGGACATCAGTGGCGTGCAGGCCGTGGTCGGCGGCGAAGCCGTGGACCAGACGGTTGATCTCGCCGTTCATCCGCCGCAGGTGCACGGCGAGGGACTGCAGGTCGGTCCCCGCGGGAACTCCGGGTCCGGGCTGCGTCGCCGTCCGCCGCTCCCGGTCGTCTGCTGTGGCCACGGGATCACCCTATAGAAGCACGCGCATCCACTGCCGCCGCGTCCGTGGAAGGGATCACAGGGAGCCATCGAAGCCATGCACGCCATGGACGCCATCGACACGGAGGGCCGGCGACTGATGAACCACGACGAGGGCGGACCCGGGCTGCGCTGCCTGGTGACCGGGGCGACGGGATACATCGGCGGCCGTCTGGTGCCGGAGCTGCTCGCCGAGGGGCACACGGTGCGCTGCCTGGCCCGGTCGCCCGGCAAGCTGCGCGACCACCCGTGGGCGGGCGAGGCGGAGGTGGTGCGCGGCGACGTCACGGACGCCGCGTCCGTCGCCGAGGCGATGCGCGGGATCGACGTCGCCTACTACCTGGTGCACGCCCTGGGCACCGGCGCCACGTTCGAGGAGACCGACCGCCGGGCGGCGCGGATCTTCGGGGAGCAGGCCCGGGCGGCCGGAGTAAGGCGCATCGTCTACCTCGGCGGACTGACCCCCGTGGGCGTGCCCGAGCGGGAACTCTCCCCGCACCTGCGGTCACGGGCCGAGGTGGGCCGGATCCTGCTGGCGTCGGGGGTGCCGACCACCGTGCTGCGCGCGGCGGTGGTCATCGGCTCGGGCTCGGTCTCCTTCGAGATGCTGCGCTACCTCACCGAGCGGCTGCCGGTGATGGTCACCCCCAGCTGGGTGCGCACCCGCATCCAGCCCGTGGCGGTGCGCGACGTGCTGCGCGCCCTGGTCGGCAGCGCGCGCATGCCCGCCGACGTCAACCGCGCCTTCGACATCGGCGGACCGGAGGTGCTGACGTACCGGGACATGATGATGAGGTACGCAGCGGTGGCCGGCCTGCCGCGCCGGATCATCCTGCCCGTGCCGGTCCTCACCCCCCGGCTCTCCAGCCACTGGGTCGGCCTGGTGACGCCGGTGCCGGCGTCCATCGCGCGGCCGCTCACCGAGTCGCTGCGCCACGAGGTGATCTGCCACGAGCACGACATCGCACGGTACGTGCCCGACCCGCCGGGCCATCCGATCGGCTTCGACAAGGCGGTGCGGCTGGCGCTCCAGCGCGTCCGGGACGCCCAGGTGACCACCCGCTGGTCGTCGGCGTCGGTGCCCGGCGCGCCCAGCGACTCGCTGCCCACCGACCCCGACTGGGCGGGCGGCAGCCTGTACACGGACCGGCGCGAGCGGCCCGTGCACGCCTCGCGGGAGGCGCTGTGGCGGGTGATCGAGGGCATCGGCGGGGACAACGGCTGGTACTCCTTCCCGCTCGCCTGGTCGGTACGCGGCCTGCTGGACAGGCTGTTCGGCGGGGTCGGCCTGCGCAGGGGGCGACGCGACGCGGCGCGGCTGCGCGTCGGCGACTCGCTGGACTTCTGGCGGGTGGAGGAGATCGAGCCCGGCCACCTGCTGCGGCTGCGCGCGGAGATGCGGCTGCCGGGGCTGGCCTGGCTGGAGATGCGCGCGGAGACGGACGACGAGGGCCGCACCCGCTACCGGCAGCGGGCCCTGTTCCACCCGCACGGGCTGCTCGGGCACGCCTACTGGTGGAGCGTCTCGCCCTTCCACGCCGTCGTGTTCGGCGGCATGGCCCGCAACATCGCGCGGGCCGCGGCACGGACGCCCGTCCCACCGGCGAGGGAACGCACGTCGGCCCGTTGACGGCCGCATCCGCCGGCTCGCCCCGGCCGGAAACACCTCACCGGCCGCCTCCTTCCCGTCACCCGGAGTACGCACCATGAACGTCTCGGTCGTTCTGTTCACCTCTGACCTGCGCCTGCACGACCATCCCGCGCTGCGGGCCGCGAGCGAGGCCCACCAGGTCGTCCCGCTGTTCGTACGCGACCGGGGTGTGGCGCGGGCCGGCTTCGCCGCGCCCAACCGGCTGGCGTTCCTCGCCGACTGCCTGCGCGACCTCGACGCGGGGCTGCGCGAGCGCGGCGGGCGGCTGGTGGTCCGCTCCGGGGACGTCGTCGAGGAGGTGTGCAAGGTGGCCGCAGAGACGGACGCCGACGAGGTCCACATGGCGGCCGACGTCAGCGGCTACGCGCAGCTGCGCGAGCGGCGGCTGCGGCGCGCCCTGGAGGCGGAGGGCAGGCGGCTGCACGTCCACGACACGGTGACCACGGCCGTCACGCCCGGCGCGGTGACGCCGAGTTCCTCGGACCACTTCGCCGTGTTCACGCCGTACTTCCGGCGGTGGTCCGGGCTGCGGCTGCGCGATCCGCTGGCCGCGCCGCGCGCCGTGCGGGTGCCGGACGGCGTCGGCTCCGAGCCGCTGCCCTCCCGGGCCGGCCTCTCCGGGCTGTCGCCGGCCCTGGCGGCGGGCGGCGAGTCGGAGGGCCGCAGGCGCCTGTCCGCCTGGCTGCGCGGCGGGCTCGCCGACTACGAGGACCGCCAGGACGACCTGGCCGGTGACGCCACCTCCCGGCTCTCGCCGCACCTGCACTTCGGCACGGTCTCCCCCGTCGAGGCCGTCCACCGGGCGCGGAAGGCGGGCGGGCCGGGCGCCGAGGCGTTCGTACGACAGATCGCCTGGCGGGACTTCCACCGCCAGGTGCTGGCGGCCCGGCCCGCCGCGGCCACCGCGGACTACCGCACCAAGCACGACCGCTGGCGCTCGGAGCACGAGGCCGCCGAGGACGTCGCGGCCTGGCGGGAGGGCCGTACCGGCTATCCGCTGATCGACGCGGCGATGCGCCAGCTGCGTCACGAGGGCTGGATGCACAACCGGGGCCGGCTGCTGACCGCGAGCTTCCTGACCAAGACCCTGTACGTCGACTGGCGCGTCGGCGCCCGGCACTTCCTGGACCTGCTGGTCGACGGCGACATCGCCAACAACCAGCTCAACTGGCAGTGGATGGCGGGCACCGGCACCGACACCCGGCCCAACCGCGTCCTCAACCCGGTCACGCAGGCCAAGCGGCACGACCCGGACGGCGCCTACGTCCGCCGGTGGGTTCCCGAACTCGCCGGGCTCGACGGCCCCGCGGTGCACGAGCCGTGGAAACTGCGGGGCCTGGACCGGGCCGCCGTCGCCGACTACCCGGACCCGATCATCGACCTCGCCGACGGCCTGACCCGCTTCCGCCGCGCCCGGGAGCACGAGTGAGGGCCGCGCGGGGACGGGTCCACCCACGCACCGCGTAGGGCCGCGCGCGCCCCCCGACATGCGTGCACCGCGGGTCGCGTGACAAGCGATCCTCGCCGGCTACGCGGTGCTGGGTCCGGGACCGGCGGCCGTGATCCCCGTGGTCTTCAGCGACCACCGGTCATGGCCCGGCCGACTGGCCCGCCTTCTTCGTCGCCGGCGAGCCGGAGACGACCGTGGGGAGACTGCGCGGCGGCCCCGACGCCCCGCCGAGGACGTTGTGCGCGGACGAGGACCGGACCGTGCGGGTCGTCAAGGACGGACAGGTACCACGGGTGACGGGGCCGGCGGCGGGGCTGCTGGGCTGGCTCACCGGCCGGACCGACGGCAGGGCGCTGACCGTCGAACCGCCCGGCACCCTGCCGACGCCCCCGGCCTGGCGCAGCTGACCCGGCCCCTCCCCCGGGGCGGGCGGCCCGCGCCGGGGCCCGGCGCCCGGTCCCGGGCCGACGCCGCGGTTCAGGGCGGCGGCGCGGTCGGCAGCTCGGTGATGGCCTGTACGTCCGGCCGGGCCGCCGCCGGGTAGTCGGTGCCGGGCGCGTCGCGGGCCATGTGATCGTTGTGCGGGGGCCGCGCACGCCGTCGGTGTGCAGGCGGATGACGGCCTCGCCGCAGCGGCGGTCGTCCGGTCCGCTCGCCGGTTCCATGGCGGTGAGCCCGAAGGTGCGGCGCAGCGCGGCGCGGCAGCGGGCCGGCAGGTCGAAGCCGGCTGGCCATGCGTTCGGCGGTGCGGGCGGTGATGTCGAAGTACCGCTCCGGATCCTGCACGCGCCCGGAGGAACCGCCCGGCTGCCGACGGCACGGATCCCGCGGCGACCGCCCCGCTAGCGGCCGGCGTGGCGCAGATCCCGCAGCACCTCGCGGGCCGCGCGGGCGCCGGACGCCAGCGCGCCCTGGACCGAGCCGGTGGCGCGGTGGTCGCCGCAGACGTGACGGGCCGGCGAGACCCGGGTGGTGCGGCTGAGCGGCTGCGGCGGGGGCATCGCGGGCAGCGCGTCCGGGACCGTGCGGGCGGTCAGCAGGTCCCAGCCGCCGGTGGAGGTGGCGTAGGCCTCGGCGAGCGCCTCGCGCACGGACCTCTCCCGTCCCGGGTCGTCCCCGCCGAGGACGGAGGTCGCGACGAGGGCGGAGCCGGCGGGCGCGTAGGGCGGGACGACGTCGCTGAGGACGACGGTGTTGAGGAACCGCCGCCGCTCGTCGACGAGGAGGGTCGGCTCGCCGAGCGGTGAGCGGTCGGTGACGTGGTAGTACGTCGTCACCGTCCGGTAGGCGGGCAGGTCGAGGCCGGGCAGCAGGGCGGCCGCCGGTCCGGGACCGGTCGCCACCACCACGGCCCGCGCGGGCAGTTCGGCGCCGTCGGCCGTGACGGCGCCGTCGTCGGTGAGCGCGGCCACCGGCGTCTCCAGGCGCACGGTGCCGGCGGGCAGCGCGGCCGCGAGCGCGCGGGGCACCGCGCCGATCCCCTCGGCGGGCAGGCACAGGGTGCCGCGCAGCATGCTGCGCCAGACGAGGTGGAAGAACCGGCTGGAGGTCTCCAGTTCGTCCTCCAGGAACACCCCCGACAGGAACGGGCGGAAGAACCGCTCGACGAACTCCTCCGAGAACCCGGCATCCGCCAGGGCCGTGCGGGTGGTGCGGTCCGGCGACCGCTTCACCAACCGGACGGGGGCGAGCAGGTCGCGGGCCGACAGCGCGCCGAGCGCCGCGAGGTCGCGGGGGCCGGCGAGCCGGCCGGGAAGCAGGTCGGACAGGGTGCGGGGACGGCGGGTGGGGTCGTTGAAACGCAGCCTGCCGCGCCCGGTGTGGATCAGGACGCCCGGCGTGAACGGCCGGAGCCGCAGTTCGCGCAGCGACAGCCGGCGGCGGATCTGCGGGTACGACGTGTTGAAGACCTGGAAGCCGCGGTCGACGACGAACCCCTCGACCCGGTCGGAGCGCATCCGCCCGCCCACCGCGTCGGACGCCTCCAGGACGTGGACGTCGAGGCCCGCCGCGAGCAGGTCACGGGCGCAGGCGAGTCCGGCGACGCCTGCGCCGATCACCAGGACGTCGGGGGTGTGGGCGGGCGCGGACACGATGGGACCTCTCGGGCTGTCGGGCCGCCCGGACCTGCCGGGCGACGGCGTTCGTGCGCCGTCACGCACGTGTGTGGATCCCTTCCCGCCGTACGCCGCCCACGGATGCGCCGGACGGGCGGTCTCCGCCACCCCGGCCCGGCCCGGACACCGGGCAGGACGGTCTCCGCACCGGGCTGGGCCGGGACGTCAGGCAGGATCGGCGTACAACCCCAGCCGAGCCCATGCCCCGGCCAAGAGCAGTCTCCGCCCCGAGACGAGCCCAGACGCCGGACAGGGGCACCCTCCGCCCCGAGGCGAGCCCGGACGCCGAGCAAGAGCGGCCTCCACCCCGAACCGAGCCCATGCCACCCGGCCAACAGCAGTCCCCGCCCCCAGACGAGCCCAGACGCCGAGCAGGGGCAACCTCCGCCCCGAACCGGGGCCCGGACGCCGAACACGAGCG
>NZ_JBFADM010000013.1:105976-154821 GCF_040641355.1 Streptomyces sp. NPDC020996
CCTCCGCCCCGAACCGGGGCCCGGACGCCGAACACGAGCGGCCTCCACCCCGAACCAAGCCCAGACCCCGGCCAACAGCAGTCCCCGCCCCCAGACAAGCCCAGACGCCGGACAGGGGCAACCTCCGCCCCGAACCGAGCCCGGACCGGGCAGGAGCGGTGTCCGCCCCGCGCCGGTCTGGACGGGCGGGCGGTGGTCACCCCCGCTCGGCCGGTGTCTCGCCCCTCGCCGCGCCGGACACGATGTCCAGGGCGTCCTTCAGGGTCGCCGGTCTGAGCAGCCCCCGCGCCGACGGGCCGGACCAGCCGGGCCCGCCCAGCACCACCAGCGGCTGTCTGCGGGCGCCCTTGACCCCCCACCGGGTGCCGGCGATGTGGCGGGCCAGCGGCAGGCTCGCGGTGGAGCGCGCCTGCGCCCACAGCACGACGGCGGACGGGCCGAGCCGTTGCACCGCAGCCGCGAGCGCCTCCGCGGGCACGGCGGCCCCGAACATCCGCGTAGGCAGGCCGAATTCGCAGAGGGCGGCGTTGAGCGCCTCGATCGGCAGGGTGTGCTGTTCGCCGGGCACGCAGGCGAGGACGACGGGCCCGGCCACCGGGGAGTCGCCCTGCCGTCCGGGGGGCGGGGTGCACCGGCGCAGGATCGTGGAGACGTGCCAGGACAGCAGGTGCTCGACCTCGACGTAACGGTCGCCGGACGACGCCCACTTGCGGCCCACCGCGTGCAGCGTAGGCACCATCACCTCCTGCCAGGCGACGGCGATGCCGTACTGCTCCACGGCGACGGCGAGTTGCCGTTCGACGGCCGGGGCGTCGAGGCGTACGGCGGCGCGGGCCAGGCCCCGGCACTCCTGGCGCACGTCGCCGAGGGGCAGGGTGCGGGCCGCGGTGGAAGGGCCGTGCGCCTCGGGCTCCCGGGTCTCCCGTGCCGACCGGGCCTCCTGAGACTCCGGAGACTCCTGGGGCTCCTGGGGCTCCTGGGGCTCCTCGGGCACGCTGATCGCGGCGGGCGAGCCGGCCGTCTCCCGGGCGGCACGGGCCGCCTCCGCCGGCGGCACGCCGGAGGACGTCAGCCGGCACATCGCCTCGAGCACCGCCACGTCCCGCGGGGTCCAGCGCCGGTGCCGGCCGTCGGCGCGGACGGCGGGGCCGATGCCGTAGCGGCGGTCCCAGGAGCGCAGCGTGGTGGGCGAGACGCCCAGCCGACGGGCCAGCGCGCCGGTCGTCAGGGGCACGTCGGCCCTGTGGGAAGCCCGGCCGGCGCCGAGGTCCGGGGCGGCGGGTGGCTCGCTCATGGGGCGACTATACGACGCAGAATCGATGCGAGTTGATGACCTTGCTCCCCGGCTCCGACCATGGGCGTACCGGGGGCCGCCTCCCCGGCAGACGCCCCGAGGCCGCCCGGGCCGCAGGTGCCCGCCGGCCCCCGGTACGGCCCGGGCGGACGTCGCATCCTGCCCGCCCTCCGCACCCGCCCCTCACGCCTCGACGCCGGCCTCTACACATAAGGGGCGAATAAGCGCAAAATGGTGTCAGGCGGCGCTTAACGCGCACCGCACCCGAGATCAACACATCGACAATCGGCACATCGGCAATCGACAAGCCGACGCGGTCAGACTTGCGAACCGAAGGAGGCGAGTCATGGCCAACGTCTCGCGCACCAAGGGCGACATGGCCGGTCACCCCGACGTCATCGAAATGCGGGCGCGCTACGCCCGTGTGCTCGGCGGTCGCGACGTGGCGCTCGTGGACGGACCGGTGTTCCTGCTCGGTCTGTACTGCGCGGTATCCCCTTGGATACTCCACTACACGACCAGCCAGCCCGCGCTCATGACCCACAACCTGGTGGTGGGCATCGCCATCGGACTGCTGGGGCTCGGCTTCACCGCCGCACCCGAGCGCATGTACGGCCTGAGCTGGGCCATGTCCGCACTGGGCGTCTGGATGATCATCGCCCCGTGGATCGTCGGCACCGGCCCCGACGCGGGGATCATCTGGAACAACGTCGTCATCGGCGCCCTGGCCGTGATCCTGGGGCTCGTGTGCGCCGGCACGGCGGCGAGGAGCGCCCCCAAGCCGTAGCGGCACGGCGGGAACGAGCCGTGGCAGCACAACGAGCACGTGACACAGCGAGAACGAGAAAGGGACGACACACAGGCCGGTCCGCGTGAGGCGGACCGGCCGTTTCGCTGTGCCGCCCTGCGGAGTCAGCCGAGCTTCTTGAGCAGTTCCGCGGCCAGCGGGGCGGAGGAGGCCGGGTTCTGGCCGGTGACGAGGTTGCGGTCGACCACGACGTTCGGCGTCCACGGCTCCTTCTCCTCGACCTGCACGCCGGCCTCGGTCAGCCGGTCCTGCAGCAGCCAGCGGGCCTTCCCGGCGAGTCCGGCCTGGGTCTCCTCGGCGTTGGTGAAGGCGGCCACGCGGTATCCGGCGAAGGCGTTGGCGCCGTCGTCCCCGGTGGCGGCGAGGAGGGCGGCCGGGCCGTGGCAGACGACGCCGAGCGGCCGGCCGGAGTGAAGGGCGGCCGTCAGGAGCCTGCCGGACTGGGCGTCGACCGCCAGGTCCTCCATCGGGCCGTGGCCGCCGGGGTAGAACACGGCGGCGAAGTCGTCGAGGTCGACGTCCTCCAGGCGCACGGGGTGCCGCAGTTCGGTCATCCCGTCGAGCGCGGCGGCGATGCGGTCGGCGTTCTCCTGCCCGCCGTTGGCCTCGGGCGCGAGGCTGGCCCGGTCGACGGGCGGCACGACACCGCCCGGGGTGGCGACGACGACCTCGTGGCCGGCCGCCTTGAACGCCTCGTACGGGGCCACGGCCTCCTCGGCCCAGAAGCCGGTGGGGTGCTTGGTGCCGTCGGCCAGGGTCCAGTGGTCGGCGCCGGTCATCACGAAAAGGATCTTCGACATGGTGTCTCTTTCGGGTCGCTGCCTGGGTGCCGCCGACGCCGCGCGGCAGGTCGTCGGTGCGGCGCCGCAGTCGACCGTATGCCCGCCGAGCCATTGGATTCCAATAGGCTCGCCCATATGAGAGATAGGGAAGCCGATGGCAGCCAGGAAGCGGGGCAGGCCGGCGGCGCGGCGGCGCTCGATCTGAACCTGCTGCGCACGTTCCTGGCCGTCTACCGCACCGGCTCCTTCACCGCCGCGGCCCGCCTGCTCGGCCTGTCCCAGCCCACGGTGACCACACAGGTGCGCGCCCTGGAGCGGCAGCTGGGCCGGGAGCTGTTCCAGCGGCAGGCACGCGGTGTCTCCCCCGTTCCGCACGCCGACGAGCTCGCCGCCCGCGTCGTCGAACCGCTGGACGCCCTCGCCGCGGTCGCCGGTCCGGGCGGGGCCGCGGAGGACCACCCGCCGGAGCCGGTGCACCTCGCCGGCCCCAACGAGTTGCTGACCCACAGCGTCCTGCCCGGCATCGCCCCGCTGATCGACCGAGGGGTGCGGCTGCGCATCACCCCCGGCCTGACCGAGCCGCTGCTGGCGGAGCTGCGGGCCGGCCACCACGACCTGGTGATCGCCACGTTCCGGCCGCGTGGCCGCGCCCTGGTCTCCACGCCGCTGTCGGACGAGGAGTTCGTGCTGGTCGCCTCGCCCGCCCGGGCCGCGCGCATCGGCGGGCCGGCCCGGATCGCCGCCGCGGGGCCCGCCGCCCTGCACGGCGTCCCGCTGGTCGCCTACGCCGACGACCTGCCGATCGTCCGCCGCTACTGGCGCCATGTCTTCGGCCGGCGGCTGGTGTGCCAGGCGGCCGTCACCATGCCCGACCTGAACGCGGTGAAGGCGGCGGTGACCGGCGGCACGGGTTTCACGGTCCTGCCCCGCTACCTGTGCGCCGCCGAACTGGCCTCGGGCGCCCTGGTCGCGCTGCACGCCCCGGACGACCCTCCGATCAACACCGCGTTCCTCGTGCAGCGCCCCGGCGCTCTGGCCAACCCGCACGTGACCCTGGTCCGCGACCACCTGCTGCGGACCGCGCGCGACGGCTGAGCGCGCCCCGGAGCCGCCCCGCGGCCGCCCCGGAAAACCCCGGTGCGCCGGCCCGTGCGGCCCTGGGATCATGCCGCAATGTCCCAGAACCTCGAACAGCTGGTCGTACGCCACACCCACCGCCTCCCGCTGCCGTCCGGCCCGGCCGGGCAAGGGGACGTCGCGGCACGGCAGTTCGACGCCGTGCTGATGTCCGTGGGCTTCAAGCTCTCGGCGGATCTGCTGACGCGCCTGTCGGGGCTGTCCGAGGGCACGGTCGTCGACACCGCCGTGCGCACGCTGCGGACCGTACGGGAGATGACCGGCGACCACGTGCGGCACAACACGTACTTCGTCGACTTCCCGGCCGGCGTGCCGGACACCGTCGACTTCTGGATGCGCTGCGTCACCGAGGCGCTCGCCGACGACGCGTCCCGCGAGAGCACGCTGACCCAGCTGCGCGGCGGCGTGCTGGACCTGCTCACGCTGCCCTCCTACGGCACCTACCGGCACACCTACGAGGAGATGCTCGCCGCGCACGACGAGCTGATCGCGGCGGCGGGCGACCGGATGACCGTCCTGCACCTCGGCGGGCCGCCGCGGGAGGAGGTCACCGGCCTGTACCTGGCGCTGGCGGGCAGCGGAACGCCGCTGGGCGACGACGGCCTGCGCGACCTGGAGACCCTCGCCGGGGCCTGCGTGGACGGGCCGCAGCCGGAGGCGATCCCGGTCCGGGAGAACCGGGCGGTCGTCAACCGGGCCCGCCTGACGGCCGGCGCGGACCTCCTGCTGGACACCGTCACCGACGTGCTGCGGCTGGCCTGTGCGCTGTCGGGCGGCGACGTGACCCTGCGGGAGCCGACCCGGTTCCGTACGCTGCCCCGCCCGGTCCGCCGGGCCCTGCTCGCCGGCCTGGACGCGGTCGTCGCGGCGGCCCCCGCCAAGCTGGCGGACGTGCACGCGCACCGGGAGGCGTTCAAGCGGCTCGGCGAGCGCCTGCATCCGCACGAGTACCCCAAGTGGCCGTACGCGGCAGAGGTGTTCGCCGTCGCCCGCGGCGAGCAGCGGGCGCGCTCCTTCGACAGCCGTGTGGAGGAGCTGCTGGGCATGTACGACGTCACCGGCGCGACGGAGCTGCTGAAGTCCGCGCCGGGCAAGCTGTTCAGGTCCCTGGACCGGCTGCTGCGGATGGCCCTCACGCAGGACGAGCGGGACGCCGTGGTGGCCGCCGCCGAGCAGGTCGCCCCCCTGGTCGCCGGCCGGGTCGTGCTGGCGGTGCGCGAGCACCTGCACAACCGGGCCCGGCAGACCGGCGAGCGCCGCGTCTTCGTCAACCGGCTGGGCCGCGCCTGGGTCACCGCGGACGAGCGCCCGCCGGTGCTGCCGGCGGAGCGGGCGCGGCTGATCTCCGCCCTCGACGCCGAGATGGGCCGCCGACTGCCGTCCCCGCAGCGCCTGTTGGTCGACCCGGACGTCCTCGACGTGGCGCTTCCGCTCAGCGGCAGGGCGACCGCGGCCGGGCTCGGCGTGCTGCCCCGCGGCTCCGTCTCCCCGGTCGAGGGCGAGCTGCTGCGCTTCTTCGTGTACTGGAAGCAGGCCGAACTCCGCACGGACTTCGACCTGTCGGCGCTGATGCTGGACGCCCGGTACCGGACCACCGCCTGGCTGTCGTACACCGCGCTGAGCCAGTACGAGGGCGAGCACTCCGGTGACATCACCGAAGCACCGGACGGCGCCTCGGAGTTCATCAACCTCCGGCTGGGCGCCGTGCGCAGCACCTACATCGTGCCGCAGGTCCACATCTTCGCCGGCGAGGGCTTCGAGGAGGTCGAGGAGTCCTTCTTCGGCTTCATGCTGCGTGAGGGCGAGCAGCGGGGCCGGCCGTTCGAACCGCGCACCGTGCGCATGAAGTCGGAGCTGCGCGGGCCGGGGCGGGTAGCGGTGCCGCTGGCGTTCCGGCGGGAACGGGACGGCCGCTGGACCGCCCGGTGGCTGCACCTGTACCTGAGGGGCCTGGACACGGGCAACCAGGTCGAGGGGATCCGGGTGACGCTCTCGACGCTGCTGCGCGGCATCGTCGAGCGCGAGTACCTCACCGTTCGGCACCTCACCGACCTGATGGCCGCCGGCGGGGCCGACGTGACGCTGTGGGACGGCGGTCCGGTCCCGGACGGCCCCGTCACCTACATCGGTCTGGAACGGCCCGACGGACTGCACCCGGACTCCCGCGTCGTCACCCCGGAAAACCTGCGCGACCTGATCCCCGCATGACTGTTAGGGTGGCTGGCAGGCGAGGCCATGAACGGGCTTCCTTCTCAACTCCTTTCTGACGTAGTCCGTTCGCTCTCCTCGCCGCCGACGTGACCGAAGGGGCGTCGTACGGCCGGGCCGTGCGGCGCCCCTTCGGTCTGCTCGGAGTTCTCGGTCGTGGGCTCTCGGTCGTGGGCTCTCGGTCGTGGTTCACTCGGCGACGGCCGCCCGGGCCGCGGCGAGGGCCTGCTCGGCGTAACCGCGCCCGAACAGCACGGCGTGCACCAGCAGCGGGAACAGCTGGTGCAGCCCGACGCGGTCTCTCCAGCCGTCGGCGAGCGTCGCGGCCCGCTGATACCCGTCGAGCACGTGCTCCAGGTACGGGCAGCCGAACAGATGGAGCATGGCCAGGTCGGTCTCCCGGTGCCCGCCGTGCGCGGCCGGGTCGATCAGCCAGGCGTGCTCCCCGTCCCACAGCACGTTGCCGTTCCACAGGTCGCCGTGCAGTCGGGCCGGCGGCTCGGCGGGTCCGGCCAGTGCGGGCAGCCGCTCGCAGAGCCGCTCGACGACGGCCGCCTCGGCTGGCCGGACGGTGCCGGCGTCGACCGCGCGACGCAGATACGGCAGCACCCGGTGCTCGGCGTACCAGCGGGGCCAGTCGGTGCCGGGGACGTTGCGCATGGGGGCCAGGCCGATGCGGGCGTCCTCGGGTCCGCCGGGCGGCGGGGCGCCGAACGCGGGCGCGCCCGCCGCGTGCAGGGCGGCCAGCTCGCGCCCGAACCGCAGCGCGGTCCCGGGCGTCGGCCGGCCATCGGGCACGCGGGCGGTCACCAGCCAGTGCCGGTCGCGGCCGTACACGTGCGGCACCCGCACCGCGCCGGCCGCGGCCAGCCAGCGCAGCCCGGCCTCCTCGGCCCGCACGGCGAGCTCGTCACCGCGCTTGACCATCACCGGCCGGCCGTCGTCCAGGGTCACCTCGGCGAGCACGGCGGACAGGCGGCGCTCGCCGCGCACGGCGCACCCGGTGACGCGCGCCGCCGCGGCGGCGGGCCCGTCACCGCCGGCGGCCGTCCGGCGGGCGTTCATCCGGCACGCTCCGGGCCCTGGAGTCCGGTCGTCACCGTCGCGCGGACGGCGGGCGCGGACCGGCGGAGACGTCCGGTGCGGTCGGGGTGGGGCACGGCGACCAGGGTACGGCGGTGACCGCCCTTTCCGCCGTACCCTGGGTGCGCGGTGGGGACGTGGTCGGGGTCAGGCGTTCTTGCGCCCCACACCGGCGTAGAAGCCGATCTCCTCCGAGCGGGGCGGGGGCGGGGTGTCCGGGCGCCAGAACGGGATCTGGGCCAGGCCGGGCTCGACGAGTTCGAAGCCGTCGAAGAACCGCTCGATCTGGGCGCGGGTGCGCAGGTTCAGGGTGGCGGTGGCCTTGTTGTAGACGGCCTGCGCCGCGGTGCGGTCCGCGAAGTCGCCGGTGACGTGCGAGAGGACGAGGTAGCTGCCGGCCGGCAGCGCCTCGCACAGGGTGGCGACGATCTGGTCGGGCTTCTCGGCGTCGGTGAGGAAGTGGACGACGGCGACCAGCAGCAGGGCGACGGGCTGGTCGAAGTCGATGACGCTGCGGACGTCGGGGTGGTCCAGCAGGGCCCGCGGGTCGCGCAGGTCGGCCAGCGCGATGCTGGTCGTGCCGGCACCGCTGAGCAGTGCGTCGCCGTGCGCCTTGACGATGGGGTCGTTGTCGACGTAGGCGACCCGCACGTCCGGCGCCACCTCGCGCGCGACCTCGTGCACGTTGGGTGAGATGGGCAGCCCCGTGCCGATGTCGAGGATCTGGCGGACGCCGCTGCCGACGACGTACCGGACGGCGCGCTGCAGGAAGGCGCGGTTCGCCCGCAGGCCGATGCGCACCTCGGGCGCGGCGGCGGCGAGGGCCTCGCCGGCCTGCTGGTCCACCTCGTAGTTGTTCTTGCCGCCCAGCAGGTAGTCGTAGATCCGCGCAGGGTGTGGCCTGCCGGTGTCGATCTCCTCGGCGCGGACCCCGTCCTGTCCCACACTGCCCTCCCGTCGACGACCGCCGCGACCTCGCGCACGGGCGGTTGCCGACAGTTTCCCACACGAACTCTCCTGCTCATGACCGTAGTTGCGCAGGCGAAGGGGGTGCGGACGGGGGCCGGGCGGGGTCGTATCGAAGAGCGGTCCACGCGGTCGCGGAACCACATGGCGGTCCCCCGCCTCGTCGTCGCCGCGAGCCCGTATGGCCCGGCGGGGCCGGGGTACCCGCACGGCTGGAAGACCTCTCTTGAGGAGATGACTCGGATGCGTCTTATCGGACTGCTCCTCGCCGCAGCCACCGCCGCCTTCACCGCGCTGCTGATCACCGGCAACCTGTCCGGGGGGCCCGAGTACCAGGTGTCGGTGCTCGGCAACCACATCGCCACCATGAACGCTCTGGCGATCTTCTGCTCCGGTCTCGCACTGGCGCTCCTGTTCTGCCTGGGCGTGGCCGCGGCGACACACCACCGCCACGAGCCGCACGGGTACGAGCGGAGGGAGGCGGTGCTCCACGAGACGGCGGGCCCGGACACCCGGACCTGAGCCGTCGGCCGGGCGGGCTGACGGGCATGCGGGCAAGCACACGTCTGCGAGGCGGTGATCATGGTCGGTGACCCGGACGACGAACGGCAGGAGCGACGGCAGGGCTCCAGCGGCCACCGGTCGGTGCCGCGGGCCGCCGACGTCCGCATCGAGGCATGGGGCACGAGCCGCGAGCGGTGCATGGCGGAGGCGGTGCTGGGCGTGGTGGAGTGCTTCGTCGACGTCGGCGCGGTGCGGCCCAGGGCGGTGGAGCGGATACGCCTGGCCGGGGCCAGCGACGACGACCTGCTGTCCGCGTTGCTGGACGAGGTCGTCGGGCGGCTGGAGACCTACGGGGAGGTGCCCGTCGACGTGGAGGCGGACGCCACCGACGACGGCCTCGACGTGCGCCTCGCGGTGGCCCGTCCGGCGGGCGCGGAAGGCGCCGGCGCCCTGCCGCGGAACGCCTCGTGGCACGAGCTGCGCATCGCCCCCGACGCGTACGGCTGGTCGTGCGCGGTGACCGTGGACGTGATGTGAGGCCCCGCTCCGGCGGGGGTACTCCGGTCACATGTCCGGCATCGAACTCCACAGCAAAGCGTTCGACGACCACGCCTTCATCGCACGCCGCTACGCCCTGGAGGGCGAGAACGTCTCCCCGCCGCTGACCTGGAGCGGCGTCCCGGGCGACGCGGCCGAGCTGGTGCTGCTGTGCGAGGACCCCGACGCACCGTCGGGCACCTTCGTGCACTGGATCGTGGTCGGCATCGACCCGCGCAGCGAGGGCGTCGCGGAGGGCGAGGGCCCGCCCGGCGGCACCGAGCTCGTCAACGGCTTCGACCGGCGGGGCTGGGGCGGGCCGCACCCGCCGCCCGGCGACGAGGCGCACCGCTACTTCTTCCGGCTGTACGCCCTCGCCGAGCCGTGCGGCCTGTCCGGCGCCCCCGGCGCCGAGGACGTGCACCGGGCCGTCGAGAAACACCAGCTCGCCGACGGCACCGTCGTCGCCCTGTACCGACGCTGACCGCGCCCCGTGTGCCGGTCGCTCCGGCGACCGGTGCCGGTTCCGGGCCTGCTCTGTGTCTCGCCGTCTCGTCGTTTTCACGCGGGGCGGGCCGGCGGCTGCGTCCGGCTCCGGTTCGTGGGGACGACGGCCACGGGGCAGACGGCGTGGTGCAGGACCGCGTGGACCACCGAGCCCAGGTGCAGACCGAGCCGGCCCTCGGCCGGGTGCCGCGGCACCACCACGAGCCCCGACTGCCGTGACGCGTCCACCAGCGCGCCCGCCGGCGTGTCGACGGTCAGCTCGGTGTCGACGTGCACCTTCGGGTGGTCGGCGACGGGCCGGGCGACGTGGTTCAGCAGCTGGGCGTGGGCCTGCCGTTCCTCGTCGATCCGGTCGACCTGCGGCACCATCAGCCCGGCCTGGCCGAGCGGCGTCCAGGCGTGCACCAGCCGGACACCGGCCCTGCGCAGCTCCGCCTCGGCTAGGGCGAACCGGACGGCCTCCTCGTCCCGGTCGTCCCGGACGCCGACCACGATGCCCTCGTGCCGGGGCTGCTGCCGGCCGCCGCGCACCACGATCACGGGCCGGTCGGCGTGGGCGGCCACCTTCAGGCTCACCGAGCCGAGCAGCAGCCCGGCGAAGCCGCCGCGCCCACGGCTGCCGACCACGATCAGGTCGGCGTCCTCGGCGGCGGCGAGGACGCCCTCGGCCGGGGCGTCCTGCGACAGGAAGGTGTCGATCTGCAGGCCCGGGCGGCTGGAGGCGAGACGTTCCCGGGTGGCGTCCAGCAGTCCGGTGGCGCCCTCGAGGACCTGCTCGGTGAGCCCCGCCCCCGTCCTGGCTCGGCCGAGTTCCGTGCCGGGCCCGGCGGCGTGCACGAGCCTGAGCACGCTGCGGCGCAGCTCCGCCTCGTGAGCCGCCCACTCGGCGGCGAGCCAGGTGTGCGCGGAGTCGTCGACTCCGACGACCACGGTTCCTCGGCGTGCGTCGGTCATGGCAGGCACTCCGTCCGTCACCAGGGGCCGGGTTCCGCCCACCGGACGGGCGGGCGGCCGGCCCGTTCGCGTTCGATGAGGCCGATGATGCGTCCCTCGGAGGCACCGGAACGGCGCCGGCGCCGGACCGGCCCCGCGCCTCCTGCGCGCGTGGCGGCGCCGTTCCCTTTGCGGCCGCGTACCCGGAGGCGCTGTCTTCGACACCGGAACCGCCGGAACCGCCGGATCCGCCGGTCGCGGTGAGCCCGCGCGAGGCATGCCGCCGGGCACGCCGACGGCCCGGCGGCATGCCTCGGCGGCGGCGCGGCGCGGTCGGCCGTCGCACCGGGTGAGGGACGGGAGCCGCCCGCAGCCGGAAGAGGGGCCGGATGGCCGGGGCCGGCGGCCCGGGACGCGGTCGGTGGGCCGGCCCGGGACGCGGTCGGTGGGCCGGTCGGGTGGTGTTGAGCTACCGGGCCGTGGCCGCGCGGGCGTCACCGTTCGACAGCAGTGCGGCCAGTTCCCGCTGGTGCGGGAAGGAGCCGGGGACGTAGCCGCACCACGGCTCCTCGGCGTACGGGTCGCCGGTCACGCCGTACGCCCGCGACCGGGAGCCGCCGCACACCTGCCGGAACTCGCACGCCCCGCACCGGCCGCCCAGCCGGCCGGCGTCGCGCAGCCCGGTGAACAGCTCCGACGTCCGGTAGATGTCGGGCAGCGGGGTCTCGCGCACGTTCCCGGCGCCCAGCGGCAGGAAGCCGCTGGGATGCACGGTGCCGGTGTGCGAGACGAAGACGAAGCCGCGGCCGGCGTTGACGTCCAGCGGCGGGCGCCGGGCGCGCCGGGTGGCGGCGGTCAGCCCCAGGGCGGCGGCGCGTTCGCTCAGCTCCCGGTACAACGGCCCCAGCCGCAGCGCCTCGACGTGGTCCTCGCCGCGCGAGGCGAGGATCCGGCGCTGCAGGGCGACGCGGCGGAAGTGGTGGGCCTCGGTGGTCTTGGCGGGCACGGTCAGGCCCATGTCGTGGACGAAGTTGAGGACGTCCTCGACCTCGTCGGCGGTCAGCGCGCCGAGAGTGCGGCCGCGGCCGGTGGGCACCAGGAAGAAGGCGCTCCACAGCATCGCCCCGTGGTCGGCGACCAGGCGGACGATGCCGGGCAGGTCGTGCAGGTTGTGCCGGGCGACCGTGGTGTTGATCTGCACCTTCAGGCCGATCACGCGAGCCGCGTCCCAGGCGTCGAGGGTCCAGCGGTAGACGCCGTGCACCCCCCGGAAGGCGTCGTGCACCTCGCCGGTGGAGCCGTCGAGGCTGAGCGAGAGGCCGACGGCGCCCGCCGCGTGCAGGGCGCGCAGCCGCTCCTCGGTGAGCGTCGGGGTGCCGGAGGGGGAGACCGCGACGCGGACGCCGACGGCGGCGCCGTGCGCGACGAGCTCCGTCAGGTCCGGTCGCTGGAACGGGTCGCCGCCCGTGATCACGAACAGCGGGGCGGGCCGCCCGAAGGCGGCCACCTGGCGCAGCAGGTCCTTCGCGGCGGCGGTGTCCAGTTCCCGCGGGTCACGGTCCGGCACCGCCTCGGCGCGGCAGTGCCGGCAGGCCAACGGACAGGCCCGGGTGGACTCCCAGATGACGATGAACGGCCGCTCCCCCGCGCCGTGGCGCTGCCGTCGCAGGGCCTGGCCGGCCGCGCTCACCGCGGCACCGCCGGCCGGATGCCGGGTCCGGCCGCCCCGGGGTCAGGGCAGACGAGGCGGGCGGCCGGACGGTGACCGGACCGGACCGTGCGCGGTGCCCACCGCGAGCGACGGGGGCGGGGGCGGCCGAGCGGGTGCTCGGAATGATCGTGCACGGGACAACCTCCGGTTCGTTCGGCCCCAGCTTCCGCCCTCGCGGAGCGGTCCCGCGGCGGCCGATGTGCCCTGATGCGAGGGCCGACGGTCCCTGCCCGGCGGATCCGGGCTCAGCGGCGGTGCGCGCGGTCGGGCGTGAGGGCCCGCGAGGTGGCGAACAGAGCCGCGCCGAGGCCGGTGAGCAGGGCGCCCAGGCCGGTGACCAGTGTGGTGAGATGCCATGCCTGGTAGGCGGACATGAGGGACCCGCGCAGGGTCTCGCCCATGAAGGCGGTCTGCCGCAGCCGCGCGAGCTTCTCGTCGTCGCCCCCGCCCGCGTGCAGTTCCTCGGTGATCTCGGCGTAGGTCCGCCCACCGGTGGCATGAACGACGTGGTCCTTGATCAGCTCCGCGTAGGCGTGCGCCTCGATCCCGGTCTGCACGGGCCGGCCCGCGAAACAGGCGAGGGATGCGGGCAGCCCGTGGTCCGGGAAGGTGATCTTCTGGGCGGCCAGTTCGGCCCGGATCTCCTTGCGGCCGCGGCGGCCGCGCACGAGCATCACGGGCCCCGCGGCGGCGACGGCCAGGCCGATCGCCCCGATCAGGGTGCTGCTCCGGCGGTGTGCACCGTCCATGAGGTGGCTTCCTTCTCTCTGTGCCGGGTTCCGCGGACTTCGGCTGCGTTCCGCGGGAGGTCGTCGTGCTCCGGTCAGCGGCGGCCGAGCGCGACACGCCGTCGTCCGGTCGCGCCGCAGGGGCTCGCCCGCGCGGACTCCCGGGTCGTGCCGCTCGGTCCGGGCCGCCGGCCGCGCCGGGTCGTACGGTGCCGCCGGCGCCGGGGCGCGCCTCGCGGTCACGGCGTCCAGTACACCGGACACGGTCGCGCGGCGCAGGTCGTGCCGTACGCCGTACGGGTCCACCCGGGCTCGGCGGTCCCCCGCACGCGGCGGGGCCGTCCCGGCGCGACGGCGGCGGGCGCACGGGGTCCTGCGCCGGCCGACGGCCCGGGTGCGTGAGCGGCTGGGCGAGTGAGACCTGGGCCGCCTCGGCGAGCAGCGGCGGGACACGACCGTCGTCCTCGGCGGCGTGCTCCGCGAAGCGGACCCGCGGCGCACGGGGGTCGGCCGCCGCGGCAGGCGCGGCGGGCGCGGTGCGCGGGGTGTCGACCGGCTCTGTGGTGCGGCGGTCCCCGACGACCAGGCTCTCGACGAGCAGGCGGCCTCCGGCAGACAGCCCTCCGGCAGACGGTGCGCGGCGGCGAGCAGCGGTTCCGGGCGCCCGGCCGGCGTCCCGGCCGACTCGCCGGCCGGGACGGCGGGCCGGGCTGCGGCGGTTTCCGGGGCCGCCGGGCACCGAGGCGAGGGGAAGCGTGCTCAACCGGTGCCTCCTGCGGGTCGCGGCCGTCGGCCGTCCGGTGGCTGGGGTGCCGGTCCGCCACGTCCCCGGCGCGGCCGGTGGGACCGGCGGCCGGCCCGCACCGGCCGCGTGCGCCGGGACGTGGCGGATGGCTCGTCCGGCCGAGACGGTGGAGCCGGACGGCGGCCGGTCCGGAGACGCGCCGCGCCTGCCGCGGCCCTGGGCACGAGAAGACGGGGCCGGACAGACCGGACGCCTTCCGGCCGGCCGGGACTCAGCATCGTCGTGCCGTGCAGGCCGGCACCTGGGCCGGACAGCCCCTGCCGGTGCGGCCGGCGGTCCCCGGAGGACCGCCCGGGGAGGGGCCCAACGGCCTTGCGTACGGGGGCGTTCGGCCCACGTGCACAGGCCGGGCAGCCCGCTAGCGTCCGGGCGTCTCGCGGACAGCCC
Organism: Streptomyces sp. NPDC020996; assembly: GCF_040641355.1. NCBI lineage: Bacteria > Bacillati > Actinomycetota > Actinomycetes > Kitasatosporales > Streptomycetaceae > Streptomyces > Streptomyces sp. NPDC020996. Next base: position 120,367 of record NZ_JBFADM010000013.1, read on the forward strand.
GGCCGGGCGGACCGGCCGCGGTACCGGACGGCGCCGCATGCCCGTCACGAGCGCGCGGCTCCCGGCAGGAATCCCGGCAGGGGTCCCGACAGGAATCCCGACAAGAAAGGAGCGCCCGTGCTCGCCGCCGACACGCCCGCCCCACCCCGGTCCGGCAGGCGTACGGGCCTGCTGATGACCGTCACCGGTCTGGTCGGCTGGTTCGCCTCCTTCCAGCTGACCGTCATCGACTGGCGCGTGCTGAAGGACCCGGCCTACCAGCCGCTGTGCGACATCAGCCCGGTCGTGGGCTGCGGCAGCGCCATGTCCAGCCCGCAGGGCAATCTGTTCGGCTTCCCCAACATGCTGCTGGGGCTGAGCGCGTTCGCCGTGGTCGCCGTGCTGGGCGTGGCCGTGCTGTCGGGAACGCGTCTGAGCCGGTGGCTGTGGCTGGCGCTGAACGCCGGTGCGCTGACCGCGGTGGTGTTCGTGCACTGGCTGATGCAGGTCTCGCTGTTCGAGCTGAACCGCATCTGCCCGTACTGCGCCGTGGTGTGGGCCGTGACCATCGCACTGTTCTGGTACGTCACGCTGCACAACCTCCGCGACGGCGTGATCCCCGTGCCGGCCCGCGGCCGCGGTGCGCTGCGCCTGGTCCTGGAGACGCACTGGATGCTGCTGGGCGCCTGGTACGGCCTGATCGCGACGCTGTTCCTGACCCGGTTCTGGTCCTACTGGAGCACTCTTCTGTGACCGGCCCGGACCGTCGGGCCGTCGGTCAGACGGACCGTCCGACAGGCGGGCCGTCCGACAGGCGGGCCGTCCGACGGGCGGGCCGTCCGACAGGCGGGCCGTCCGACGGGCGGGCCGTCCGACAGGCGGGCCGTCGGGCCACCGCGGGCGGGGCCGGACGGCCCTCGCATGCCGGGCCGGACGGCCCTGTCGGGCACCGGCGCCGCGATGATCTCCTTGAGGGGACGGGGAGGACCCGGACAGACGCGGGGAAGCAGCCCGGGAGCTGCGCACCGCGCAATCAGGAGCCGCGAGAAGCGGTTGAGGCCCTCCCCGTCAACACTGCCCGCACTGCCCGCGCACCGCCCGCCCGGATATCCTCGCGATCACAGTCGAGGTGGCCGAGGTACAGGACAAGGGGTGGGGCATGGCCGGGGAACCCGTGCGATGGGGCATTCTGGCGACCGGGGGGATCGCGGCGGCGTTCACCGCCGACCTGGTGGACCTGCCGGACGCGGAGGTCGTGGCCGTGGCCTCGCGCAGCGCGGAGTCGGCCCGGATCTTCGCGGAGCGGTTCGGCATCCCGCGTGCCTACGGCGACTGGGACTCGCTCGCCCAGGACGCCGACATCGATGTCGTCTACGTCGCCACCCCGCACTCGGCGCACCGGGCCGCCGCCGGGCTGTGCCTGGAGGCGGGGCGGAACGTGCTGTGCGAGAAGCCGTTCACGCTGAACCTGCGCGAGGCCGAGGAACTGGTCGCGCTGGCGCGACGGAGCGGAAGCTTCCTGATGGAGGCGATGTGGATGTACTGCAACCCCGTGATCCGCCGCGTCGCGGCGCTGGTGCGGGACGGGGCGATCGGCGAAGTGCGCGCGGTGCAGGCCGACTTCGGCATCAGCGGGCCCTTCTCGCCCTCGCATCGGCTGCGTGACCCGGCGCAGGGCGGCGGCGCGCTGCTCGACCTGGGCGTCTACCCGGTGTCGTTCGCTCAGTTGCTGCTGGGCGAGCCGGCGGACCTGACGGCGCAAGCGGTGCTGTCGGCGGAGGGCGTCGACCTGCAGACGAGCGCCCTGCTGTCGTGGGACACCGGCGCGCAGGCGCTGCTGCACTGCTCGATCGTCGGCGACTCGCCGAGGACCGCGTCGGTGACCGGTTCGCGCGGCCGGATCGAGCTGCCGCACTCCTTCTTCCACGCCGACCGGTTCGTGCTGCACCGCGACGGGCACGCGCCCGAGGAGTTCACCGCCGACCCGGCCGACGGGCGGGTCGACAGCTTCCGCCACGAGGCACTGGAGGTCATGCGCGCCGTGCGGGCCGGTGAGACCGAGTCGCCGATGGTCCCCCTGGACGGCACGCTCGCCGTCATGCGGACGCTCGACGCGCTCCGGGAGCGCATCGGCGTCCGCTACCCCGGCGAGACCGGCGAACCCGCGCTGGCGCCCGCCTGAACCGGCGCCCGCGCGCGTCGTCCCCCTCAGGCCGGTGGCACGGCGTTCGTGGGCCGGGTCCCCGGCCGTGCTCCGGCCGTGGCTCCGGCCAGGCCCTCCGCCGCGACCGGGCGCGCGGGCGGTCGCCGCGGTGGGACCCGCGTCGGAGGGCGGGTGGCCGGATCCGCGGCACCCTCCCCTGGGTCGCGGTCCGGCCCGTTCAGGAACCGTCCGGGCGTCTGCCGGAGTCCCCTCCAGGGTGGCTCCCGGCGGTGCCGGGCGCCGCGGCCGCCCGGTCCCCGTCCAGGGCCGGGCAGCCTCCTGCGCGTCGGGCGGGAAGCGGTACGCGGCCTGCCGCGTCGGCGCGCGAGGTGCGCGTGAGGAGGGCGGCCGCGAGGAGCGCGGCGAGGGCGGTGAGCGCGGTGCCCCGCCAGCCGACGGCGGCCAGCAGGGGCGCCGCGACGGCGGTGCCGACGGCGCCGATCATGAAGTAGAGCACGAGATAGACGCTGTTGAGGCTGCCGGAGCGCCGCGGGTCGAGGGCGATGACGCGGCTCTGGTTGGCGGCCTGGGCGGCGAAGCAGCCGGCGTCGCACAGGGCGAGGCCGGCGGCCGTGACCGGCGGGGCGTTCAGGCCGGTGGCGAGCAGGGCTGTTCCGCACGCCGCCGCCAGCAGCCCGGCGATGATCACGGCGCGGGGAGCGTGGCGGTCGGCGAGCCGCCCGGTCACCGGGAGCACGGCGAGGCCCAGGAGCCCCGCCAGGCCGTACAGGCCGATGGCGGTGGGGCCTAGGGAGTACGGCGGCTGGGCCAGGGCCAGCGCGAGGGCGACCCAGACGAGGTTGAAGGCGAAGTACCACAGCCCGCCGGCGGCGACCGCGTGGCGCAGCGGCGGGTGGCGGCGCAGGAGCGGGGGCAGCGCGGCGAGCGTGCGGCGGTAGCCGCGGTCGGTCCGCGGCCGCTGCCGGGGCAGGAGCGCCGCCGCGGCGACGGCGCCGAGCAGGGCCAGGGCGGCGGAGGCGAGGAGCATCCGCCGCCAGCCGAGGATGTCGGCGAGCGCGCCGCCGGTCAGACGGCTGAGCAGGATGCCGGCCGACAGACCGGCCGCGACGGTTGCCACGGCGGCGGCGCGCCGCCCGGGCGGGGCGTGCCGGCCCGCGATGGTTCCGGCATGGGCGGCGACGCTCGCCGCCGCGCCGATGAGCAGGTAGGCGGCCAGCAGCACGGGGGCCCCGGGGGCGGCCGCGGCGACCGTGAGGGCGGCGGCCAGGGCGATGAGCTGCGCGGGGATCAGGCGCGCCGGGGCGAGGTGGTCGGCGAGGGGCAGCAGCAGGGCGAAGCCGGCCACGCACCCGGCGAGCGCGGCGGTCGGCACGAGGCCGATGACGGACAGCGGCACGCCGAGGTCGGCCGCGACCTCGGCGAGGGCGGGCTGCAGGGCGTAGTTGTCGGCGATGGCCGCGCCGGCGAGCCCGGCGAGCAGCAGCGTGCCGCCCCGGGGCAGGGGGCGGGTCACGGCCGGACGTCGCGGGCGAGGACGACGGCGTACCGGCAGGCGTTGTCGGTGGTGTTGGCGAAGACGCGCTCGGCGGGCTCGCCGAGTTCGATGGTGTCGCCGGGGTGGAGTTCGTAAACCGTGTCGCCGTCGTGGAAGGTCAGCCGGCCGTCCAGGACCCAGACGACCTGCCGTACGAAGGCGAAGGCCGCGGCCGGGTAGGGCACGCGGGCCCCGGCGGGGAGGCTGATCTCGGCGATCTCGGCGGGGAAGCCGGGGCCCGTGATCTGGCGGCGCCGGTAGCCGGTGGCGGGGTCGCGCCACTCGGCGGCGTCTGCCCGGCGGCGTACGCCGGGCGCGCCGGGCGCCTCGTCCTGCGCGCCCTCGGCGAGCGCGAGCAGGGAGGCGACGCTGAGCTGGAAGGCGGCCGACAGCTTGCCGAGGACGACGGCGGTGGGGCTGGACTCGCCGCGCTCGATCCGGCTGATCATCGCCTGGGAGACCCCGGAGGTGTCGGCGAGCTGGGCCAGCGTCCACCGGCGCCGTTCCCGCTCGGCGCGGACCCGGGCGGCGATCCGGTCGACCAGGGGATCTACTATGTTGGACATGAATCCACTATATGAGAGGCACCGGGCGGTGACCGTACGCCCCGCCCGGCCCGAGGACTCCGAGGCCGTCCGCGTGATCCGCAACCACGCCGTCGAGCACTCGACGGCCCTGTGGACGCTGACCCCGCTCTCCGCGGCCGAGGGCGCCGCCTGGCTCGCCGCCCACCTGGAGCGCGGCTCGGTGTTCGTCGCCGAGGCGGCGGGCGAGGTGGCCGGATTCTCGGTCTTCGGGCCCTGGCGGCAGTTCGACGGCTACCGGCACACCGTGGAGGACTCGGTCTACGTCCGCGAGGACCGGCAGGGGCTCGGCATCGGGTCGGCGCTGCTGGGCACGGTCGTCGCCGCGGCCCGCGAGGCCGGCCACCACGTCGTGGTCGCCGGGATCGAGGCCGGGAACACGGCCTCGATCCGGCTGCACGAACGGTTCGGGTTCCGGCACGCAGGCACGCTGCCGGAGGTCGGCACCAAGTTCGGCCGGTGGCTCGACCTGACCCTCATGCACCTGCCGCTGAGCTGAGCCGCCGCGGCCCGCTCAGCTCTCGCCCGGAACGGGCCGAGCCGCGGTGCGGGGAGCCCGGCGGGGGCGGCGGAACGCCCACTCCATCCGGGGTTCCACCGCGAAGCGGAACAGGCGCCGCACCGGCGCGGTGCACAGCAGCGTGACGATCGCGGCGGCCGCCAGGGTCACCACGACCGCGCCCGCCGGCCGGTGGATCCAGGCCGGCGCGTACCAGCCCCAGGGCTTGGAGCCCTGTACGACGAAGCCGTGCAGCAGATAGCCGTACAGCGTGCCCGCGCCCAGTGCGGTGAACCAGGTCCGGCGGCCCGGCACCCAGGACAGGAAGCAGGCCACGAGCACCGTCGAGCAGCCGAAGAGCGCGAGCGTCATCACCGGGCCGTACCAGGCCGGAGCGCCCAGTTCCTCGGCGCTGTCGCGGTGGAACAGCCAGGCGTAGTCCCACCTCGGGGTCATCAGGTACACCACGGCGAGGGTGCAGGCGAACACCGGGAGGGCGAGCAGGCGCGTCCGCCACCGCCGCACCCGGCGGAAGTGCTCCGGCCGCAGGCACAGACCGAGCACGAAGTACGGCAGGAACTGCAGGGTGCGCTGCAGGTCGAGGTCGTCGCCGATGGACGGCGAGAGGGTGGCCAGCATCGCGACGGCGAGCGCGAGCGGCAGCGGCCACCGCACCGCCTTCCAGACGGGAGTGGTCAGCCGCCAGACGAACAGCGCCGCGAGGAACCACGTCAGGTACAGGGGCTCCAGCAGGGTGACCGCGCGGTCGGGGGCGTGGTCGGACCACCGCGTGAAGAGGGTGTAGGCCACCTCGAAGACGACGTACGGGACGGCCACCGAGGTGATCAGGCGCCTGATCCGCGCGGGGGACGCGTCGAAGGTGCGCGAGAAGTAGCCGGAGACGACGATGAAGGCCGGCATGTGGACGGCGTAGACGACGGTGTAGAGCGCGGTGACGGTCCGGCTGCCGTGCCGCAGCGGCTCCCAGGCGTGCCCGATCGCGACGAGCACGATCGCGAGGTACTTGGCGTTGTCGAAGAACGCGTCCCGCCGCTGTCCGCTCCCGCCGGCGGCCGCGGGCGGCGCGGCCTGTGGTTGCGGGGAGCCGCCCGGCGGCGGCTGCGTTCGACCGGCGGTTTCCTCCCGCACGAACCCGGACAGACCCAACACCCCTCACCTGACGCGCACCGGGGAGACGCCGGCAGGACGCTCCAGGCATCCTGATGACCCCGTTCCGGCCGCTCAAACCCGGGCGCGGACGGACTCCGTCCGCCACCGCGATCTTGCGGGCGGCGACGGACGGTGTTCCCGGCGGGCCCGATGGGCCCGGTGTTCCCGGTAGGTCCAGTGGGCCCGGTGGGTCCGGTGGGCCCGATGGGCCCGGTCAGGCGCCGACGTAGGCCGCGAGATGCTCGCCGGTGAGGGTGGAGCGGGCGGCGACGAGGTCGGCGGGGGTGCCTTCGAAGACGATGCGGCCGCCGTCGTGGCCGGCGCCGGGCCCGAGGTCGACGATCCAGTCGGCGTGCGCCATGACCGCTTGGTGGTGCTCGATCACGATGACCGACTTGCCGGAGTCCACCAGCCGGTCGAGCAGGCCGAGCAACTGCTCGACGTCGGCGAGGTGGAGGCCGGTGGTGGGCTCGTCGAGGACGTAGACGCCGCCCTTGTCGGCCATGTGCACGGCCAGCTTCAGCCGCTGCCGTTCACCGCCGGACAGCGTGGTCAGCGGCTGGCCGAGGGTGAGGTAGCCGAGGCCGACGTCCGCGAGCCGGTCCAGCACGGCGCGCGCGGCCGGGGTGCGCGCCTCGCCGGCGCCGAAGAACTCCCGGGCCTCGGCCACCGGCATCGCCAGCACCTCGCTGATGTCCTTGCCGCCGAGGCGGTACTCCAGCACCGAGGGCTGGAACCGCTTGCCCTCGCAGTCCTCGCACGGGGCGGCGACGCCGGCCATCACGGCCAGGTCCAGGTAGACGACCCCGGCGCCGTTGCAGGTGGGGCAGGCGCCCTCGGAGTTGGCGCTGAACAGGGCGGGCTTGACGCCGTTGGCCTTCGCGAAGGCCTTGCGGACCGGGTCGAGCAGGCCGGTGTACGTCGCGGGGTTGCTGCGCCGCGAGCCCTTGACCGGGCTCTGGTCGACCGACACCACCCCCGCCCCGGCGGGGATCGATCCGTGCACGAGCGAGCTCTTGCCGGAGCCGGCGACGCCGGTGACGACGACCATGACACCCAGCGGGATGTCCACGTCGACGTCGCGCAGGTTGTTCGCCGACGCGCCGCGGATCTCCAGCGTCCCCGTGGGTTTCCGCACCGTGTCCTTCAGCCTCGCCCGGTCGTCGAGGTGGCGTCCGGTGACGGTGGTGCCGGAGCGCAGGTTCTCGACGGTGCCCTCGAAGCAGACGGTGCCGCCGCCCGCGCCGGCGCCCGGTCCGAGGTCGACGACGTGGTCGGCGATCGCGATCGTCTCCGGCTTGTGCTCCACGACCAGCACGGTGTTGCCCTTGTCGCGCAGCCGCAGCAGCAGGTCGTTCATCCGCTGGATGTCGTGCGGGTGCAGGCCGATGGTGGGCTCGTCGAAGACGTAGGTGACGTCGGTGAGCGAGGAGCCGAGGTGGCGGACCATCTTCACCCGCTGTGCCTCGCCGCCCGACAGCGTGCCCGCCGGCCGGTCTAGCGAGAGGTAGCCGAGCCCGATCTCGGTGAAGGAGTCGAGGGTCTGCCGCAGCGCGGTGAGCAGCGGCGCCACCGACGGCTGGGACAGCCCGCCGACCCATTCGGCCAGGTCGCGGATCTCCATGGCGCAGGCGTCGGCGATGCTGATCCCCTTGATCTTCGACGACCTGGCGCCCTCGCTGAGCCGGGTGCCGTCGCACCCGGGGCACGTGGTGAAGGTGACCGCCCGCTCCACGAACTCCCGGATGTGCGGCTGCATCGCCTCCTTGTCCTTGGCGAGCATGGACTTCCGGATCCGCGGGATCAGGCCCTCGTAGGTCATGTTGATGCCCGCGATCTTCATGCGGGTCGGCTCGCGGTGCAGGAAGTCGTGCCGCTCCTGCTCGGTGAACTTGCCGATCGGCTTGTCCGGGTCGTAGAAGCCCGACTCGCTGTAGAGCCGGTGGTTCCAGCCGCCCCCCTTGTAGCCGGGGACGGTGATCGCGCCCTCGTTCAGCGACTTGGAGTCGTCGAACAGCTGGGTGAGGTCGAGGTCGGTGACCGTGCCCCGGCCCTCGCAGTGCGTGCACATGCCGCCGGTGCGGGTGAACGTGGCCTTCACGGCCTTGCTGTCGCCGCGTTCGACGGTGATCGCGCCGCTGGCGCGCACCGAGGGGACGTTGAAGGCGTACGCGCTGGGCGGGCCGATGTGCGGCTCGCCGAGCCGGCTGAAGAGGATGCGCAGCATGGCGTTGGCGTCGGTGGCGGTGCCGACCGTGGAGCGGGGGTCGGCGCCCATCCGCTGCTGGTCGACGATGATCGCGGTCGTCAGCCCGTCGAGGACGTCGACCTCGGGCCGGGCCGGCGTCGGCATGAAGCCCTGCACGAAGGCGCTGTACGTCTCGTTGATCAGCCGCCGCGACTCGGCGGCGATGGTGTCGAACACCAGCGAGCTCTTGCCCGAGCCGGAGACGCCGGTGAAGACCGTCAGCCGGCGCTTGGGGATCTCGACGCTGACGTCCTTGAGGTTGTTCTCACGCGCGCCGTGCACGCGGATCAGGTCGTGGCTGTCGGCGACGTGCGGCGCGGGCGACTGGGCGTCGGTCTTCTCGGCCATGCTGTTGCTGTCTCCATCCGTAGCTCGGGACCGCCATGGCCGTCAGGCTAGGTGGGAAGGTGCGGTGCGTGCTTCTCCATTCCTGACCGAAGGCGCCGGTTCGCATTCGCCACGGTTCGCCACCCCTTCCCCGGCATCGAGTTGTCCACCAGCATGAACGGGCGGGTACCGGCCGCCTCGGCCGGGAACAGCCGGTTCCCGTTCGTGCGGGCACACGGATCGCGGAGGGACACCATGCAGACCGCCACGCGGCAGGCCATGGAATGGCTGGCGGCCGCCGCGAACGACCCCCGGGAGTGCAAACGGCAGTGGCACGGCGAGTCGGGCGTCGCGGTGCTGGGCTGCGGACGGTTCTGGGACGTGCTGAGCGTGCCCGAGGAGCTGGCGCTCCCGGCCCTGGACGCGCTGCTGGGCATCCCCCAGCCGCCCGGGCCCGCGCTCGCCGACACCGTCGCCCGCCGGGTTGCCTTCTTCCTCCCGCCGGATCCCGCGGGCCGCTGGATCGGCTCCGGCGTCCGTTACTCGGGCAGGGGCACCTGGGTCGCGGTGCCCGCGCCGCACCGGACCGCCGGCCGGCTGCGCTGGCTGGTCCCGCCCGACGGCTCGGGCGCGCTGTTCGTGCCGGCCGCGGTGGAGCTGGCCCTGCAACTGACCGCCGGCCGCGGCACCGCGCCCCGGGCGAGGCCGGACCACCGGTGCCCCACCTGCGGCGGCCCCCTCCTCGACACCCACCCGAGAGGCGGCGACGGCCCCGGCTGACATGCCGACCCCGTCACGGGCCGGACACGCCACCGCGCGGGCGCGGCACCGGCCGGGCGCGGCACCGCACGGCCACCTCGCACGCACGGCCACCTCGCACGCACGGGTGCGTCACCGGCCTGCGCGGCACCGCACGAGTGCTGGAGCGGCACCGCCGACTGACGTACCGGGCAGCAGGGCCGGCGCCCAGGGGTCGCACACCTCGCAGTCGACGTACCGGAACCCGGGTACGCCCTCGAGGTGGACGATGTTCTCGCGTGAACCCGACGGCAGGTTGTCGGCGCAGTCGAGTTCGGTGCCCGTACTCAGCAGGCGCCGGCGCCTCCGGTCACCAGGGCGCTTCGCGGGGAAAACACGTCGTCGCAGCAGTCATGGCGCGTCCGTTGCTTCGGCAGCCGGTCCTCGGGGGGCGCGCAGACGGTGAGACGGCTTCGCGCAGCGTGTCGGCGACCGCCTCGGCGTCCTCGCGCCGTACGCAGAAGTCGACGTCGTGCTGGAGGTTGCCGCTGCCGCCGTGGGCGTAGAAGGCCGCGCTCCCGGGCCAGCGCGAAGGTGTGCCCGGCGCGCTTGAGGGCGGCGCCGACCTGCTTGGCCGCCTCACAGGATCGCCTGGCTGTGGTCGCGGGGCAGTTCCTGCGCGCGCGGTGCGTGGTCCGGCGCGGCCCCTCCCCGGGCCCGGTCGGCCGCGATCCGCCGGACGGGTACCCGGCGGGCCCCGGCGACACGGCGCGCGGCGGCACGGGGCGGCCCTGCCGCGGGGGGTGACGGGGCGTCGGGCAGGATGGAGGCATGAGCGTAGTGAAGATCAACGTCCTGACCGTGCCGGCCGAGCAGCGGGAGACGCTGGAGAAGCGGTTCGCCTCCCGCGCCCACGCCGTGGAGGGCTCCGACGGCTTCGAATGGTTCGAGCTCCTCCGCCCGGTGGAGGGCACCGACCGGTACCTGGTCTACACCCGGTGGCGGGACGAGGAGTCGTTCCAGGCCTGGATGGAAGGGCCGATGAAGGCGGCGCACCAGGGTGGCGGCGAGGGCGGCGAGCGGCCCGGGCCGGCCGCCACCGACTCCACGGTGTGGTCCTTCGAGGTGGTGCAGCAGGCCGGGCCGAAGAGCGCGTGAGCCGAGGGCCGGGCGCGGCTGCTCCGCGTCCGGCGCCCGGTACGCCCAGGTCCGACCCGGCGCTCCGGCGCGCCCGGTTCGCCACGGTGCGCTCCGGTGCGCCACGGTGCGCTCCGGGTGCGCCCCGGTCCGGTCCTGCTGGGCTCAGCGCACCGGCTCAGCGCGTCACGACGTGGCGCTCGTTCGGCACGCAGTGGGTCATGGCCAGGCCCTCGATGTCGCGGGGCGGGTTCTTGCCCAGGTGGGCGAGGCGTTCGCGGTCCTCGGCGGTGAGGTTCTGGCTCGCCAGGGGTTCGAGGCCGGCGACGTCCTCGGGGATGATGCCGAGGCCCTCGCCGATCCGGAGCCCGAGGTCGTTCTCGACGAGCAGGAAGTGCCACACCATGCGCTCCTGCACCTCGCGATCACACTGGGACAGCAGGGTGACGAGGTTCTTGACCAGGTCGTCGCGTTCCCAGTCCCGCATCAGCAGGTAGCGCTGCCCGGCCTGCCGGTAGTCGTCGGTGCGCGGGATGCGCTTGCGGGTGAGCCGGCCGCGGATCTCGGGGCCCTGCTCGTCGTGCCCGGGGTGCTCGGCCTCGCGCAGCCCGCCGGTGATGGACGGCTCGTAGTTGACGGCCGGGTTCTCGCCGCCGCCGTCCACGTGGTACGTCATCGCGCCGTCCCGCTGGTTGGTGCGCACCTGGGCGTTCTTGGCCTGGTTGACGGGTAGTTGCAGGTAGTTCGGGCCGACCCGGTGGCGCTGGGTGTCGCTGTAGGAGAAGGTGCGGCCGACGAGCATCTTGTCGTCGGAGAAGTCGAGGCCGTCGACGAGCACGCCGGTGCCGAAGGAGATCTGCTCGTTCTCGGCGAAGTAGTTCTCCGGCATCCGGTCGAGCACCATGCGGCCGACCGGCCTGGGCGGGAAGTCCTGCTCCGGCCAGGTCTTGGTGTCGTCCAGCGGGTCGAAGTCCAGTTCGGGGTGCTCGTCGTCGTCCATCATCTGGACCAGGAGTTCCCACTCGGGGTGGTCGCCGCGGGCGACGGCCTCGTAGAGGTCCTTGGTGGCGTGGCCGAGTGAGTCCGCCTGAACGTTGGCGGCGTCCTCCTCGGTCATGCTGCGCACGCCCTGCCCGGGCATCCAGTGGTACTTGACGAGGACGGTGCGGCCCTCGTCGTTGACCCATTTGTAGGTGTTGACGCCGAACCCCTGCATGTGGCGGTAGTCGGAGGGGATGCCGCGCGGGCTGAAGAGGTTGACCAGCATGTGCATCGACTCCGGCGTCTGCGACATGAAGTCGAAGATCCGGCGCGGCTGCTGCTCGAAGGTGACGGGGTCCGGCTTCAGGGCGTGGATGACGTCCGGGAACTTGATCGCGTCCCGGATGAAGAAGACGGCCAGGTTGTTGCCGACCAGGTCCCAGTTGCCGTCCTCGGTGTAGAACTTCACCGCGAAGCCGCGCGGGTCGCGGGCGGCCTCGGAGGAGTCCCGGCCGCCGATGACGGTGGAGAAGCGGACGGCGACGTCCGTGCGCTTGCCCCGCTCCTGGAACAGCTTGGCCCGTGTGAAGCGGCCGATGGGCTCGTCGCCCCAGGCGCCGTACGCCTCGAAACAGCCGTACGCGGTGACGCCCCGGGCGTGCACCACGCGCTCGGGGACGCGTTCCCGGTCGAAGTGGCTGATCTTCTCCAGGAACTGGTAGTTCTCCAGGGTCGCCGGGCCGCGGGCGCCGATGGTCCGCTGGTTCTGGTTGTCGTGGACGGGGTGGCCCTGCCGGTTGGTGAGCACCTTCCGGTAGTCGCCGGGTGCGGGTCCCCTGCTGGATACGTCCGTCATGGCCGTGGCTCCTTGGGCTCGTCTGTCACGCCGGCGGGAGGCACGGCTGACGGGCAGCCTCCGCCGGGCCGCGGGTGGCCCCGGTACCCGCGACTCCGAGCGGCTCACACCGGGGCGTTTCGGTCATATCGCTCACGATGGCCCGGCTGTCATGAGGCCGCCACCGGTCGGTCCCGCCCGGCCCACCCGGTCGGGTGCGCGCCGCTCACCCGGTCGGGCGCGCCACCGCCCGGTCAGTTCCGCGTCGCCGTCCGGTCAGTTCCGCGTCGCCGTCCGGTCAGTCCCGTGCCACCACCCGCACGGTGCGCACCGTCGAGCAGCAGCGCCACCGTCGGCCCGCCCTCGCCCCAGCGCGCCGTGAACGCCGTGGGCAGTCCCGCCACGTCCTGCCGCACGTCGAATCCGGCCCGGCGCAGCTCGCCGGTCAAGGCGTCGCACGTGCAGGGCATCGTCACGCACGGCGGCACGGCCACGAACATCGTGCCCGAGTACGCCGAGGGCCGCTTCGGTCTGCGGGCGGCCACCACCGGGGCGCTGGACGACCTCGCCGGGCAGCTGCGTTCCTGCGCCGCGGGCGTCGCGCAGGCCACCGGCACCACCGTCGCCGTCGAGCGCGCCACCGTCCGCTACGAGCACTTCCGTGACAGCGAGGCGCTGTCCGAGCGCTTCGCGGCGCATCTGTCCCGCGCCGGTGTCGGCCTCACGCCGCCCCGGCCTGCGTGTACCTGGGCTCCTCCGACATCGGCAAGGTCAGCGGGCTGGTCCCGGCCATCCACCCCTTCGTCGCGATCATGGGCGAGGACGGCTCCGACCACACGCCCGGGTTCGCCGCGGCGGCGTCGGACCGGGCCCGCCGGGTGCTCGCCGCGGCCACGGATGCGCTGGCGACCACGGCGGTCGACGTCCTGCGCGACGAGGCCCTGCGCGCCGCCGTATGGCGGGCGCACCGTGCGGAGGCGGCCGGACCGGCCAGCTGACCTGGCGGTACGCATCCACGGCATGGATGCGGCGGATACGGGATTCGGATCGCGCGAAGGATGGCGGCCCGGGCCGGGACGACCCATAGTCGTCACTGCCCGCACGCCGCTGTCCGGACCAGCCGCCGCTGTCCGGAACCGGCCGCCGGTGTGCGGCCGTCCTCAGCATGCCGTGCGCCGTCGGCGCCCGAGACCGGCATGCCCGCTCCCGCACACCGTCCCTGGAGTCGCCATGCCCGGTTCCGTCCCGCTCCCGCCGTCCGCCACGGCCGACGACGCCGTCGCCGGGCCGCCGCCTGTCGGCGTCTCGGGCCCGGCCCACCTGCTGCGCGTGACGCTGCTGATGGCAGGCAGTTGTCTGCCGATCCTGGGCGCGGTGCTGATCGCCCCGGTGCTGCCGAAGATGCAGGACCACTTCGCGTCGGTCCCCGGCGCGAAGGCGCTGGTGCCGCTCGCGCTTACCGTGCCGGCGCTGGCGCTGGCGCTGCTGGCGCCGTTCGCCGGGCTGATCGTGGACCGGCTGGGCCGCAAGCGCCTGCTGATCTGGGCGACCCTGCTGTACGCCGTGTTCGGAACCGCCCCACTGTGGCTGGACTCGCTGGGCGGCGTCATCGCCAGCCGTGCCCTGGTCGGTGTCGCCGAGGCCGCGATCATGACCTGCTGCACCACGCTGATCGGCGACTACTACAGCGGCCGGCGCCGGGTGCGCTACCTGGCCCTGCAGACCATGTGCGCCTCCGCGTCGGCCACGGTCTTCTTCGTGCTCGGCGGTGCCGCCGGTTCGGCGGGCTGGCGGGCGCCGTTCTGGGTGTACGCCGTGAGCCTGGCGCTCGCCCCGCTGATGGCCGCGGCGCTGCCCAGCCCGTCGGCCGGCGCATCAGCCGAGGCGTCGTCCGGCACGTCGGCCGGTGACGCCCCGGCCGGGACGGGGACGCGGCGTCCGTTCCCGTGGCGGCGGATGGCGGGCATCTGCGCCCTGACCTTCTTCGGCGCGATGGTCTTCTACACCGTTCCGGTGGAGATGTCGTACCTGCTCGACGACCTCGGTGTGGAGAGCTCCGGCGTGATCGGACTGGCCACCGCCGTCGCGAGCGCGGCCACGGTGGGCGGAGCGGTCACGTTCGCGCGGCTGAAGCGCTCCCCCGACCCGATGCTGCCCGCCGTCCTCGCGCTCTGCGCGCTCGGCTTCGGCGTGATGTTCCTCGCGGGCGGCGCCCCGCTGCTGGTCGTCGGAGCGGTGGTCAACTGCGTGGGCACCGGCATGCTGCTGCCCGCCCTCCTCACCAGCGCGATGTCCCGCCTGGCGTTCGAGGACCGCGGCCGGGGCACGGGGCTGTGGCTGGCGGCCTTCTTCGGCGGGGAGTTCGTCTGCCCGCTCGTGCTGCTCGCCGGAGAGGCAGCGGTCGGCACTCTCGCCGGCGCGGTGGGCACGCTGGGGCTGGCCTCCGCCGTCGTCGCGGCAGGCCTCCTGACAGCCCGCCGCCGCGCGGGCGCCACCGCCCCCCAGCCGCTGCCCGAACAGCCGGCCTGACCCACGCAGCCGCCCGCCGCCCACCGCCCGCCGACATCGCGCAGCCCCGCCCATGTCACGGGCGGCCTGCTGACGGTCCGCGGTCACGCGGGGGCCGCACCGCCCCGGCCTCTCCCCGAACAGCCGACCTGAGGTGCGGGCCTGAACCGCGGAGGCCGTCCGCCGCCCACCCGCGTCGTGCAGACCCGCCCGGCCCGCCACCCACCGCAACGGCGAAGCACCGCCCGGCCGAGGCCCCGCGGGCCCCGGTGCCCGTCGGCCCATGCCCCACCGGCCGGGGCACGCTGGAGCCTACCGCCGCTCCGTCACGGGCGGCCTGCTGCCGGTCCCCCAAGCCACCGCCACACCCAAGTCGCGCACCCCACCGGAACGCCACCCGCCGCAACGGCGGAAACCCGCCCGGCCGAGGCACCACGGGCCACGGCACCTGTAGGCCGCGGCACGTCGGCCGGGGCGCTCGGCCAGTCCCCGCCCCTGTCGCGGGCGGCCTGCCGACCGCCCGCCACCGCATGGGCGCCGCAGTTGGCAAGCCCCTGCGTCAGCGCCAACCTGAACCTCGGAGGCCGTCCGCCGCCCACCGGCGTCGCGCGCACACGCCCCGGACGTCCGCCCGGCAGGGCCGGTCGGCCGGGGAGGAGGGGCCGCAGGGCTGTGGGTCGGGCAGCGCCCCGCCCGGGCGGTGGCGGATGTCGGAAGCGGGCGGGTAGGTCGAGGTCGGCGGGGCGGAGGCGGGGTCCGTTGCCGGTCCGCTTCGGGGCGGGGGACGGGGTCGGCGGCCGCTGGAGGCGGTCGGCGATGCCCTCGACGGCGTGAAGACGCTGCCGAGCGGCACCGGCCGTCGGGGCGGAGCCCTGGCTGACGCGGGCCTGCCCCTGTGGGCGGACACGCGGCACCGTCGGCCACCGGCCGACGCAGGCCCGACCCGGCAGCCCGACGCACCACACCACCGGCCACCGGCCGACACAGGGCCCCACCCGGCAACCCGACACACCACACCACCGACCACCGGCCGACACAGGGCCCCACCCGGCAGCCCGACGCACCGCACCGCCGGCCACCGGCCGCCGCGCGCCGTTCCCGGCGGCGGGCGGCGCCGTCCGCCGCCGAGGACCGGTGTGTCAGATGCTCGCGCCCACCTCCGCCGCCTTCTGCCGGAGCCAGATGTGACCCGCGTCCTGGGCGTGCACGGGGTGCCACCACAGGGCCTCGCGCACCGGTACGGCCTCGAAGGGACAGGGCAGGACACGGACCGCGGCCGAACGGACCGCGATGCGGGCCAGGCGTTCCTGGATCATCGCGACCCGGCGGGTGCCCTCGACCATGTGCGGCAGGAGCTGGAAGGTCTGCACGGACACCTCCACCCGCGGGCTGATGCCGATCATGCTCAGCTGGCGGGCGGCCGGGGCGTCGTAGGGGCGCTGGTAGACGGCCCAGGGCAGGCGGGCCAGGTGGTCGAGGGTGAGCTCGTCGCCGACCTCCGGATGGTCCTCGGCGATCATGCACAGCCAGCGGTCCTGGCAGAGGTCGACGGTGGGGAAGCCGTCGATGACGCCGTGCGGCATCAGCAGGCCGTCGACGGTGCTCAGCACGGTCGCCGCGTTCTCCACCGCCGAGGGCGCCGGGTGCTGGAAGGTGAGCCGGATGCCGGGGGCCTCGTCGTGCAGGGCGCGGGCGAGCGCGGCGCCGAACACGGCGGCGCCGTAGTCGGAGGCGAACAGGGTGAACTCGCGCGTCTCGGTGGCCGGATCGAAGTCGGCCTGGCTGGAGAAGACCCGTTCCAGCAGGTCGCACGCGGTGGCGCTGCGGTCCCGCAGGGCCGCCCCCAGCGGGGTCAGCTCGTAGGCGTTGCCGGTACGGGCGAGCAGTTCGTCGTCGAAGTGGCGGCGCAGCCGGGCCAGCGCCGCGCTCATCGCGGGCTGGCTCAGTCCGACGCGCTCGCCGGCCCGGGTGACGTTGCGCTCCTCCAGCAGCGCACGCAGGGCGACGACCAGGTTGAGGTCGAGTCGGGAGAGGTTCACCGGGGGTACCACCTAGTGAGCGAGAAGCCATCAACACCGTGGATTCGGTCCATCCACAACATTGATTTCCGTGATCAGCAGCTTGGAGGTCAGAGTAGACCGCATCCCAGCAGGAGGAAATCTGATGGCAACGCTCGCGCAACCTGCCGGCCCGTTCGCGCTCGGCACGCTCTCCGCCCAGGACGGCAGGCCGTTCCCCGGCCTGGTCGTCGCCGACCGGGTACTGGACCTCGGCCGGGCCCTGGACTGGGCCCCGTCCGGGACGCGCGCCGTGCTGGAGCGGTGGGAGGAGACGCTTCCCGTCCTGCGCTCCCTCGCCGCCGCCGACGGGCCCGGCTGGCGGCCGCTGGCGGACCTGCGGGTGCACGCGCCGGTCGAGCCGCGCCAGGTGTTCCAGTCGGGCGCGAACTACCGGCAGCACGTGATCGACCTGCACGTCGCCCACCGCGCCCCCGGCGACGACCGGCCCGACGCGGAGCGGCGCGCCGAGGCGGCGGAGCTGATGGACCGGCGCGCGGCGGAGGACCTGCCGTACGTCTTCATCGGGCTGCCGAGCGCGATAACCGGCCCCTACGACGATGTCGTCCTGCCCGCGTGGGCCGAACAGCCCGACTGGGAACTGGAGTTGGCGGCTGTGATCGGCAGGCCCGCGCACCGTGTGCCGGTCGAGGAGGCGCTGGAGCACGTCGCCGGGTACACGATCGCGAACGACCTCACGGACCGCGCCACCGTCTTCCGCCGGGACATGCCGCAGATCGGCACCGACTGGCTGCGCAGCAAGAACGCGCCCGGCTTCACCCCGCTCGGCCCGTGGATCGTGCCCGCCGAGTCCATCGCCCACCCCGATGACCTCCAGGTCACGCTCAAGCTCAACGGCGAGACCATGCAGGACGAGTCCACCAAGGACATGATCTTCAACGTCGCCCGGATGGTGTCGTACGCCTCCCAGACCGCCCGGCTGCTGCCCGGCGACCTGGTGCTGACCGGCAGCCCGTCCGGCAACGGCATGCACTGGGGGCGGCTGCTGCGCGACGGCGACGTCATGGAGGGGTCCATCACCGGGCTCGGCGTCCAGCGCACCCGATGTGTCGCGGAGACGTCGGCATGAGCCTGGACCGCACCGACCCCGAGGGCGCGATCGCCGAGGCCGCCAAGGCGTACTCCAACTGGGGACGCTGGGGCGAGGACGACGTCCTGGGCACCCTGAACTTCCTGGACGAGGCCAAGCGGCGTGAGGGCGCCGCGCTGGTCCGGCGGGGCGTCAGCTTCTCGCTGTCGCAGTCGTTCGACATGAACGGGCCGCAGAAGGGCTGGCGCCGGCGCACCAACCCGGTGCACACCATGCTCGACACCGGCACCGACGCCGCCCTCGGCAGGCAGGGGTTCCCGCACGGCATCGGCGGCGCCGACGACGTGATCGCGATGCCGCTGCAGTGCTCCACCCAGTGGGACGGGCTCGGCCACATCTTCGACCACGGCAAGGCGTGGAACGGGCGCAGCGCGGACCAGGTCGTCACCTCCGACGGCGACCTCGTCACCGGCATCGAGCACATGGCGCCGCACGTCGCCGGGCGCGGCGTCCTGCTCGACGTGGGCCGGGTGATCGGCTCCGGCGGGGAACTGCCCGACGGCTTCGCGATCACCGAGGAGCACCTGACCGCGACCGCCGAGGCCCACGGGGTGACCGTCGGCCGCGGCGACATCGTCCTCGTCCGCACCGGGCAGCTCGCCCGCGCCCGGCGCGAGGGGTGGGGCGACTACGCCGGCGGGCCCGCGCCCGGGCTGTCGTTCACCACGGCGGGCTGGCTGCACCGCACCGAGATCGCCGCGATCGCCACCGACACCTGGGGCTTCGAGGTACGGCCCAACGAGTTCGAGCACGCCTTCCAGCCGCTGCACCAGGTGGCCATCCCGAACATGGGGCTGCTGATCGGCGAGATGTGGGACCTCGACGCGCTCGCCGAGGACTGCGCGGCCGACGGTGTGCACGAGTTCTGGCTCACCGCCGCTCCCCTGCCCATCACCGGGGCCGTCGGCTCCCCCGTGAACCCCGTCGCCGTGAAGTAGCCCCCCAGATGAGCCGGGTCGCCGTCACGTGACCCCGCCACAGCCGCCGGATACAGCCGCCGGATGTGCCCTTCCCGGACAGCCGGGGCACATCCGGCCCCCGGCCCCGCCCCCGTCCGCACCCATGGCCCGCGTCCGCCGCGGGCGAGCCGCATCCCCGCCGCCCGAAGTCGCGCGGCCCTACCCGGGAGGTTTCCCGACATGGCAGACAGCCCCACTCTCCACCGGCCGCCGGCCGGGGGGACCCGCACCGTCCTCGTCGTCGGCGGAGGCACCTCCGGCAGCGCCCTGACCGTCCTGCTGCGCCGGGCGGGGATCGCCGTCGACCTGGTGGAGGCGAGCCCCGACTGGAAGGCCGCCGCCGGCTCCGGCATCACCCTGCAGGGCAACGCGCTGCGCGTGCTGCGGGAGGTGGGCGTCCTGCCGGGCGTGGAGAAGTACGGTTACGCCGCCGAGGGCGTCGCCATCCTCACCGCCGACGGCACCGTGCTGCACGCCCACGAGGAGCTGCGCACCGGCGGCGACGACCTGCCCTCCCACATCGGTATGCAGCGGCCCAGGCTGCAGCAGCTCCTCATCGAGCAGGTCCGCGCCTCGGGCGCCGACGTCCGGCTCGGCGTCCGGCCCACCGCCCTCGACCAGGACGGCGAGGGCGTGGACGTGACCTTCTCGGACGGCACGAGCCGCCGCTACGACCTGGTGGCCGGCGCCGACGGACTCGGCTCCGCCACCCGCGAGATGATCGGGATCACCGACCGGCCCGAGCCCACCGGCATGGGCATCTGGCGTGCCCCCGCCCCCCGCCCGGCCGGCGTGCGCCGCACCGAGATGGTCTACGCGGGCCCCTGTTTCATCGCCGGCTACTGCCCGACCAGCGAGGACACGGTGTACGCCTACCTCGTCGAGCGGGCCCGCGACCGGGCCACGCTGGACCCGGCGGCGTACGCCGACGAGATGCGGGCGCTCAGCGCGGGCTACGGCGGCGCGTGGGACGAGATCCGGGCCGCGCTCACCGACCCGGACGTCGTCAACTACACCTGGTTCGACCGTCACCTGGTCGAGGGCCCGTGGCACCGCGGCCGGGTCGTGCTGGTCGGCGACGCCGCCCACTGCTGCCCGCCCACCCTGGCCCAGGGCGCGGCGATGTCGCTGGAGGACGCGCTCGTCCTCGCCGAGCTGCTGACCACCCGCGACGAGTGGGACGACCGGCTGCTGACCGACTACCACGCCCGCCGGCTGCCCCGGGTGCGCATGGTCGTCGACGCCTCCATGCAGCTCGCCACGTGGCTGCGGGACGGCGTGCGCGACGCGGACGTACCCGGGCTGATGGGCCGCACCATGACCGCGCTGAAGGAACTGCCGTGACCGGAACTGGCGTGACCGATCCCCGGCGGACGCCGACCGTCGACGTCCACGCCCACCTGCTGCTCCCGGAGGTCGAGGAGGCGGTCGGCGGCCAGGCCGGCCTCGCGCGGGCCCGCAATCTCGACGCCCGCCGCAACGGCCCGGCGGCCCTGGCCGTGAGCGGTCCCATGGTCGGCGCGCGCGTGCCGCGGCTCACCGACGTCGCCGTACGCCTGGCGGCCATGGACGCGCAGGGCGTCGACGTCCAGCTGGTCAGCCCGTCCCCCTCGCACTACCACTACTGGGCCGATCCCCAACTCGCGGCGACCGTCTGCCAGTTGGCGAACGAGGGCACCGCCGCGCACTGCGCGAAGGCGCCCGGCCGGCTGCACGGCCTCGGCCTGGTCCCCCTCCAGCATCCCGGTCTCGCGGCCGAACTGCTCGACCACGCGCTCCAGCAGGGCCTGCGGGGCGTGGAGATCTCCTCGCACGCCCCCCGCCCGGACGGCACCCGGGAGGTGGAGCTGTCCGACCCGCGGCTCGACGACTTCTGGGCGCGCGCGGAGGAGACCGGGGCGCTGGTGTTCCTGCACCCCTTCGGCTGCACGCTCGACGAGCGGCTGGACCAGTGGTACCTGTCCAACACGGTCGGCCAGCCCACCGAGAACGCGGTCGCGCTCTCGCACCTGATCTTCTCCGGTGTCCTGGACCGCCATCCGGACCTGAAGCTGATCGCGGCGCACGGCGGCGGCTACCTGCCCACCCACATCGGCCGCTCCGACCACGCCTGGCGGGTGCGCCCCGACGCCCGCGGCTGCGCCCGCGAGCCCAGCAGCTACCTCAGGCGGCTGTACTTCGACTCCCTGGTCCACGACCCCCACGTGCTCAGGGAGCTGCTGCGCGTGGCGGGCCCGGACCGGGTGCTGCTGGGCTCCGACTTCCCCTTCGACATGGGCACCGAGGACCCGCTCGCCGCGCTGCGCGCCGCACGGCTGACCGACGCGGACTTCGACGCCGTACGAGGCGGCAACGCCGCCGCCCTCCTCCAGGAAGGACTGACACCATGAGCGCACGGCTGCTCACCCATCTGCGCCACGTCGACCTCGCCGTACCGGACTACGACAGGCAACTGGACTTCTACGCCGGCGTCTGGGGCCTGACCAAGGTCGCCGAGGACTCCGGCATCTCCTTCCTGGCCGCCGAGGGCTCGCCCGAGCAGTACGTCGTACGGCTGCGCAAGGCCGACGAGAAGCGCCTCGACCTCGTCTCCTACGGCGCCGCCAGCGCCGCCGACGTCGACACGCTCGCCGAGCGGCTGCTCGCGGGGGGCGTCCGGTTGATCTCGCAGCCGGGCAAGGTGGACACCCCCGGCGGCGGCTACGGCTTCCGCTTCTTCGACGTCGACGGCCGCACCATCGAGGTCTCCGCCGACGTCGAGGTCAGGCGGCACCGCAAGATCGAGGAGAAGGAGTCGATCCCGGTCAAGCTGTCGCACGTCGTCCTGAACTCCCCCGACCTGGACCGGACGAAGGACTGGTACGAGCGCCACCTCGGCTTCCGCCTCTCCGACACCCTCAGCTCCCCGCACATGGGCGAGGTCATGCACTTCATGCGGATCTCCAACCAGCACCACTCCATGGCGCTGGCGAAGGGCCCGCACACCTCCCTGCACCACATCTCCTTCGAGATGCGCGGCATCGACGAGTACATGCGCGGCTCCGGACGGGTGATGCGCGCCGGGTTCCGGAAGATCTGGGGCCCGGGCCGTCACATGGCGGGCGACAACACCTTCACCTACTTCCTCGACCCGCACGGCAACACCGTCGAGTACACCACCGAGCTGGAGCTGCTGGACGAGGACACCTGGCACCCCCACGTCTACGACTTCTCCCGGCCCGAGGTCACCGACCAGTGGGGCACCGCCAACCCGATGAACGAACTCGTCGCCAAGGAGTCCTTCAACGACCCCGACCGCGGCTGCTTCGTCGCCCCGCCGGTCTGATCCGCCCTCCCTCCCCGACTCCGGGGGCGCGGCACGTTCTGTCAACGCCCTGACTGCCGCCGCGCCCCCGGCCCCGTGCCCGCACCCCGCGCCCCGCACCCCGCGCCCCTGCCAGGAGCCCTCCCATGCGTTTCGCCGCCTATGAACACCGGCATCACACCCGCGTCGCCGTCCTCGACGAGGACGGCACCCTGCGCCCGGTGCCCGGCGTCCGCTCGCTCACCGAGATCGTCGCCGCCGGGGGCGGACTGCGGTCGCTGCTCGACCTGGGCGCCGCCACCCTCGACGTCCCGCCCGGCCCGCACGTCTCCGAGGTCCGTCTGCTGCCCCCGCTGCGGCCGTCCTCCATAAGGGACTTCGTCACCTTCGAGGAGCACGTCGAGGGCGTACGGCGGTCCGTGGACGGCAGCGCCGGGGTGCCCGAGCAGTGGTACGCGGCCCCGACCTTCTACTTCACCAACCCGCACGCCGTCTTCGGCGCGCACGACGACATCCCCGTGCCGCCCGGCTCGGCCGCCCTGGACTTCGAGCTGGAGGTCGCGGCGGTCATCGGCCGGGAGGGCCGCGACCTCACGCCCGAGCAGGCCCGCGACCACATCGTCGGCTACACCGTCTTCAACGACTGGTCCGCGCGCGACCTGCAGTCGGCGGAGATGCGGGTGGGCCTCGGCCCGTGCAAGGGCAAGGACACCGCCACCACCCTCGGGCCGTACCTCGTCACCGCCGACGAGCTGGAGAAGTACCGCGACGCCGACGGCTTCCTGCGGCTGGCGCTGACCGCCGAGGTCAACGGCGAGGTGGTCGGCTCCGACCTGCTGTCCAACATGAGCTGGACCTTCGAGGAGATGGCCGCCTACGCCTCCCGCGGCGCCCACGTCATGCCCGGCGACGTCCTCGGCTCCGGCACCTGCGGCAACGGCGGCTGCCTCGCCGAGCTGTGGGGGCGGCGCGGCGAGCGGACCCCGCCGCCGCTGAAGCCAGGCGACACCGTCACCCTCACCGTCGAGGGCATCGGCACGGTCAGCAACACCGTCGTCACCGGCGTCGAGCCGGTACCGCTGCCCACCGGCCGGCGCCGCTCGCGGGAGCGGCCGTGAGCGGGCCGCACTCCAGGAGGCCGGAGGGAAAGGTCGCTCTGATCTCCGGCACCGCCCGCGGCCAGGGAGGGGCCGCGGCACTGCGGTTCGCCGCCGAGGGCGCGCTCGTCGTCGGCGGCGACCTGCCGCACGAGGAGGCCGTCGAGACCCGGCGGATCGTCGCCCGCGAGGGCGGCACCGCCCTCGCCCCCGGACCGCTGGACGTCACCGACGAGGACTCGGTGCGCTCCTGGGTCGAGGAGGCGGTGGACGCCTTCGGCGGCGTCGACATCGTCTACGCCGACGCCGGCGCCGTCCGCTTCGGGGGATCGACAGCCGGCCGTACGCGGACCTCGCGTTCACCACGCGCGCCGAGCTGGACTCGGTGTGGCTGACCGCGAACGTCGCCTGGCCGCACCTGGTCGCCAGTCGTGGCTGCGTCCTGACCGTCGGCTCCACCGCCGGGCTCACCGGCTCGCTCACCAACCGGCGCACCGCGCTCCCCCGGCGCTCGGCTCCGCTCGAGCCGGGAGGCACCCCCATCGCCTCCAAGGGCGCCGTGATGGCGCTGACCCGCCAACTGGCGGCCGAGGGCGCCCCGCACGGCATCCGCGCCAACTGCGTCAGCCCCGGAATGACCGACACCGCGGGTTCGCGCGGCAATCCGCCGGCCGAGGGCCACCCGGTGGGCTCCATCGCCCGCCACAATCCGCGCGGCCTCCTCGGCGCGCCCGACGACGTCGTCAACGCGGCCGTCTTCCTCGTCTCCGACGAAGCCGCCTACCTCACCGGCGCCAACCTCGTCGTGGACGGCGGCTGGTCCACCGTCCTGCCCGGCGCCACCACCTGAAGGGAACCCAGTTCGTGAACAAGGTCCGCGCCGGCGCCGCCGAGGCGGTCGCCGACATCCCCAGCGGCGCCTCGCTGGCCGTCGGCGGCTTCGGCCTGAGCGGCATCCCCGACGTGCTCATCCAGGCGCTGCACGCGCAGGGCGCCACCGGCCTGCGGGTGGTGTCCAACAACTGCGGCGTGGACGGCCGCGGTCTGGGCGTGCTGCTGACCGACGGCCGCATCGCCCGCGTCACCGGCTCCTACGTCGGCGAGAACAAGGAGTTCGCCCGCCAGTACCTGTCCGGCGAGCTGGAGGTCGAGCTGGTCCCCCAGGGCACCCTGGCCGAACGCCTGCGCGCCGGCGGGGCCGGCATCCCCGCGTTCTACACCCCGGCCGGCGTCGGGACCCAGGTGGAGCAGGGCGGCCTGCCCTGGCGCTACGCCCCCGACGGCTCGGTCGCGGTCGCCTCCCCGCCGAAGGAGACCCGCGACTTCGCCGGCCGCACCTACCTGCTGGAACACGGCATCACCACCGACTACGCCCTGGTCCGCGCCTGGCGCGGCGACCGGCACGGCAACCTCGTCTTCCGCAAGGCCGCCGCCAACTTCAACCCGCTCGCCGCGATGGCCGGCCGCGTCACCGTCGCCGAGGTGGAACAGCTCGTGGAGCCGGGCGAGCTGGATCCGAACGAGGTCCACCTGCCCGGCGTGTTCGTGCAGCGCGTGGTGGAACTGACGGCCGCTCAGGCCGCCGACAAGCACATCGAGAAGAGGACGGTGCGTTCCTGATGGCCTGGACCCGCGAGCAGATGGCCGCCCGCGCCGCCGCCGAACTCACCGACGGCTCCTACGTCAACCTCGGCATCGGCCTGCCCACCCTGGTCCCCGGCCACGTCCCGCCGGGCGTGCGCGTCACCCTGCACTCCGAGAACGGCATCCTGGGCACCGGCCCCTACCCCACCGACGACGAGACCGACCCCGACCTGATCAACGCGGGGAAGGAGACCGTCACCGTGCTGCCCGGCGCGTCCTTCTTCGACTCCGCCCTCTCCTTCGCCATGATCCGCGGCGGCCACATCGACACCGCCGTCCTGGGCGCCATGCAGGTATCGGCCGCCGGCGACCTCGCCAACTGGATGATCCCCGGCAAGATGGTCAAGGGCATGGGCGGCGCGATGGACCTGGTGCACGGCGCCCGCCGCGTCGTCGTGCTGATGGAGCACACCGCCAAGGACGGCACTGCGAAGATCCTGGAGGAGTGCACCCTCCCCCTCACCGGCCGGCGGTGCGTGCACCGCGTCATCACCGACCTCGGCGTCCTCGACGTCACCGACGACGGCCTCGCCCTGGTCGAGACGGCGCCGGGCGTCACCGTGGCGGACGTCGTGGCCCGCACCGACGCGCCGCTGCGCCTGGACGCCGTCACGGCCGCCCGCTGACCACCCCCACGCCCGGCCGGCGGGCAGCGGCCGGTTACGGCGCCCGAGGCCGCCGCGGCGGTATGTCAGGCCCCGCCGGCCGCCTGCGCGCGTCCCGGCGACCGCGGCGGCCCGCTGCTGCCGCACCTCCTCGGGCAGCGGGGTGCCCCGCACGGTGTCCACCGCCGCGCCGCACGCCCCGGCCTGGCCGAGAGGCCGGCGTGCCCAGGAGGGACCGGGCCGTCCCACACGGTCCGGTCTCCCCCGGCGGGCCCGCGCGGGGCCGGTCGGCTCCCCGCGCGGGCGCGTGGATCACTCGTCGTTGATCGGTCCGGTGCCGAGGCGGACGTTGTCGATCGCCCAGAACCAGTTGTTCCCCGCGTTGTACAGCCGGAAGTTCACCTTGACCGAGGTGGCTCCGGACGGGACCGCGAAGGAGAGGTCGACCAGCCGGTTCTGCTGGTCCTGGCCGTTGTTGGTGTTCCCGGAGGCCGCGCTGGAGTAGTGCAGCACGCGGGTCGCCTGGCCGGAGTCGAACTCGACCGTGACCTCGGCCTCCTGCGGGCTCTCCTGGCGGTAGTGGGAGTCGAAGCCCAGGTGGAGGGTCGAGGTGCCCGGCGGGACGGCGACCGCGGGGGTGGTCAGCGTCGAGTCGAACCGTCCGCGGCTCGCCGGGCTGCCGGTGTCGTCCCAGTCGTCGGCGTCGGCGACCGCGACGATCCCGAGGCTCCGGCCGAAGCCCGGCCGGTCCTGCCCCGCCGGGAACCAGAACTGCTTGGAGAGGAAGGACCACCCCTGCAGTTCCCGGGTGCCCTGCGGCATCGTCGACGCGTTGGTGACCGTCCAGCCCTCGGGCGTGGTCCGGGTCCAGCCGGCCAGGCCGGGGCGGCTGAGGTCGACGGCCGGCGCCAGGGACGGGGCGAGGGACTCGAAGTCCTCGGCGAGCAGGTAGCCGGTCATGACGGGGCCCACACCGGCGGTCAGGGACGCCGTCTGCTGCCTGGTCCGCCCGCCCAGGCTCGCGGTGACGGTGGCCTTGACCGTGGCGGACGTACGGGCGGCCGACACCGGCGCGACGACATCCCACGTCAGCGCGACCGACGAGCGGGCCGGCACCGTGGCCGGCGCGGGGGCCGACGGGGTGGCGGTCCAGCCGTCCGGCAGGGTGAGGGTGCCCGCCAGGCCGGTGAGCCGGGCGCTTCCGGCGTTGGTGACGGTCGCGGTCACGGTGCGCGGTTCGCCCGGTGAGAGCACCGTGCCGTCGGTCTTCGGCGAGGCCGACGGACCGGTCAGGGCCACGGTCATCGCTTCGGCGACCTTGGTGCGCACGCGCGCGTCGGCGATCTTCAGCAGACCGTCGCCGTCGGCGTACGCGGCCACGATCAGGGTCCCGACGGTGGCGTCGGCGGCCGGTGTGACCGTGAAGCGGACGTCGGCGGATTTCCCGGCGGCCAGTGACCGCGGCGCGGACCCGGACCGCTCGGCCGTCCAGCCGGCGGGGGTGAGCAGGGTGGCCGTGAGGCGGGCCAGCCCGGCCGTGCTCCGGTTCGTCAGGGTGACGACGACCTCGGCCGGGCTGCCCTGGGCGAGCGGGGTGTCCAGGGACGGCAGCGGCTCGGGCAGGGTGATCGTGGCGGCCAGCGCCGGGAGCGTGCCGGTGGCCGGGTCGGTGACACCCCGCTCGCCGTCGGCCAGGCGGCCGGTCATACGGCGCAGGAAGCCCGGGTCGCCCTTGTCGACCACGACGATGTCGTACCAGCCGTGGCGGGAGAGACGGACCGGCACGATCTGCTTCTGTCCGGGCGCGAGGGTGACGGTCCGTACGTGGTCGCCGGCGTCGCGCGGGTAGACCGACTCGCCGACGAGGAGCGTCCGGGTCGTCGAGGAGGGATTGGCGCAGTGGACCATGAGCTGGCCCGCTCCGGCCTGCTCGGCCAGGTACGCCTCGGCGCCGGCGCCGGCGCCGCGCAGTTCCCAGGTCGACCAGCCGGGGCCGCGCACCTGGAGGTCGTAGCCGTCGGGCCCGTGGGCGATCGTGTCCACGGTGCTTCCGCCCGCGGCGACCGTCCAGGTCCACGGCTCGCCTGCGTCGCCGGGGTACGCGGTGACGGTGGCGGCCGCGGTGCCGGTGTTGCCGAGCCGCAGCCGGACCCGGCCGTCGGTGACATCGGCGCGCAGCGACAGGCGGTACGGCAGGGGACGGGTGGGGCGGGTGCCCGCCTCCTGCTCCGGGAGCGCCTGCTCCTTCGGCGGGACGGGGTTCCACCGGCCGACCGGCGCCGGTACCGGGCCGGGCTGCTCCACGTCGGGCTGCGGGTGGGTGCGGTGGAAGTCGAAGACGGAGGTGAGGTCGCCGAAGACACTGCGGCGCCAGGCGCTGATGTTGGGCTCCCGGACCCCGGTCCACCGCTCCATGAAACGGATCACGGAGGTGTGGTCGAACGCCTCGGAGGAGACGAAGCCGCCCACCGTCCACGGCGAGACGACCGTCATCGGCACGCGCGGGCCGGGGCCGACCGGGCGGCCGTTGAACCAGTCGTCGCTGTTGCCGGAGTCGGGCTTCGGCGCGACCGGGGCGGGCACGTGGTCGAAGTAGCCGTCGTTCTCGTCGAAGTTGATGAACAGCACCGTCTTCGACCAGGTCTCGGGGTCGCTCGCGAGGGCGTCGAGCAGGTCGTAGACGAGGTTGGCGCTGCCGACCGGGGTGGAGGAGCCGGGGTGCTCGGAGAGCGCCGCCGTGGGTACCACCCAACTCACCCTGGGGAGCGTGCCGTTCTTGATGTCCGCCGTCAGCCGGGGGATCAGGGTGTCCGGCTCGGAGCGGTAGGCGCCGCGCAGGAAGAGCCGGCGCTCTGCCTCGGTCAGGGAGTCCACGCCCTGCTGGAACTGGGCGAGCGCCTCCTGCCGTTGCGCGGAGGTCTTGTCCCAGAGGCTGTCGTAGAACTGCTCGGTGGTGGAGTACTGCCCGCTGACCTTGGAGAGGATCTTCCGGCCGATCTGCTTCCACGGCCGGAAGTATTCGACCGCGTTGTCGGTGAAGTTGTCCCACTCCTGGTAGATCTGCCACGAGACCCCGGCCGCCTCCAGGCGCTCGGGGTAGGTGGTCCAGTCGTATCCGGCGTGGGTGTAGGAGTAGGCGGCGTTGGTGACGGCTCTGTTCACGCCGTCCGGCTCGAAGCCCGTGGTGCCGGTCCACAGGTAGTTGCGGTTGGGGTTGGTCGAGCCGTACACGGAGCAGAAGTAGGAGTCGCAGATGGTGAACCGGTCGGCCAGTTCGTACTGCAGGGGTATGTCGCGCCGGTCGTAGAAGGCCATGGTGCTCTGGCCCTTGGCGGCGATCCAGTCGTCCCACCAGCCGTTCGAGCGTGCCTGGATGCCGTCCGGGAAGCCGTGCGGGAGCGAGCCCAGGTACTGGATGTCGCTCTCCGGGCGGCCGGCCTCGACCGCCGCCTGGCGGGCCGAGAAGGGAAGAACCTCCCCGCCGGCCCGGGGCTGCCTGAAGACGTCGGCGCCGCCGGGCAGGCGCAGGGGGGTGCGGTCACCGAAGCCGCGCACGCCCTTGAGGGTGCCGAAGTAGTTGTCGAAGGAGCGGTTCTCTTGCATCAGCACGATGACGTGCTCGATCGCGTTCATGCCGCCGCGCGGCATCGGCGCGGCCATGGCTTTGAGGAGCGAGGGGGGCAGGAGGGACAGCGCGGTACCACCGGCGAGAGCACCGAGGATCCTGCGGCGGGAGGTGTCGGACATGCTGCGGAGACTATGGCTCCGAAACGGGGCCCAAGAAGCCTCCGCGACAGGGCTTCGCCCACTGTTCACGCGGAGGCATCCGGCGTTCGTCCTGGTCACACGGTGGGGTTCGGCAGACGGCGCGCGGGACGGAGGTCACGCGGCGGTGGCGGAGCGGCGCCCCGCGTCGCCTGCGGGCGACTCGCCCTCACCGGCCCGGAGTTCGGGAGACGAGGGCCGGGCACGCCCGCCCGTCCGGCGTGGCAGCGCGGCCGCGGCGGCCGGCGTCAGCCGCTGCCCTGCGGCGCCTCGCGGGGACTCGGGCGGACGTCGAGCAGCCGCTCCACACCCGCGATCCGCATCACCTGGTGGGCCAGCCGGTGATGCACCACGACCCGGAGGGCCTTGCCGCGGTAGACCGCCTCGGCGCGGACCAGCTCCAGCATGCTCACACCGGCGGCGGTGACGATGGGCGTCCGCACGTCGATGACGACACACGGCTCGGGACACCGGCGGACCAGCTCCGTCAGCTCACGGCCCATCTCGCCCGCATTGGCTATGTCGACGACCACGTCGAGCGTGATCACCTGCCGGCCGGACGCGCGCCGCGTCGTCAACATGTATGGCTCCCATGCAGCCTTGATCCTGGGGCGGGCGCCGCATGAAGCAGCCCGCCGCCGGCGGCAGTCGTGCCGCGTGCGCCGCCGTGTTGTCAGGCGGGTACCCAAGCGGAAGGAGACGTACTCCTCCGGTTTCCGGCCGGAAAGGGACAACGGCGGCCGCGGCCCGGCGGGAGCCGGCCGGACGGTGCGCGGACGCGCGCTGACCCGGCCGGACGGTGCGCGGACATGCACGGGCGTGCGCGGACCGCCGTCCGCCGGTCACGCGGGGTCACGCGGGGTCACGCGGGGTCACGCGGCGTCACCCGTCTCCACCGGCAGGTCGGCCAGCCGCCACTCCAGCATCCCGTCCGCCAGGCGGACCGCGCGGCGACCGCGTGCGGTCAGCAGGCGTACGGCGTCGTGGGCGAGCACGCAGTAGGCGCCCCGGCAGTAGGCCACCACCTCCGTCTCCTCGGGCAACTCGGCGACACGGGCGGCGAGTTCCTCGACCGGGATGGAGAGGGCGCCGGGGATGTGGCCCGCCGCGTACTCCTCGGCGGGCCGCACGTCCAGGACGACCACGTCGCCGGCCGCCGCGCGGGCGAGCAGTTCCGCACGGCCGACCTCCTCGCCGTCGGCGGGACCGAGGTAGGCGGTCCGGGCGGGCTCGACCGCGTCCTGGTGGGCCCGGGCGACCTGGCGCAGCAGCGCGTACAGGGCGGCGACGTCGTCCCCGGCGAGCCGGTAGTGGATGCGCACGCCCTCCCGCCGGGTGGCGACGAGTCCGGCCTGCTTGAGGGTCTGCAGGTGGGCGGAGGCGGTGGTCAGGTTCAGGCCGGCGGCCCGCGCGAGGGCGTCGACGGTGCGCTCGCCCTGGGCCAGCAGATCGAGCAGTTCCAGGCGCTTTCCGCTGCTCAGAGCCTTGCCGGTGCGGGCGAAGGCGTCGTAGAGCGCGGCCTTGCGAGTGGGGTCTCCCATAGCGTCCGCTCCTCTTTATCCAATAATCCATGGAATATTGTAGAGGTGTAGGGGCGGCCGTGTGAGCACGCGGCAGACCCGCGTCCCGCCCCACCCCCGTCCTGGCAGCTGGAGGAACCTCATGCGCTTGACCGCCCCGGCCGGCGCGGCCGTACGCCACCGTCCGCAGGAGGAGACGTGAGCGCCCGAACGGCCGCCCGCAGCGAGGGCGTGCGCCTCGGGCTGCGCGCCAACCTGGCCCAGTTCTCCCTGCTGGTCGTCGTCAACGCGCTGGTCGGCGGCATGCTCGGCCAGGAGCGCACGGTGCTGCCGCTGCTCGCCCGCGAGGCCTTCCAGCTGTCCGCGTACACCGCCGCGCTGACCTACATCGTGGCGTTCGGGGCCACCAAGGCGGTCACGAACTTCTTCGCCGGCACCCTGTCCGACCGGTACGGCCGCAAGCCCGTGCTGGTCGCCGGCTGGCTCGTGGCGCTGCCGGTGCCGGCGCTGCTGATCTGGGGGCCGAGCTGGGGCTGGATCGTCCTCGCCAACGTCCTGCTCGGCGTCAACCAGGGCCTGACCTGGTCCACCACGGTCATCATGAAGATCGATCTGGTCGGTCCGGAACGCCGGGGCCTGGCCATGGGCTTCAACGAGGCCTCCGGCTACGTCGCCCTCGCCGCCACCGCCATGGCCACGGGCTCCCTCGCCGCCCACTGGGGGCTGCGCCCCGCCCCGTTCCTGCTCGGCGCCGCGTACGCCGCGCTCGCCCTGGGCCTGTCCACCCTCGCCGTCCGCGAGACCCGGGACCACGCCCGCGCCGAGGCCGCCCTCCATCCCGCCCCGGAGAACCCCGACCACCACGGCGAGCTGACCACCGGCCAGGTAGCCCGCATCACCAGCTTCCGCGACAAGGCGCTGTCCGCCGCCAGCCAGGCCGGCCTGGTCAACAACCTCAACGACGCCCTCGCCTGGGGCATCTTCCCGCTGCTGTTCGCCGCCCACGGACTGTCCGTCGCCCGGATCGGCGTGCTCGCCGCCCTCTATCCCGCGGTATGGGGATTCGGGCAGCTGCTCACCGGCTGGTGGTCCGACCGGATCGGCCGCAAGCACCTCATCACCGCGGGCATGCTCGTCCAGGCCGCGGCCCTCGCCCTGGTGGCGGCCGGCACCGCGTTCCCCGTCTGGGCCGCGGCCCAGGTGCTCCTCGGCGCCGGGACCGCGCTGGTCTACCCGACCCTCCTCGCCGCCATCGGCGACGTCGCCCACCCCGCCTGGCGGGCCCGCTCCGTGGGCGTCTACCGGCTGTGGCGCGACGGCGGTTTCGCCGTGGGCGCCCTGCTCGCCGGCGCCGTCGCCGACGCCTACGGCCTGGCCGCGGCGACGTGGGCCGTCGCCGCGCTCACCGCGGCGTCCGGGCTCGTCGTGGCGGTGCGCATGTACGAGACCCATCCGCGCACGACGTCATGAGCCGACGGATGCGCCCCCACCTCGACGGGAAGCGACCGGTCGACAGGAGGTGACCGGTCCGACGGGAGCTCACCGGCTCGGCGCGTGCGGCGTCTGCCCCGTGGCCGGGTGGGTGGGGGTGCGCAGGGCCAGCAGGGCGACGTCGTCGTCGTTGCCCGCCGGGCGGACCCGGCGCAGCAGCAGGTGGGTGAAGGACGCGAGGGGGCGGTGGGCAAGGGCCGCGGCGTGCCGGCGCAGCCGGTTCAGGCCCTCGTCCAGGGTGTGACCGGGGGCCTCGACGAGGCCGTCGGTGTAGAGCAGCAGGGTCGAGCCGGGCGGGAGGAGGGCCGTGGCGTCGGGGCGGGGGGTGCGTACCCCGGTGCCGAGCAGGATGCCGTGCCCGGCGTCGAGGTACTGGGCCAGGCCGTCACGGCTGATCAGCAGGGGCGGCGGATGGCCGGCGTTGGTCCAGAACAGCTGCCACGGGCCGTCGTCGGACGCCTCGATCCGGCCGAAGATCATGGTGGCCATGGTGACGTCGGTGATGTGCTGGATCGCTTCGTCGAGCCGTCCGACGATCTGGCTCGGCGGTTCCTGCTGCGACCAGGCGTAGGCACGCAGCATGTTGCGCACCTGCGCCATGCCCGCCGCGGCCTCCAGGTCGTGCCCGACGACGTCCCCGATCGCCAGGGCGGTGGCGCCGTCGGACAGCGGGAAGGCGTCGTACCAGTCGCCGCCGACCTGCGAGGCGTCCGGCGCGGGCAGGTAGCGGACGGTCATCTGCAGCCGCGGCACCCTCGGCATCTGCGGCAGCAGGTGATTCTGCATGGTCTCGGCGACTCTGCGCTGGCGCTGGTAGAGGCGGGCATTGTCCAGCGAGAGGCCGGCACGGCGCGCGACGTCCTCGATCAGCGGGAGGTCGGCGGCGGTGAAGGCCGCCGGGTTCTCGGCGCGGCCCAGCGTGAGGGCGCCCACGACCTCGCGGCTGCTCCGGATGGGCGCGATGGCCGCGGAGTGCATGCCGGTGGCCTCGAACAGGCGGCGCTGTTCGACGGCGATGCCGGAGTCCGGTTCCGCCCGGTAGGTCTGCGGCCCGGCCAGGGCGGCGGCGACCCCGCGCAGGGCTCTGGACAGCGGCAGCGGGGACTCCTCCGACACCGGCGGCATCGGGCCCTGCAACTCCTCGTGGTGCACCAGGACCGCGCCTTCGGCGTGCACGACGACGGCGCGCTGCACCTCGTCGCTGTCGGCGATCAGATCGACGACCGCCCAGTCCGCCAGCCGCGGCACGACCAGCGCGACGAGTCGGCGCAGCGCCTCCTCGACGTCGAGCGTCGACGACAACTGCGTGGTGGTCTCGGCCAGCAGGGCCAGCCTGGCCAGCTCCGTCATCGGCTGGACGCCCTGCCCGGACTGCTCGCCGGGCTTGCCCAGCGGACCGGAGCTGTGGAAGATCACCAGCATGACGCGCTGCCCGCCGCCGATCTCGTACGGGGTGAGCAGCCAGGAGATGGGCAGCACGGAGCCGTCGCCCCGCGCGAAGTAGTCCACGTCGGCCTGGGCGGTGTGTCCGGCGTGGAACGCCTGCCGCATGCCGCACTGGGTCCGGGGCAGCGACCGGCCGTGCGGCCCGCGGTGCAGCAGGTCGTGCGCGTCCTGGCCGACGAGGTCCTCGGCGGACCGGCCCAGCAGCTGTTCGGCGCGGGCGTTGACGGCCAGGATGCAGCCCTGGTCGTCCACCAGGTAGGCGCCGGTCCCGATGGCTTCCAGCGCCCGGCTGCGCGCGTCAGGACCGCCCGGCCGGGACGGCTCCTCGACGGTCTCCGCATGCTGGGGCCGCGCCATCTCCACACCTCCCTCGGTGATCGGGCTCTGAGCGCTGTCGGGCTCCGAGTACTGTCTGGCTCTGGGTGCTTTCTGGCTCTTTTGAGCGTTTTCGGGCTCTGCGTGTCTTCGTATGCCCCGGCCCGGGGACGTCACCCGCCCCAGGTGGCGCCCCGGGGGTCTCACCCCATGGTCACCCACCGGCCGCTCCTTCTGCGACCGCCGGGCCGGGCGGGGACCCGCCGGCCCGGCGGTCGCCGGATGTGGATTGCCCGGCGGGCCGGGTACCGGGAGAGCGGGCACCGCAGCCGGTGCCCCGCGCGGCACGTACGACAGCGGAGTCCAGCCCCGCGGACGACTTCTGGCAGCGGTTCGGCGGGGTGGCGGAGGCGGTCAAATTCCGTCACGAACGTGCC
>NZ_JBFADM010000014.1:0-151912 GCF_040641355.1 Streptomyces sp. NPDC020996
GGACACCCGATCCGGCGTCGGACGGCACCGCCCCCACCGCACCAGCGTGATGCGGTGGGGCATCGGACCGTCCAGGCCGCACCGGGCATCCCGGGGCGTGAGGAAACCCGCCCCCGCATTCCCGGACCACGGACACGATCCGTGCGTGCCGGACGCGGAGCGAAAGCGGGCGACCAGCGTGCCCACAACCGTTCGGGGCACGCGGCTGAGCACCAGTCCTGGCACCAGGACTCACTCCCGCTCAGTCCCTAGGAACGGTTCGCGATCGACCTCGACTGCGGGCTGTGCGTGGCCGAATGCCCGTGCGGCGCGATCGAGATGGTTCCCGAGGAGGATTCCGGCACATGACCCACAGCACCCTCACGGTGCCCGGACTGCTCCCGCGCATCCCGCTGTTCGCGGGGCTGACGCGGGAGCAGCTCACTGTCATCGCGGCGGGCTCGCACGTCCGCGCGGTGTACCGGGGCACGATCCTGTTCCACCAGGGCGACCCGGTGCGCGGCTTCTTCTTCGTGGTGCGCGGCCAGGTGCAGCTGACGGTGTCCGCGGCCGACGGCGCGGAGAAGGTGCTGGAGATCGTCCAGGCCGGGGAGAGCTTCGGCGAGGCGGTGGTGTTCGACGGGATCACCTACCCGGTCACCGCCACCGCCCTGGTCGACACGGAACTGCTGTCGGTGTCCAGCCGCGCGGTGCTGGACCTGCTGGACCGCGACCCGTCCTTCGCCCGCCGCATGCTGGCCAACATGGCGGTCCGGCTGCGGCGCCTGGTGCGGGACGTGGAGTCGTACTCGCTGCGCACCAGCGAGCAGCGGGTGATCGGGTTCCTGCTGCACGAGGCGCGCGGCGAGGACGGCGGCCAGGAGATCGTGCTGCCCGCGGCCAAGCAGACCGTGGCGTCCCGGCTCAACCTCACGCCCGAGACGCTCTCGCGCACCCTGCGGGGGCTGACCGCGGACGGGCTGATCAGCGTCCGGGGCCGGTGCGTCACGCTGCACGACGTGCCCCGGCTGGCGGCCCGCCTCGAGTGGCGGTGACCCCCGTCACGGCGCCGGCTTGACCTGGATCAAGGAACCACCCGCGCTCCGCGCCTAACGTCACTGACCGCAACGAGCGACATCTCCCGAGGAGTACACGCATGTTCTGTTACCAGTGCGAGCAGACCGACCGAACGGGCGAGGTACCCGGCTGTGCGGGCCCGCTGGGCAACTGCGGCAAGGACGAGGCCACTTCCGACGTACAGGACCTGCTGATCCACTCGGTGAAGGGCATCGCCCAGTACGCGAGCCGGGCCCGCGCGCTGGGCGCCGCGGACGACGAGGCGGCGGGCTTCATCCTGTACGCCATGTTCACCACACTCACCAACGTGAACTTCAACCCGACCCGCTTCGTCGCCCTGCTGCAGGAGGCGGCGGCCGTACGGGACCGGGTGCGCGGCCGCTACGAGGCGGCGGCGCGGGAGCACGGCCTGGAGCCGGAGCGGCTCGACGGCCCGGCGCGCTGGCAGCCCGCCGCCGACCTGACCGGGCTGCTGGAGCAGGCGCCCGGCTTCCGCGTGGACGCCGGCCTGGACGTGGTCGGCCCGGACATCGTGGGGCTGCGCTCGCTGCACCTGTACGCCCTCAAGGGTATCTGCGCCTACGCCCACCACGCGCACGTCCTGGGCAAGCACAGCGCGCAGGTGTTCGCCGGGGTGGAGGACGAGCTGGCGTACCTGGCGGGCGAGCCGGCGGACGCCGAAGAGCTGCTGGAGCGCGCGGTCGGCCTGGGACGCCTCAACCTGACGGTGATGGAACTGCTGGACGCCGCCAACACCGGCACGTTCGGCGCCCAGCAGCCGACCGCGGTGCGCACGACGCCCGTGGCGGGCAAGGCGATCCTGGTCAGCGGCCACGACCTGCGCGACCTGGCGGCGCTGCTGGAGCAGACCGAGGGCACCGGCATCAACGTCTACACGCACGGCGAGATGCTGCCGGCGCACGCCTACCCGCTGCTGAAGCGCTACCCGCACCTGGCCGGCAACTACGGCGGCGCGTGGCAGGACCAGCAGCGCGAGTTCGCCAAGTTCCCCGGCCCGATCCTGATGACGTCGAACTGCATCATCGAGCCCTACCCCGCCTACCGCCGGCGCATCTTCACCACCGGCCCGGTCGGCTGGCCGGGCGTCCGCCACCTCGGCGACGGCGACTTCTCCGCCGTCGTGCAGGCCGCGAAGGCGATGCCGGGCTTCAAGGAGGACGGCGAGGAGCGGTTCATCACGGTCGGGTTCGGGCGGGACGCGCTGCTGTCCGTCGCGGACGACGTGGTCGGCGCGGTGAAGAAGGGCGCCATCCGGCACTTCTTCCTGGTCGGCGGCTGCGACGGTCCGACGGTCGGCCGCGACTACTACCGGGACATCGCGCTCGGCGCGCCCGACGACGCGGTCGTGCTCACCCTCGGCTGCGCCAAGTACCGTTTCAACCGGCACGACTTCGGCACGATCGACGGCATCCCGCGGCTGCTGGACCTGGGGCAGTGCAACGACGCCCACTCCGCCGTCCGGATCGCGGCGGCGCTCGCCGACGCCTTCGACTGCGGCCTGAACGACCTGCCGCTCACGCTCGCCCTGTCCTGGACGGAGCAGAAGGCGGTGGCGGTGCTGCTGAGCCTGCTCGCGCTGGGCCTGCGCGACATCCACCTCGGCCCGTCCCTGCCGGGCTTCCTGACGCCCACGCTGGTGGCCGCGATGGTGGACCGGTTCGGGCTGCGCATCATCGGCGACCCGCAGGCGGACATCGCGGCGGCGCTGCAGAGGGCCGGGGCATGACGACGTCGACGTCGTCCACGGTCACCCTCACCACCGCCGACGGCGAGCGGCTGGAGTTCGGCTGCGCCGACGGGCAGAGCGTCCTGGAGGCCGCCGCGGAGTGGGGGGCCGCCCTGCCGGCCGCGTGCCGCCAGGGCACCTGCGGCTCCTGCCGGGCGGACGTCACCGACGGCGCCTACGACCTCGGCGCCTGCGCCGCCGACGCGCTGCCCGGCGCCGAACGGGAGGCCGGGGGCGTGCTGCTGTGCCGCACCTACCCGCGCGGGGCGTTCAGCGCGGCGCTGCCGTACGACAACTCCCGCATCCTGCACGGCGGGATACCGGAGCGCGAGGGCACGGTCACCGCGCTGGAGAGGGTGGCGCGGGACACCGTACGGCTGGAGCTGATGCTGGCGGAGGACGAGGAGCAGGGCGCCGGATTCCAGTTCGACGCCGGGCAGTTCGTCGAGGTGCAGGTGCCCGGCCGGGAGGAGCGGCGGGCCTACTCGCTGGCCAACACCGGCAACTGGGACGGCCGCGTGGAGCTGTTCGTGCGGCTGCGGCCGGGCGGGCTGTTCTCCGGGTACCTGGGCGAGCGGGCCCGGGTCGGCGACCGGCTGACCGTGCACGGCCCGCAGGGCGCCTTCGGGCTGCACGAGACGGGCCTGCGGCCGCGCTGGTTCGTGGCCGGCGGCACGGGGCTCGCTCCGCTGCTGTCGATGGCCCGGCAGATGGCGGAGTGGCAGGAGCCGCAGCCGGTGCGGTTCTTCTTCGGCGTGAGCGAGGACGCGGACGTCTTCGGGGAGGACCTGCTGAAGGAGGTGGCGGCCGAGTCGGCGTCCTTCGACCACGAGATCTGCGTGTGGCGGCCCGGCCCGGGCCGGCAGGGCGTGGCCGGCACACCCGCCGAACGGGTCGCCGAGGCGCTGCGCACGGCGGACGAGGCGCCGGACGTGTACGTGTGCGGGCCGCCGCCGCTGGTGGAGAGCGTGACGACCGCGGCGCTCGCCGGGGGCGTCGCACCGGAGCGGGTCTTCCGGGAGCGCTTCCTGCCCACCTGAGCCGGGAGGGCTTCCTGCCCACCCGAGCCGGGACCGCTTCCTGCCCACCCGAGCGGACGGCTCGGGCGCCCCCGTGGGTCGGTCACCGCGGGGGCGCCGTGCGGTGCGGGTCAGAGGACGAACTCCCCGACGGCCGCCTTCAGTTCGGCCAGCCCCTGCTTGGCGTCGGTGAAGAACATGCCGGTCTTGGGATCGGTGTACAGCTCGTTGTCGACGCCGGCGTAGCCGTGGCCCATGGAGCGCTTGATGACGACGACGCTCCTGGCCTTGTCGACGTCGAGGATCGGCATGCCGGAGATCGGGTTGCCGGGGCGGCGGGCGATCGGGTTGGTGACGTCGTTGGCGCCGACCACGAGGGCGACGTCGGCCTGCGGGAACTCGGGGTTGACCTCGTCCATGTCCTTGAGCTGGGTGTAGGGCACGTCGGCCTCCGCCAGCAGCACGTTCATGTGCCCGGGCATGCGGCCGGCGACCGGGTGGACGGCGTAGCTGACGTCGACGCCGTGGTCGGTGAGCAGCTTGGCGAGGTCGCCGAGCTCGTGCTGGGCCTGGGCCGCGGCGAGGCCGTAGCCGGGGACGAGGACGACCTTGCGCGCGTACGCCAGCTGGATCGCCACGTCGTCCGCGGAGACCGACCGCACCTGGGCGGGGCCTCCTCCGGCCGCGGCCGGGGCGCCGTCGCCGGTGCCGAAGCCGCCGACGACGATGCCTGCGACCGACCGGTTCATGGCGTCGGCCATCAGCCTGGTGAGGATGCCGCCGGAGGAGCTGACCAGCATGCCCGCGATGATCAGCGCGGTCTCGTCGAGCACGAAGCCGGCCATGGCGACCGCGGAGCCGGTGAAGGCGTTCAGCAGGGCGATGACGACCGGCATGTCGGCGCCGCCGATGGGCAGCACCATCGTCACGCCGAACAGCACCGCGACGGCGACGAGCCCGAACAGGGCGGTACGGGAGTCCGGGGCGAGCACCAGCCAGACGGTGCCGGCCACGAAGGAGGCTGGCAGCACCAGGTTGAGCAGCCGCGCCCCGGGGAAGACCACCGGCGCGCCGGGGACGACGCCCTGCAGCTTGCCGGCCGCGACGAGCGAGCCGGAGAAGGTGACCGCGCCGATGACGATGTCCAGCGCGCCCGGCAGGGAGACCCGCGCGCCGGTCGCGGCCGGATCGCCGACCTGCAGCAGGCCGTCGACCGCGATCAGCGCGGCCGCCCCGCCGCCGACGGCGTTGAAGAGGCTGACCAGCTGCGGCATGGCGGTCATCTTGACCGCGCGCGCGGCGTACAGGCCGAGCGCGGCGCCGACCAGGCCGCCGCAGGCCAGTACCAGCCAGCCGGTCGCGGTGATGGCGCCCTCGTGGGCGACCAGCCACACCGTGGCGGCGATCGCGACGGCCATGGCGCCGGCGGAGACAGTGTTGCCGCGGCGGGCGGTGCGCGGGTGGTTCATCAGGTGCAGGCCGAGCACGAAGCAGGCGGCCGTGGCCAGGAAGACGTAGTGGACGGCGTCGGAGACGGTGTCCATGGCGGTCACACGTCCTTCTTCTCACTCGGCCTGGCCCGGAACATCTCCAGCATCCGGTCGGTGACCGCGTATCCGCCGACGACGTTCATCGCGCCGAACACCATCGCCACGAAGGCGAGCGCGTAGCCGGGCCAGGTGTGCGATTCCGCGGCGATCAGCATGGCGCCGATGACGACGATGCCGTGCACGGCGTTCGAGCCGGACATCAGGGGGGTGTGCAGGGTCGCCGGGACCTTGCTGATGACCTCGACGCCGACCAGGACGCTCAGCACGAAGACGGTGATCGCGGTGAGGAGATCGAGGTTGTTCATGCGGGGGCTCCTCCCGTCAGCGCGGCCGTGATCTCGTCGGCCGGGTCGAGGACCAGTTCTCCGTCGCGCACGAGGTGGCGCAGCAGCGCGACGAGGTTGCGGGCGTATGCCGTGGACGCGGCGGTCGCCATCGCGGACGGCAGGCGTCCGGCGCCGATGACGGTGACGCCGTTGTCGAGGACGGTCGTCCTGTCGGGTTCGGACACCTCGACGTTGCCGCCGGATTCGCTCGCCGCGAGGTCGACGACCACGGAACCGGACTTCATGGCCCGCACCGCGGCGGCCGTGACCAGCAGCGGCGGCTTGCGGCCCGGCACCTGGGCGGTGGTGATCACGATGTCCGTACGGGCGATGTGCGCGTCCAGCGCCGCCCGCTGGGCCCGCTGCTCGGACTCCGTCAACTCGCGTGCGTAGCCGCCCTGTCCGGTGCCCTGTTCCCATGTCGGCGGGGCCGCGACGTCCAGGAAGCGGGCGCCCAGCGACTTGACCTCCTCCCGCGACTCGGGGCGGACGTCGTAGGCGGTGACGGCGGCGCCGAGGCGGCGGGCGGTGGCGATGGCCTGCAGTCCGGCCACTCCGGCGCCGAGGACGAGGACCTGCGCCGGGCGCATGGTGCCCGCCGCGGTGGTCAGCATCGGGAAGAACCGGCCGTAGGTGTCGGCGGCGAGCACGGCCGCCTTGTAGCCGGCGACGTTCGCCTGGGAGGTCAGCGCGTCCATGGACTGGGCGCGGCTGAGGGTGCGCGGCAGCAGGTCGAGGCTCACCGTGCGTACCCCGCGCGCGGCCAGCGCGGAGACCAGGGCGGGCCGGCGCAGCGGTTCGAGCAGGCCGATCAGGACCTGCCCGGCGCGCAGCGATTCGGCGGCACCGGCGTCCGGCGGGCCCACGCACAGCACGGCGTCCGCCCTGGTGTACAGCTCGTGCGGCGGCACGACGGCCGCGCCGGCCTCCGCGTAGTCGGCGTCGGCGAACCAGGCGCCGGCCCCGGCTCCGGTCTCGACCAGGACGTCGATCCCGTCCCGGCGCAGCAGGGCGACGGCCTCGGGGACGAGGGCGACACGGCGCTCGCCGGGCGCCCGCCCCCGTACGGCGCCGACGGTGACGGTTCCCATGATCTGCTGCCTCTCGTCGTGGCCCGGTGTGCCGGGGGACCGGGGGCCGGGTCAGAACTCGAACACGAGCCGTGCCTCGGCCCGGCCCGCGAGCACCTCCTCGAAGGAGTCGTTGACCTCCTCCAGCCGCCGCGGCTCGGCGACGACCTGGGTGCGTCCGGCGGCGTGCAGGGCGAACACCTCGGCCAGGTCCTGGCGGGTACCCACGATGGAGCCGATGACGGAGATGCCGCCGAGGACGGTGTCGAAGACGGGCACGCTGATCGCCGCGTCGTCGCCGGGCAGCGCGACCATGACCAGGCGCCCGCCCCGGTTGAGGGACCGGTAGGCCTGCTCGAACGCCGTGGGCGCGGCGGCCAGCACGACGGCCACGTCCGCGCCGCCGGCCCGCACGATCTCCTCGACCGGGTCGTGGGTGCGGGCGTTGACGATCTCGTCGGCGCCGAGCCGGTGGGCCAGGCCCAGCTTGTCGGGTTCGAGGTCTACGGCGGTGACGAAGCCGCCGACCAGCCGCGCGTACTGCAGCGCCAGGTGGCCGAGGCCGCCGACGCCGAAGACCGCGACGCGCTCGGCCGGGGTCACCCGGGCGACCTTGATCGCCTTGTACGTGGTCACGCCCGCGCAGGTCAGCGGGGCCGCGTCGAACGACGGCACGCCGTCGGGGACCGCGACGACGCCGCCGGCGTCGGCGACGGCGTACTCGGCGAAGCAACCGTCGACGGAATAGCCGGAGTTGACCTGCTTCTCGCACAGGGTCTGCCGGCCGGAGACGCAGTAGCGGCAGGTGCCGCAGGAGGACCCGAGCCACGGGACGGCGACCCGCCTGCCCACGAGGTCGGCGCTGACGCCCGCGCCGACGGCCGTGACGGGGCCGACGCCCTCGTGGCCGGGGACGAACGGCGGGCGGGGCTTGACCGGCCAGTCGCCGTGGGCGGCGTGGATGTCGGTGTGGCAGAGCCCGGAGGCCTCCATCTTCACGAGCACCTGGCCGGGACCGGGCTCGGGGACGGGCAGGTCGCGGATCTCCAGGGGCTTGCCGAAGTCGGTGACGACCGCTGCCTTCATGGTCTGCTCCTCAACTGGTCCGCATGCGGGGGCGCTTGGAGCCAGGTCGCGAAGTGCGGCGGGTTCCCGGCCGCGAGGCGGTGAGCAGCAGGTGCGCCGCGGCGCGCCGTCGCGTGCGTCCCGGTGACGTGCCGAGCGTCCACGGCACCTCCCGCGTGCCTTCCCTACCCGGTCCGGTCCACCAGCCTCACGCGCGCGCGGGGCGGGCAGCAGAGGCCGAAGGACCCCGCTCACGGGGCCGCTCGGACCCCACGCCGCCGCCCGGCCGGAGCCGCTTCCTCACCGGACCCCGCCTTGCGGGACCACTCGGCGAACCGGGCGGTGAGCAGGGGGCCACCCGGCCACCGGGCCGGCCGCACGACCCCGGTCGGCCGGCAAGGAACGCCCCCCTTTTGTACCTACTAGTATGTACACTCCTCGCATGGATACTGCCGAACGCCTCATCGAAAGCACTCGCGAACTGCTGTGGGAACGCGGTTACACCGGCACCAGTCCGAAGGCGATCCAACAGCGGGCAGGGGCCGGACAGGGCAGCATGTACCACCACTTCGCCGGTAAGCCGGATCTGGCACTCGCTGCGATTCGCCGCACCGCCGAGGAGATGCGCGCCAAAGCCGAAGCAGAGTTCTCCGCTCCGGGGACCGCCGTTGACCGCGTCACCG
Organism: Streptomyces sp. NPDC020996; assembly: GCF_040641355.1. Classification (NCBI taxonomy): domain Bacteria; kingdom Bacillati; phylum Actinomycetota; class Actinomycetes; order Kitasatosporales; family Streptomycetaceae; genus Streptomyces; species Streptomyces sp. NPDC020996. The sequence goes on from NZ_JBFADM010000014.1 coordinate 8,517, forward strand.
CGTATCTGCTCCGGGAACGGGACGTCCTCAAGGGCTGCCCCATCGGACGTCTCACCCAGGACCCGGACGTCATGGGAGCCCCGACGCTGCGGGCCCCGGTCGACGAGACCCTGGCCTGGCTGCGCGAGCGCCTCGCTGGCGTCCTGGCCGAGGGGCGCGAGCGCGGCGAGTTCAGTACCGCGCTGGATCCCCAGACAGTCGCGGCAACGGTCGTCGCGGTTCTTCAGGGCGGCTACGTCCTTGCCCGCGCCGCAGACTCCGTGCAGCCGTTCGACCAGGCGATCGCCGGGGTGCTGAGCCTACTGGCCGCACACACCTCCACTCCCCGAACGTAAAGGAGTCCATCCTTCATGCGCATTTCCCACGCACCGCAAGCCACTGCCGTCGCGCCGCCCGAATGGGTTTCCGGGGCGGCATGGGTGGACGAGATCGCCGCTCCCGAGGGCTCGTCGCGCTACCGGGTGGACCTCGTGCACTTCGCCCCCGGCGCCCGCACCGTTTGGCATCGCCATCCCCTGGGCCAGACCCTTCTCGTCACCCAGGGAACCGGGCTCGTTCAATGCCGGGGCGGAGAGGCGCACATCATCCGAGCGGGCGACAGTGTGCGCATCGCGCCGGACGAGTGGCACTGGCACGGAGCGTCTCCCACCACCTTCATGACACATCTGGCCATAGAAGAGGTCGCCGAAGACGGCTCCGAGGCCGAGCGTGGCTCCCAGGTCACGGAGGTCGAGTACACCGCCGGCCCGTTCGTTCACTGATCCTTCACCAAGAAAAGGAAGCGCCTTCGTGTACGCCAAGCAGTACGAGATCACCCTGCCCACCGACTACGACATGAAGATCATCCGCACACGGGTAGCCGATGGCGGCCACGCCCTCGACGACCGCTCCGGACTGGGCCTGAAGGCGTATCTCATCCGCGAGCGCGGCATCGACGGCTCGCCGGTGAACCAGTACGCCCCCTTCTATCTGTGGAATGACACCGGCGCGATGGCCCACTTCCTGGTCGGCGGAGGCGGCTTCCAGAACATCATCCGCGACTTCGGCCGCCCGGTCGCCCGCCATTGGACCGGCATTGCCTGCCACACGGGCCCCGCTCGGACGGCACCTCCCAAGGCGGCGTCGCGCCGCCTCACGGGGATACCTTCCGAGGCCGACCCGGACGGCACGGGGATGGGCCTGTCCGCACTGATCGAACGGGAAGTCGAGCAACTGCGACGCTTCTCACGTCATGCTGACGTGCACACCGCCGCACTGGCCGTCGACCCCCACCACTGGCAGCTGCTGCGATTCGTGTTGTGGGCAAACACGTCCGCGCCGGACGAGGACGCGACCGAGCGCTACGAGGTTCTGCACCTGTCCGCCCCCGGTCTGGATCTGCTGCCGGAGGGGCAGGACTGGTAGTGCATGCTTGCGTCGGGCAGGCCGTCGCCGGCCATGATGCGGGCGCGCAATCCGTAGCGGCCCAGGCAGCCGGGCCGTGCCTCCGAGGCAGCCCTCCTCGACTGGGGCCGGCACGGCTGATCGCCGAGACCACCACCGGCCCCACCGAGTACCCGGCCCCCGCGGTCGCCCACCCCACAGGGTCTGGGATCGCCGGAGCCGTCAGGTGCTTCTCCTTAATCGGGGGCCGACGGGGAACCGAGCCGTAGTCCTCCTCCGGCGGCGGCCTCGACGAGCACGTTCACGAGCTCCCCGGGCATCGACAGCATGGGGTAATGACCGGTGGGGAGTTCGAAATACGTCGATCTGTCGTCGAGAAGGCCCGCTACCCGTGGGTCTCCGGCAGAGTGCAGGGCGCGTAGCAACGCGAGGTCGATTCCGCCCGCGGTACAGAAGATCTTGGTGGTCGGGAGATCTTCGGTACCGCCGGTCAGAACGAGGGGTTCCGTGAACGTGGCGTAGGGGTGCGGGGCTGCAAGGCGGCGCAGCCTGTCCAGCGCCATGGCGTCGAGGCCGGCGAGGTTGCCCCAGTGCGGCAGGGCGTCCGCTTCCGGCAGGGGGAAGCGCCACCCGTCGCCTCGGGTCTGTACCTGCCCTTGCAGTGCGGACTTCTGTTCCGGGCTGAGGAAGGCGTCCACGACGCTTTGGCCATTGCGCGGCATGCCGGTGTCCAGGAACACGATGCGGCCGACCGACCGCGGTCGGCGGTCAGCCGCTCCGAGAGCCGGGAAGATCCCGTAGCTGTGGCCCACGAGCACGGTGTCCGGCGTCTCGCTGGTGTCGAGAATCGAGACGACGTCCTGGATGTGGGTGCTCAGCCCCACGGCCCGGGAGGCCAGGTGCCGGCGCTCACCGAGTCCCGTCAGGGTCACAGGCACGGCCTGATGGCCGCGACGCGTCAACTCCGCGACGACCTCGCTCCACGCCCAGCCGCCCAGCCAGGCACCTGGCACCAGTACGAACAGCGACACAACACACCTCCTGCCCGGTGCGGGACACCCCGCACCCGGTTCTTTCGACCAGTTGTAGTGTGGAAAACGCCCTATGGGGAGGTTCAAGCCGTGCCACAGGAAGGCGAGCCGGTCTGGAGTGTGGGTGAGCTCGCGGCTGCCGCCGGTGTGTCCGTGAAGACCGTCCGCTTCTACACCGAGCGCGGTGTCCTCACCGAGGCCGGCCGCAGCACCGGCGGCCATCGGCGATATGGCCAGGACGCCCTTGACCGGCTGCGCCTGGTGAGGAGCCTGCGGATGCTGGGACTCGGGTTGCCGGCCGCCTCCGCTGCCGCAGTCGATGGAGCGGCGGTCCGTGACGTCCTGGCTGATCACCTCGGCGACGTGGAGCAGCAGCTGGAGGACCTGCGGTGGCGCCGGGCAGCGCTCCAGGCCCTCGACGAAGTCCCGGACGACGATGCCCTGGCCCTGGTACTGCCTCTGCTTGACAGCGTTGCCGCCAGACCCGACCCGGAAGAGCTCGGAGTCTTCTGGCGGCGCATCATGCCTGCGAGGTTCCCTCGCCACATCAGTGACGCGCTCGCCCGGGCCGCCATCCCCGAGCTGCCAAGCGATCCGAGCCCCCGGCAGGCGCTCGCGTACGCCCGCCTGCACCATCTCGCCACCGACCGCAGCGTCGCCGCTGCCATCCGCGCCCACCTGAAGCACGCTCCGCCGGCAGACCCCTCGCCGGATCCCGAACGCGTGACCCGGTTCTACGAGGCACTCGCCCGTTCCCACGCGCTGGCAGCGCGCGCCCTCACTGCCGGCGAAAGCGGAGCGGACACCACTGCGCTGGACACCTTCGTCGGCGCTTACGCGCAGTATGCGGAAGCCGCCGACACACCCGCCTTCCGTAGGGCACTCGCAGCGCGTCTGAGGCGGGAACGACATCCCTGTCTGGTGCGCTACTGGACGCTGGCGGCGCAGCTCGCCCCGTCGTCGGCTGTCACGGTCGGCGCAGGTCACGGCCGCCTGGTCGCCCTCCTCGTCTCCACGCAGCCGCGGCGCGGCTGAGGCGTTGCGTCGAGCAACCCCAGGGCTCCTTCAGACCGCGCCGGCGACTGTTACCACCCGGTCAAGCCGCTTGTGTGACCGGTGGGACGAAGGGGTGAAAACCCGGTTGTCACGCAGGAGGCCCCACGGGACGCTGGCTCGCCGGCGGGCCAGGGCTACGACTGCCTGGACCCGTTTGCATCCCTGGCTTCGCTTCTTCGGGCAGCAGTCCCCGCTCGGCAGTGCGCCCGTCGCAGACGTCGGCTGTGGCGCTGGGGCCGGTGCAGGTTGCCGGTTCGCCGTCCGGAGTCGCGCGGGACGGGCACCAGCGCGGCCGCCGATGCCAGGTGGCCGCCGTCCACGTAGGCCGAAAGATCGCCGACAGCGACGACGAACTCGGCATCGAGGATCGGACCATGCCGGGCAGGGACTCGTCGCCGACTTGGCGGAACAGATCCTGGCCCTGGACGACCGGCTCGAGCGCGTCGACAAGCAGATCCGCGAGACCTTCCGCACTCACCCGCAGGCGGAGATCATCATCTGCGTGGCGACGTCCTCGCCGGGCAGCGCGGTCTGCTGCGCCTGCGCGGCTCCAGCGCGGTCACGGCAACCTCGTCGGCGCCCCGGACGCTGCGGTTGGCCAGCCACGCGGTGAGCCGGGCATGCCCGCGGCGCCCCCACCAGCAATCGGCCGCCCACGGCCTGACTTCCTAAGCCCCCTCGTCAGACAAGGACTGTCCCATGACCGCATCCCCCACGACGACCGACACCGGCACCGTCCCCGCTTCGACGCCCGTCACCGCCGTGATCGGCTCCGGCCGGATGGGCGACGCCCTGGTCCGTCTCCTCGCACCGCACCGACGAGGCCTGATCTGGTCCGGCCGCGACCCGCAACGCCTCACCGCCCGCGTGGCGGAGCTCGGCCACACCGGCGTCGTCGACACCGCCGACCACACCACGGCCGTGCACCGAGCCGACCTGCTGGTCCTGGCGCTCTGGCACCGCCACGCCCTGGACTTCGTGCGCACCCACGCCTAAGCACTGGCCGACAAGACGGTCGTGGACATCGCCAACCCGTTCACCGACGACTTCCAGGGATTCACCCTCCCCGAGACCACCTCGGCGGCCGAACAGCTGGCCGCGGCAGCGCCACGGGCCCGGATCGTCGGCGCCCCGAAGAACACCTTCTGGGTCGTCTTCGATGACCCGGATCTCCCCGGCGGGCCCTCCGACGTCTTCGTCACCGGCGACCACCAGCAGGCCGAGGAGCAGGTCATGTCCCTGCTCGCACCCTTGCCCTTCCGCTGCCTGGACGCCGGAGCCCTGACCAACAGCCGCACCGTGGAACGCATGACACTGCTCTCCCGCGAGATCGCGGTGCGGTACGGCCACTACCCCCGAACCACCTGGCGCCTGCTCGGAGCCAGAGCGTGACCCGACCATCCCCCCGTCACGTCCATACGTCGTCACAGGTACGGGGTCTGCCACGATCCAGTAGCCCGATTGCAGGGGAACGGTTTCCCTGGCTCCGGTACTCGTCAGACAGGCGGGAGAGCCGGTTCGGCCTGCTCGACCGCGTACACAACCGCGTCGAGGAGGCCGGGGAAACGCGCGTCAAGCTCTTCCCTGCGCAGCGTGTTGACCCGCGAGTTGCCCGCTGCGACCTCTTGGCGGATGATCCCGGCCTCGCGCAGCACCTTGAAGTGCGCGGACAAGGTTGACTTGCTCAGGTTGATGCCGAAAGTGCCGCAGGGTTTGCCGTCGCCCTCCACCAACCGCCGCACGATCGTCATCCGGGCCGGTTCGGCCAGGGCGTGGAGCACTGCATAGATGCTGAAGTCCTCGGCGCGAGGATGGTGAAGCGGCTTCACGGCATTGCTCTCCCTGCCCAGCAACAGTGTTCGCAAGTTGGCGAACTCAGGTTGACTAATCTTCGGGCGAGTGTATACGTTCAATCGCGTGTTCGCCAAACAGCGAAAACACGGACACTGGGCGTCCTACGCTTTCGGGAGACCTCTCATGCTCAAGACGAAGACCACCACCGCGGCCGTCGGCGGCCTGGCCACAGCCCTCGCCTTCGGCGGCATGTTCACCGTCGCCAAATCCGCCTTCAGCTGTGTCGATCCCTTCCACCTCACTCTGGCCCGTTTCACCCTCGGCTCCGCGATCTTCGTGCTCCTCCTGCTGGCCGTCGAAGGCCGCACGGCCCTGCGCACGGACGGAAAGCTCCTCAGGCTCTGGGGACTCGGTTCGCTCGGGTTCGCCGGCTTCAACCTGCTCACCTACGTCGGCCTGCAGTCGACTCCGGCCCCCACCGCATCCCTGATCATGGCTGCGATACCCGCGATCACCGTATTCGTGATGTGGGCGCGCACGAGGAAGCAGCCGACGGGCATCACCCTCGCCCTGGTTCTGCTGGCCCTGACCGGCGTCGCCATGGTTCTGGGCAATGGCGACCCGCTCACCGTCTTCACCGGCGGCATGGGCCCAGGGGGCCTGCTCATCCTGACCGGAGTGATCGGCTGGGTCATCTACACCACCGGTGCCGCCGGCTTCCCCGGCTTCTCCGTGCTGCGCTACACAGCCCTCACCAGCACTCTCGGCACACTCACCATCGCGATCGTCACCCTCGCCGCCGCCGCACTCGGCTGGATACCCAACCCGTCCGCCGCCGACTACGCCGCCAGCTGGTGGCAGATCCTCTACATGGCCGTCCCCGCCACCGCCGTCGCGATCCTCACCTTCAACAACGCCATCCGCACCCTGGGCCCTGCCAACGGCGTCCTGTTCATCAACCTGGTCCCCATCACCTCCTTCACCATCGAGGCCGTCCGGGGCCACCAGCCCACCACCGGTGAACTGGCCGGCGTCGCCCTCACCCTCGCCGCCGTCATCGCCAACAACCTCCACAGCCGCCGCACCACCGGCAACAACTCCGCCGCGGCCGCCGGCACCGACAAAACCGCGATCACCGTCGCCTGAAGGCAGCGACCTCGAGGCGAGACCCACCGCACAGAGCAGTGACGTCCCTCGGGTCCCCATGGGCCGCCGCCGCGCCATCAGGACGGAGGGCGACGGCGGCACGGCGACCGCGAGAGGCGGAAGCATGATCGCCTTCGTGAACATGCGCGCCCGGAAACGGAGACGGCACGATCCTCATCCGCCGTGCTCGCAGTCACGGTCGTCATTGCAGCCAGGTACGGCCACGGGACCCGATCCGCACGCGTACGGACGGCCAGGGGCGCCCGGCTGCCCGATGTCCGCACTGTGATCGCCGAGAGTTCCGAGCGCACCGCACCGCCTTGATGGCCGCGGGTGTGCTGCCGTCGCAGGCGCCGACCAGAGGCGCGCCGTCCGGGTACCGATTGGCCCGCCCACCTCCTGCTCCATCTCCAACCCACCGAAGGCATCAACGCCCGCAAGGCTTGAGCAGCGACAATCCCCCGCCACGACAAACATGCCGGAGTGCCAGCCATGACCACCCAGTCCCTGCCGCACAACGACACCGTCTTCGTCTTGACCGTCACCTACAACGCCCCGCTGAAGCGCGTCGACGAACTGCTCCAAGCACACCGGGAGTGGCTCGACACTCACTTCTCGAGCGGACTGTTCCTCGCCTCCGGCCCCCGCGTGCCCCGCACGGGCGGCGTCATCCTGGCCCGGGCCGCCGACCGTGCCGAAGTGGAGGCGCTGATCCTCACCGACCCATTCGTGCTGGGCGGCGTGGCCGACTACGACATCGTGCAGTTCCAACCCAGTCGCGGCCCGTTCGCCACATCTCTGGTCACGGGCACTACCGCCGAGCAGACGTGATGTCACACCCGCATCCGCCGGCCCGGTGTACCCGCACCAGGTGCCATCGTTCAACGACCTCCCGAAGCCGGAACCCTGTCAGTCCAGCGGGACCCGCCACACCAGGGTCGTGCCGCCGGTCTCGGGGCAGTCCACCGTCAGGGAGCCGCCGAGCTGTTCCGCTCGTTCGGCCATGTTGCGCAGGCCGCTGCGACGGCCACCGGACGGGATGCCCACGCCGTTGTCGGAGACGGTCAGCCGCACCTGCTGACCGTCGGTCTCCAGGGCCACGTCCGCGCGGTCGGCGCCGGAGTGGCGGGCGACGTTGGTCAGGCTCTCGGACAGGACCGCGATGACGTGATCGGCGATCTCGCGGGGCACGTCGGTGTCGACCAGGCCCTCCATGCGCACGCTCGGCGCGAAGCCGAGCACCGGCGACGCCTCGCCGACGGCCCGGACGACGCGGGCGCGCAGCCCGGTCCCGGCTCCCCCGTCACGCGCCCGCAGGCCGAAGATCGTGGACCTGATGATCTTGATGGTCTCGTCCAGGTCGTCCACCGCGCGCGCCACCCGCTGCCCGGCCTCCGCGTGCTCGATGAAGCGGCCGGCGCTCTGCAGCGTCATGCCGGTGGCGAACAGCCGCTGGATGGCCAGGTCGTGCAGGTCCCGGGCGATGCGGTCACGGTCCTTGAGCACCGCGATCTCCTCGGAGTCCTGACGGCGTTCGGCCAGCTCCATGGCGATCGCGGCCTGCGCGGCGAAGCTCTGCAGCGGTTCGATCTCCTTCTCGGAGAACGCCATCTGACCGGTCTCGCGCACCAGCAGGACGACGCCCCGCACCCCGCCCTCACCCGTGCCGATGGGTACGGCGACGGCCGGGCCGAGCCGGCTGAAGCGCGGCGGCCCGGCGGAGACCCGGTCGTCGTGCGAGATGTCCGGGCTGGTGACCGGGGCGGCGCTGGAGAACGCCTCGCCGATCAGGCTGTCGTCCACCGGCAGCACCAGTCCCCGGTGGGTCTCCGCCTCCTCCCCGACGGCGAGTTCGACGGTGAGGGCGTCGGTGTCCTCCATCGGCATCGCGACCACGGTCAGAGCCGCCCCGGTGATCTCCATGGCCCGCCCGGCGATCAGGCCGAGCACCTCGCCGCGCCCGCTGCCGGACATCAGGCTGTGGCTGATCTCCGCGTTGGCCTGCAGCCACCGCTCGCGCTGCCGGGACTCCTCGTACAGGCGGGCGTTGTCGATCGCGACGCCGGCCGCCACGGCCAGGGTCGACAGGACCGACTCGTCCTCCTCGTCGAACTGCATCCCGCCGCGCTTCTCGGTGAGGTACAGGTTGCCGAAGATCTGGTCGCGCACCCGGATGGGGACGCCGAGGAAGGTGTTCATCGGCGGGTGGTGGGGCGGGAAGCCGTACGACGCCGGGTGCTCGGAGATCTTGGCCAGCCGCAGCGGCGCGGGACGGCGGATGAGCTCGCCGAGGATGCCGTGGCCCTCCGGGTAGGGGCCGATCCTGGCGATCTGGTCCTCGCTGACGCCGACGGTGTAGAACGCCGACAGCCGCTTGCCGTCGGGGCCGATCACGCCGAGGGCCGCGTACTCGGCGTCGACCAGGACCGCGGCGGCCTCGACGATGCTGTGCAGGACCTGCTCGAGGTCCAGCTCCCGGCCGACCGAGAGCACCGCCTCCAGGAGGCTGTGCACCCGGTCGCGCGTGCCGCGGGCCGCGTCCAGCCGGGCCTGCAGTTCCTCCAGCAGCTCGTCCAGCCTCAGCTGCGGAAGCCGAATGCGGGCCTCCCCGGCGTCCTCGGAGCGTCCCACCCGTGATCCTCCACATCCCATGCCGTGCGTGCCGTCGGCCTGCCGTTCCGGTCACGTGCCACGGTAACGGTCCAGGCAAGGGGACGATACGGGATCCCGCGGGGACCGCTGCCCGCCGGGCCGGACAAGGCCGTCAGAGCCGGGCGGCGACGTGCTCGGTGAGGTCGAGCAGCCGGTTGGTGTAGCCCCACTCGTTGTCGTACCAGCCGAAGACCTTCACCAGTTCGCCGTGCGCCTGGGTCAGCGGGGCGTCCAGCACGCAGGAGGAGGGGTCGCCCACCACGTCGCGCGAGACGATCGGCGCGTCGGACACCCGCAGGATGCCCTTCAGCGGACCGTCGGCGGCCTCCCGGTAGGCGGCGTTGATCTCCTCGGCGGTCACCGGCCGCTCCAGCACCAGGCTCAGGTCGGTCAGCGACCCGTCCTCCACCGGCACGCGCACGGCGATCCCGTCCAGCGTCCCGGCCAGCTCCGGCAGCACCAGGCCGACGGCGCGGGCGGCGCCGGTGCTGGTGGGGATGATGTTGACGGCGGCGCTGCGGCCGCGGCGCAGGTCCTTGTGGGGGCCGTCGAGGACGACCTGGTCGTTGGTGTAGCCGTGGATCGTGGTCATCAGGCCCTTGACGATGCCGAAGCGCTCGTCGAGCACCTTGACCATGGGGGCCACGCAGTTGGTGGTGCAGGAGGCGTTGGAGACCACGTCGTGCCGCGCGGGGTCGTACGTTCCCTCGTTGACGCCCATGACCACGGTCGCGTCGACGTCCTTGCCGGGCACGGACAGCAGGACCTTGCGCGCGCCCGCCGCCAGGTGCGCGCCGGCCGTCTCCCGGGTGCGGAAGCGGCCGGTGGACTCGATGACGACGTCCACGCCGAGGTCGCCCCAGGCCAGCGCGGCCGGGTCGCGCTCGGCGCTGACGGCGACCCGGTGGCCGTCCACGGTCAGCGACGAGTCGTCGTGCTCGACGGTGCGGCCCAGCCGGCCGTACGTCGAGTCGTAGGCCAGCAGGTGGGCCAGGGCGGCCGGCGAGGTGAGGTCGTTCACCGCGACGACCTCTACCCGGGTGCCGCTGGTCTCGGCGCGCTCCAGCACGCAGCGCAGGTAGTTGCGGCCGATGCGGCCGAAGCCGTTGATGCCCACGCGCACGTTCATGTCCGTTCGTCCTCCCCTTGGGAACCCGGTGGCGTCCGGGATGCGATGCCAGCGTGCTCGGGTCGGGCCCGGCGGGGCATGGGCCGTACGGGGGCGACCGGGGGGACATTCGGACCCACCGGCCGCGCCGGGCGGTACGTCAGTGGCCCTGCTGCCTGAGCCGGTCCTGGGCCTGGGTGGCGATGACCGCGGCCTGGATGCGCCGCTCCACGCCCAGCTTGGCCAGCAGGCGGGAGATGTGGTTCTTCACCGTCTTCTCCGCGAGGAACAGCCGCTGGCCGATCTGACGGTTGGTCAGACCCTCGCCGATCAGGGCGAGTATCTCCCGTTCCCGGTCGGTCAGGCCCGGCAGCGTGTCCGGCTCCTCCTCGTGCTGCTGGTCGTGGCGCAGGCGGGCCATGAGCCGCGTGGTGGCGCTCGGGTCGAGCAGGGACTGCCCGGAGGCCACCGTGCGCACGGCGGAGACCAGGTCGGAGCCCTGGATCTGCTTCAGCACGTATCCGGAGGCGCCCGCCATGATCGAGTCCAGCAGGGCTTCCTCGTCGTCGAACGAGGTCAGCATCAGGCAGCTCAACTCCGGCATGCGCGAACGCAGTTCACGGCACACGCTGACGCCGTCGCCGTCCGGCAGGCGCACGTCGAGCACCGCCACGTCGGGGCGCAGCGCGGGGACGCGGACCAGCGCCTGCTCGGCGGTCGCGGCCTCCCCGACGACGGAGATGTCCGGCTCGTCGTTGAGCAGGTCGTGCACGCCTCGCCGTACCACCTCGTGGTCGTCCAGCAGGAAGACCCGGATCGGTTCGCCGGGGCCGGGCCGCTGGCTGTCCGCCATCAGATGCTCCTCGTCACGTCTCGTGGTCCCGTGCTCAGCGCGACGGAACCGTGTCCACCAGGAGATCTTCGTCGTCCCGGGACGGACGGGCCAGGGGCCGGTCGGCCCTGATTCCCGCCCCGCGCGCACGGCTGCCGGGTACCCGGGACCGACGTTCCCGCACCTGGGCGGCGCACCGGGACCGACGGCCCGGGTGCGGGGGCCGGGCGGCCCCTGGGGCCCGGCCGGGGCCCGGGAGAGGCTGTAACCGATCACGAAAGCGCATAAGGAGTGGAGCACATGACTCCCAGGGACACCGGTACCGACGCCCGCACGACCCAGGCCGTACGGGTACGGGCCGAGGGCGACGTGGACGAGGCGACCCTCGGCTACGTCCGGACCAAGGTGAACGCGGTCTTCGACCGGCCGGGTCTGCCGGCCGTCGCCGGCGAGGTACGGATCGCCAAGGCCACCGCCCACCATGTCGAACAGCCCTGGTCGGCCGCGGCCGAGATCCGGGTGGGGAGCGAGCTGCTCGTCGTCCACGCCGACGAGGCGAGCGCCCACGAACTCGCCGACCGGCTGCAGGACCGGCTGCGCGGCCGGCTGGACCGGCTCGCCGACCGCTGGGCCACCGCCCGCAGGTCGGCCGCTCCCCCGCCGTGGCGGGGCGGGCCGGCGGAGGCACGGCAGGGCTGAGGGCCCGCGGCGGGAGCGGCGCCTGTCCCGTCGCTCCGGGACGACGGCGCCGCTCCCGCACCCGGCCGCGAGGTCAAGGAGGAAGACGTCGTGAAACCGCATCCCGTCGGTGAGGTGATGACCGGTGAGGTCGTGGTAGCCCACCGCGACACGGCCGTACGGGAGCTGGTCCGGCTCCTGGAACGGCACCGGATCAGCGGGCTTCCGGTCGTCGACCACGACGACAAGGTGCTCGGGATGGTCTCGGGCACCGACCTGGCCCGCGCGCCGGCGGGCGGGCGGACCGCCGGTGAGCTGATGTCGACCCCCGCGGTCACCGTGCACCCGGAGCAGTCGGTCTCCGACGCCGCGCGCGTGATGGAGCGGCACGGCATCGAACGGCTGCCCGTGATCGACGAGGAGGACCGGCTGATCGGCATCGCCACGCGGCGCGACCTGCTGCGGGTCTTCCTGCGCACCGACGGGACGATACGCCGTCAGGTCATCGACGAGATCGTGGTCGGCGCTCTCGGCCTGCCGCCCGACGCCGTAGCCGTCTCCGTCCGCGACGGGATGGTCACGCTGGCGGGCCGGGTGGAGCGGCGCAGCGACATCCCTCCGGCGGTGCGGTCGGCGTACCGGGTCGAGGGGGTCGTCGGCGTCGTCAACGGCCTCACCTACCGCGTCGACGACGCCCGGCCGTCCGGAGTCTGACGCCGCCCGGCACGGGCGGCGCGGCGGCACGAGGCCTGTCGGACCCGGTGCGGGGACCATCGGCCCTGGGCGGCCGGGGGGCACCGCGGGACAGTGGAATCGGGAGCGGCGTCAATCCCCCGTGGCGCCGCTCCCACCTGTTTGCGGGCGGGCCTGTGTGCGGGCCGGCTCGTCCGGAAAGCGGATGCGGTGGGAAGGGCCCGCCCGGGCCCGGGGAAAGGTCCGAACGGCCCTAGCGCGAGCGTGCCCCTGCCCGCTGCAATGAGCTGCTCGACCGAGCCCGCACCACCCCACGCCCGACCGCCGAGTGAACGTACGGACGCCGCCCATGGCCCTCGACCAAGCCCAGCCGATTCCCGTCGGCCCCCGTCACAGCGTCGCGCTCGACAGCGCCGAGGCTCTCCAGCTGCTGGGCAGCGTCTCCTTCGGCAGAATCGTCTTCACGCAGCACGCGCTGCCGACCATCCGGCCGGTCAACCACGTCCTCGACGAGGGGGAGATCGTCATCCGCACCCACGAGGGCGCGGCCCTGACCTCCCGCACCCGGCAGGCCGGTTCGCCGGGCGTGGTCGTCGCCTACGAGGCCGACACCATCGACCCCGCGACCCACCTGGGCTGGAGCGTGGTGGTCACCGGCTACGCCCATCTGGTCACCGATCCGGTGCTGCTGACCCGTTACCAGTCGATGCTGCATCCCTGGGTCGGCCAGGCCATGGACTTCGCCGTCCGAATCCGCCCGGACCTCGTCACCGGCATCCGCCTGACCCCCGCGGACACCTGAGCCGGAAAGGCCGCCGAGCCGGCCGGGCCGGCTCACCAGGCGTCGCGGCCAGAGCGGATGGCCGGAATCAGCACCGGTGTGACTGACGGCTTGCCATCATGAACCTGTGCGTGAAGAGCTGATATTGCGGTTACGCGGGGCGTGGCAGCACGCCGAACGACCCGACACGGCGCTGATCGGCGCCGCGCTCGCACCGTTCGGTGTGGAGCTGGACGGGGTGATCGGCGTCGGCCCCGGTGACATCCGGGTGCCGGTCGCGATCCCGGAGACGGCCGATGTCGTCGGCGTCCTCGGCTGGCTCTGGCACACCGTCGGCCGCCCCGTGCTCGAAGCACTGACCGCGACAGGGTGGAACGGCTCCCGCCTGTGGTGGTGCCCGGCAGGCATCATGTCGCTCTTCCCCCTGCACGCGGCGGGCGACGACGAAGAATCCGTCATGGCCAGAACCGTGTCCTCCTACCTTCCCACCGTCCGCGCCATGCCTGCCGCCCGCCGCGCCCCGGCTCCGCCGGGCGAAGCCCTCGCGGTCGCCATGAGCAGAACGCCCGGCCAAGCCTTCCTGGCGGGCGCCGTCTCCGAGGCGAACAGCCTCACCCGCCTGCTCGGCGCCACGGTCCTGCACAACGAGCAGGCCACCCGCGACGCCGTACTCGCCGCCCTGCCCCGCACCCGGATCGTGCACTTCGCCTGCCACGCGGAGCCCGACACGCGCGTCCCCACCCTGAGCCGCCTGCTTCTCCACGACAAGCCGCTCACCCCGCGAGACCTGCCGGGGCGTCTGGACGCCGACCTCGCCTACCTGTCGGCCTGCGCCACCAGCGACGTCGTCTTCACCGGCGCCGACGAAGCGCTGCACATGACCGCCGCGTTCCAGTTGGCCGGCTTCCGCCACGTCGTCGGCACCCTCTGGCCCGTCGACGACCGGGTCGCATCCGACATCGTCGAGCACTTCTACGCCCACATCGCCGCCCACGGCCCCGACGACGCCGCCCGAGCCCTCCACTCAGCCACCACGGAAATCCGCCGAGCCCACCCCGACAGACCCGACCTCTGGGCAGCTCATCTCCACGTGGGGCCCTGACACCCTCCGATGAGGGCCGCCTGTCCACAACCGGCCCGAACCGAGGACGGCGGCCCCGGGCCCTCTCCGTTCGGCCCGGCTCCAGTGCTCAGCCGCGCGGCGCGGGGGCCTTCGTGCGGCGCGGGCCGTGCGGTGACCTTCGTGCGGCGCGGGCCGTGCGGTGACCTTCGTGCGGCGCGGGCCGTGCGGTGACCGCGCGCCGGGCTGCGGATCCGCCCTCGCGACCCGCGACCCGCGACCCGGCCGCGACCGCTCGCTCGGCGCTCGGCCGTGCCGCACGCCGGCCATGCGGCCGGTGTCGGTGCCGGTGTCTGTGTCCTCAGTCGTGCGGCACCACGGCCACCGGGGCGACCGCGTGGCGGAGCACCTCGTGGGTGACCGGGCCGACCTGGCGGGCGGCGGTCGCGCTTCGGCGGTTCCTGCGGCCGATCACGATCAGGGAGGCGTCCCGTGAGGCGTCGACGAGGTGCGCTCCCGCGTGTCCGACCACGGCCTCCTCGGTGACCTCGACGTCGGGGAACTTCTCCCGCCAGGGCCGCAGCAGGCTCTCCAGCCCGTCCTCCGGCCGCGCGGGCGTGTCGGCGTGCGACGGCAGCCGGCGGCCGTGGACCACCCGCAGGCCGGCCGCGCGGCGCCGCGCGGCGTCGAAGGCGAACTCCAGCACGGCGTCACCGGTGCGGTCGGCCAGCTCGACGCCGAGGACGACGTCGCGGAAGGGGGTGGCCGCCGAAGGGGTGCCGTCCGCGTCCGGCCGGTGCTCGCCCGGGGCCTCGGCGCCGGCCCGTACGAGCACCACGGGCCCGCCGGCCCGGCCCGTCACGGCCGAGGCGACGGAGCCGAGCAGGTGACCGGCGGCCCGGCCCAGCCCCCGGGACCCGAGGACCAGCAGGTCGCTCTCCCCGGCCGCCTCCACCAGGGCGGCGGCGGGCCGGCCGGCGAGCCGTTCGGCGGTGACGTCCAGTCCGGGGTGGCGGTGGGTCAGCGACGCCCGGACCTCCCGCAGCATCCGCTCGGTGCGGTCCTCGTCGGGCTGTGCGACCGCCTCACCCGCGAACGGCACGTAGCCGGAGGGCTGTTGCTCTCCGGCGTACACGGCGCGCAGCACGGCCGCCCGCAACCGGGCTTCCCTGGCTGCCCAGTCGGCGGCGGCGAGGCTCTCGGGCGAGCCGTCCAGGCCGACGGTGACGGTGCGGAACATGATCGGGCCTCCTTCGTGTCGGACCCCACTGTGCCTCCCACCACCCGCCCCGGATAGGTCCACTGGTCCCCGAGTGACCCCTGAGAGTCCCACCCATCCCCGCGCCGGCCTCGTCCCCCGGGCGCCGGGTACGACGCGATGTCCCGTACGCGGCGCCGGCCCGCCGACCCGGCGGAGCACCACGGCCCGGTGCTGCCCCGCGCCCCGACGCGACGCAGGCAGCGGCCCGCGCGCTCCGGAGCATCCCGTGCCCCGCGAAGGCAGACGCGACGCGGCACCCCCCGGCAGCCCCGCACCGGGGCGGCCGGTGCGGCACAACCCGGCGCCCGGCGCGGCGCAACGGCCCGCCCGGCGCGGCCGGGGCGGTCGGCACGGCCGGGGCGGTCGGCACAGCCGGGGCGGTCGGCACAGCCGGGGC
Organism: Streptomyces sp. NPDC020996; assembly: GCF_040641355.1. NCBI lineage: Bacteria > Bacillati > Actinomycetota > Actinomycetes > Kitasatosporales > Streptomycetaceae > Streptomyces > Streptomyces sp. NPDC020996. The sequence goes on from NZ_JBFADM010000014.1 coordinate 24,389, forward strand.
GGTCGAGGCGGTCGGCGCGGTCGGCGCGGTTGAGGCGGTCGGCGCGGGGCATGCGAAGGGCGCCGCCGCTGAGGTGGGTTTCCTCAGTGGCGGCGCCCCGGTCCGGTGCGCATCGAGCGGTCAGAGGAGCCAGCGGTTACGGCTGACGAAGGGCAGCCGCGCCCACACCTTGCCCAGGCCCCAGGTGGCGCCGGCGCCCGCTGCCGCGAGGGCGATCAGCACGGCGGCGTAGATCACGTGGTAGTCGGCGAACGGGTTGGTCGACATGCTCAGCGACCCGTCCGAGAGGTGCTTGGCCGGCGGCCATTCCGCGATCCACATGAAGGCCATCATCAGCGTGCCCGCCACCGCCGCGAGCCGCAGGGCCACTCCCGAGACCAGCGCCACGCCGATGCCCAGCAGGCCCAGCATGAACAGCCAGTCCGCCCAGCCGGCGCCGGCCCAGTCGTGGAAGGTCGACTCCATCGGACCGGCCGCCACCGAGCTCAGGAAGCCCTTGGTGGGCGAGCCGCCGTCGATCCAGCCCTTGCCGGACGGGGTGGCGTAGCCGAAGCCGAAGGTCTTGTCGAGGAACGCCCACAGGAAGACGAAGCCGGTCAGCAGTCGCAGCCCGGCGAGAGCCTGCGCGACGAGCGCCGTCGATGCGGCGGTGTCCACGGTCTGCGGGGCGGTCGCGGCCTTGCGCTGGAACGAGAAGTGGAACCCGTGAAGGCGCTGCGGGTGGTTGTGGACTGCCATGATCGTCATCCCCTCCGAGAGTTTCGCTCGGGCTTTCCGAGCCCTTGTTGCACCTTCAATGTCCCGCGGCCGCGGCGGCTGCCGCAGGGGCTGCAAGGCCTGACCGCACAGTCCGAACGGCCCCCTGTGCCGGACCAGTTGGGGCCCGGCACAGCGCCCGTCACCGGTCCGTCGAGGGGACCAGCAGCACGGGGCAGTGGGCGTGGTGCAGCAGCGTGTGCGCGACCGTGCCCAGGTGGGGGCCGAGCCGGCCGGCGCGACCGTGCGAGCCGATCACGACGACGGCGGCCTCACGGGTGGCCTCCAGCAGCGCCTGAGCGGCGCCGGAGCGCACCGTGCGGGCGTCGACGCCCACCGTGGGGTGCCGTTCCTGCAGCCGGGCGAGGCTGAAGCGCGCCACCGCCTCCTCCGCCCGGTCCTGCTGCGCCATGCGCCGCTGGCCGGGGCTCGTCGCCGGCACCAGCGACGGCATTTCGGGGGTGACGTGCGGGCGGTCCCAGGAGTGCAGGACGCGCAGCCACACGCCGCGGCGCTCCGCCTCCTCGAACGCGAAGGCCGCCGCGGTGACGTCGGTGTCGTCCTGCAGACCGAGGAGCACCTCGTGGCCCGTGCCGAGCCGCTCGCCCGCGTCGGTCCCGGCGGTCTCCCCGTGGCAGACGTGGTCCCCGCGGACGATCAGCAGGGGACCGTGCACCTGCGCGGCCAGCCGCAGGCTCACCGAGCCGAACAGCGTCCCGGTGACCCCTCCGAAGCCGCGGGTGCCGACGACGGTGAGGGCGGCGCCCTCGCTCTCGGCGGCCAGTGCCTGGACGGCGCCGCCCTGCGCGGCCGTGGGCACGACCCGCAGGCCGGGGTGGCGTTCGCGGACGCGCGAGGCGGCCGACGACAGGATCGGTCCCGCCTCGTCGCGGTCGGGCACGGCGTAGACGACGCGCAGTTCGGCGGAGCGCCGCGCGGCGTCGTCCGCGGCCAGGTCCAGAGCCCGTACGGCGGCCGGCGTGCCGTCCACGCCGACGACCACGTGGTGGAGAGTCATTGTCCCGTTTCCCTTCTGGTGCCGTTGTCTTCTCGTGCGGCGGGAAGGGGCCGCCGGAACCGGGGCGTGTGCCCCGTCGGACGGCTCGCGGGAATCCCGCTACGGCTACGGGTCCGATGCTCGCGGTACGGGGGCGCCGCGGGGCAGGGCCCGCGGGAACCGGCGGGCACGCCGTACGGCCCCTTGCGGGAGGGCCGTACGGTCCCCGGCCCGGGCCGGGCCGCGCTCAGGCGGGGATGTCGAGATCGACGCCGTACAGGGTGCGTCCGGCGACCAGTTCGCGTCCGGTCACCAGCTCCGGCTCGATGCGGACGAAGACCTCCCGTGGCGAGGCCACCCACGAGCGGGGGCCGGTGCGGGCCAGCGTCTCGTGCCGTACGGGATCGGTGACCACCGCGGCCCGTCCGGTGATGACGACGCTCCACCCGGAGTGGGCGACCGCGTCGACCTCGTCCGCCTCGAAGGCGACGACCGCCTGGTCGATCGCCCGCACCAGTTCGGAGGCCGCCGAGGTGCGCAGCAGCACGGCGCCGTCCCCGTCGAGGCAGAAGTTCACCGGCAGCACCGCCGGCAGGGCCTTGCGCGTGTGGACGATGCGACCGACGGGCACCTTCGCCAGCAGACGCAGGCACTCCTGCCGATCCAGTTCGCGGAATCCGTCGTTGGGGTACATGGCCGGCCGTCTTTCAGCGCGTGGGGACCGCTCTGTGCGGCGGTATGGGAACAGGTCCATCATGAGTCGGCCGGGACCGCCGGCTTAGGGCCATGGGTCCCGACCAGGATGGACAACAGCCCTTTCACACGGTGATCCGGCGCCCGGTCAGAGCGAGCAGCTCGATGCGCACCCACACCTCGCGCCGCCCGCCGGCCCAGGGTTCGCTGTAGGAGCCCTCGACCAGCCGGCGCACCTCGTCCGGGTCGGTCACGGTCCGGGCGAGGCCGCGGACCAGCACGCTCCAGCCCTGGCTGAAGACGTCGTCGATGCGGTCGACCTCGAACGCCACCCGGCAGCCGGCCGCCTGCGCCGGTACGGTGCCCGGCGAGGTGCTGAAGACGATCGCGCCGTCGACGAGGCTGTAGTTGACGGGGACCACGAGGGGTCCCTCGACGGTGGGCACCGCGATGCGTCCCACGCCGTGCGTGGACAGCAGCGCGCGGCACTCCTGGACGCTGAGTTCGGTGAACTCCGCGTGGCGGGCCGCCCTGCCGGGACCGGGCGGCGCGTCGGCCTCGCCGCCGGTCAGCTCCGTGATGGTGGTGCCGAGGACCTCCGCGAGCCTCAGCAGGGTGCCGGTGCCCGGTGCGGCGGCCGGCTGCTCCTCCAGGTACTGGAGGTATCCGGGAGCCACGCCGGCCCGGGCGGCCGTCTCCTCGCGGCTGAGCCCGAGACGGTTGCGCCTGCGTGCGAGACGGCGCCCGAGGTCGCCCGCCGCGAGGGCGTTCGGGACGCCGGGACCCGCTGCTGTCATTCCCCGTCACTCCTTCCGGTCACGTCCGTGTCATGCCGTCCGGACGGCGACGGTCTCGTGGCTCTCCCCACCGAGCACCACCTTCAGGGCGCCGGTGTCCGCGGCCCGCGCGAAGACGTCGTACGCCTCCTGCATCTCGTGCATCGGGAAGGTGTGGGTGACCAGCGCCTGCACGGGCAGCCGGCCGGCGGCCGCCATGCGCAGCAGCATCGGCGTGGTGTTGGTGTCGACCAGGCCGGTGGTGATCGTCACGTTCTTGATCCACAGGTCTTCCAGGTGCAGCGTCGCGGGGCTGCCGTGCACGCCGACGTTGGCGACGTGCCCGCCGGGGCGCACCATGCGGGTGCTCATCTCGAAGGTCGCCGGGATGCCGACGGCCTCGATGACGACGTCGGCGCCGAGTCCGTCGGTGAGGTCGGCGATCAGCTGCTCGGGCGCCTCGCGGGCGTCGGCCACGGCGTCGGCGCCGAGCTGCTTGGCCGCGTCCAGCCGGGCGGGGGCCAGGTCGACGGCGACGATGCGCTCGGGGCTGAACAGCCGGGCGGTGGCGATCGCGGCCAGTCCGACCGGGCCCGCTCCGACGACGGCGACGGTGTCGCCGGGCCGCACCTTCCCGTTGAGGACGCCCACCTCGTAGGCGGTGGGGAAGATGTCCGCCAGGAGCACGGCCTGGGTGGCGTCCAGCGTGCTGGGCAGCGCGTGGACGGACAGGTCGGCGTAGGGCACACGCACGTACTCGGCCTGGGTGCCGTCGATCAGGTGGCCGAGGATCCAGCCCCCGCCGCCCCGGCACTGGCCGTACATCCCCGTGCGGCAGTAGGCGCAGCGTCCACAGGCGCTGATGCAGGAGACCAGGACCCGGTCCCCCGGCCGTACGGTGCGCACGTCGCTGCCGGTCTCGACGACCTCGCCGACCGCCTCGTGGCCGAGGACGGTACCGGGCCGGACCTCGGGCACGTCGCCCTTGAGGATGTGCAGGTCCGTGCCGCAGATGGTGACGGCGTCGACGCGGACGACGGCGTCGGTCGCCTCCTGGATGCCGGGGTCCGGGACGTCCTCCCAGGAGGACTGGCCGGGGCCGTGGAAGACGTAGCCCTTCATGGCGATCTTTCCCTCCTCGGTTCCCCGGGCCCGTGGGTCCGGGGTCACCGGATGCCGGTGCGGCGCCGGGACTGCCCCGCAGGTTCAGCTTGGGCCGCCACGGCCCTGCCCGCTTGGGCCGGTCGGCCCTGCGGGCGCCGCCGGACGGATCCTTACCGGCCCGGTTCGGTCCGTCCGGCCCAGGTCCGGCGCGACGCGGTGGGCCGATCGGCACTTCCCCGCGCGGGCCCCGGACGGCTTGTCTTGGAGCATGGCCGAAACCCACTCCAGCCGCACGCCGGACCCCACCGTGTGCACCGTCGCCGGGAGGACCGTCGTGGCGCTGCGCGGCGAGATCGACCTGCTCGTGGCGCCGTCCCTGTCGGCGCGGCTCGACGCGCTGACGTCGTCGCCGAGCCCCGACGTGGTGGTGGATCTGCGGGCGGTGTCCTTCATCGACTGCTCCGGACTGGGAGTGCTGTGCCGGGTGCGCAACCGCGTCCTGGCGCGGCACGGCCGGCTGCGGCTGGTCTCCGACGACCCCGGCTTCCTTCGGCTGCTGCGCCCCGTCGGCCTGGCGGGCGTCTTCCACGTGTGTACCCGGCTGTCCGAGGCCCTCACGCCCGAGCCGGAGCCGGTGGGCCTGTCCGCCGCCGCAGGCTGAGGACCGGGGGCTGAACGGCCCAGCGCCACGGGGAGGTGGGTCCCGGTCGGACCCGGGAAGGCGCCTGACCGGCCCATCCCCGCACGCCCCGCCAGGTGGCACCGTCGTGCCGTGACCACGAGGAGAAGGGGCAGGACAATGGGCGGCAGGTCTGGAAGGAAGAGGCTGTGGCGGTTCCGGAGCAATCCGCTGCGACGCCACGAGGACATCGTCGAGGCGTGGATCGTGCTCGCCGTGTGGGCGGTCATCGCCGTCGGCGGAGCCGTCGCCGGGCTGGTCACGGCCGGTGCCGCCGGTGACGTGCTCGCCCAGCAGCGTGCGGAACGGCACTCCACCCGCGCCGTCCTGCTCGCCGACACACCGGGCGACTCGTCGGCCGGGGTGACGGCCGAGCGGGTCCCGGCCCGGGTCCGCTGGACGACGGCGGACGGCGCCACCCGCACCGGCAGGACCCTGGTGGACGCCGGTCAGAAGGCCGGCAGCCGGGTCGTGGTCTGGCTGGACGCCCGGGACGCGCTCACCACCCGGCCGCCCGGGCCCACGGAGGCCCGTCTCGAGGCGGGTCTGCTGGGCGGGGCCGCCGGGCTGGCCGTCGCGGGCGCCGTCTTCGGCGCGGGCGCGCTGGCCCGCTGGCGCCTGGACCGCAGGCGCTTCGAGGAGTGGGGCAAGGAGTGGGACCTGGTCGGACCCACCTGGGGCCACAAGACCGGCTGACCCACCGCCCCCGGCCCCGCCCCCGGCCCCGGCCGAGCCGCCGCCCCGCCCCCGGCCGAGAACCTCCAGCCCGTGCCCCCGCCCCCGTGCGAGGCACGGGCTCAATGTCGCCCGCACGACCCCGACCGCTCGACCCCGACCGCTCGACCGCGACCGCACGACCGCGGCCTCGCGCCACCGTCACCGCCACCGCCACCGCCACCGCACGAGGCCGCCCCCACCCGCCGAAGCCGCCGGACCCTGTCCACCCGCGCACCACGAGGAGGTCCGTGGACCCCGTCCGGGGTGCACGGGCCTCCTCGTGGTCACGGGGCCGAGTCCGCCTCAGCTCACCGTCAGGTCCGGGCGGACCAGCGTGCCGGAGCGGCCGTGCACGATCTCGTACGCGGCGTCCAGGGCGCCGATGGCGGCCAGCCCGCCGGTGCGGGCGACGAAGCGGGCGGCGGCCTCGGCCTTGGGTCCCATGGACCCGGCGGGGAAACCGCCGCGGCGCAGTTCGGTGGGGGTGACGTCGAGGACGGGGCGCTGTTCGGGGGTGCCGAAACCGGCGTACACGCACGGCACGTCGGTGAGGATCAGCAGGAAGTCGGCCTTGAGGTCCTCGGCGAGCAGGGCCGCGGTGAGGTCCTTGTCGACGACGGCCTCCGCCCCGCTGAGCCCCCCGGTGACCCGGTCGGCGACGACGGGGACACCCCCGCCGCCGGCGCACACGACCAGCGTGTCGCAGGCCAGCAGGTCGTGGATGGTGGGCGTCTCCAGGAACCGCTCGGGCGCCGGTGAGGGGACCACCCGGCGCCAGCCGCCGGTGTCCTCGGCGATGTGCCAGCCGTGCTCCCTGGCCAGTGCCCGGGCCTGCTCGCGCGAGTACACCTGCCCGACGAACTTGTCGGGCCGGGCGAAGGCCGGGTCGTCGGCCCGCACCAGGGTGTGGGTGACCACCGAGGCGATCTTGCGGCCGGGCAGCGCGTCGTGCAGGGCCCGCACCAGCAGGGAGCCGATCAAGCCCTGGGTCTGGGCGCCGAGCAGGTCCAGCGGATAGGGAGCGCTCAGGGCGTGGTCGCTCGCGCTCTCCACCGCCAGCATGCCGATCTGGGGGCCGTTGCCGTGGGTGATCACGAGCTCGTTGTCCTGGGCGAGCGCGGCGATCGCGGTGGCCACCCGGACGATGTTGGCCGTCTGGATCTCCGCGTCGGGGCGTTCGCCCCGGTGCAGCAGGGCGTTGCCGCCGAGAGCGACGACGATACGCATGGTTCAGCCCTCCACAGTGGCCACGCCCCGCTCGCGCGGGCAGGTGGTGCCGGGTGTGCCTTGCGGGATCGATCCTGCTGCGCGGGGCCGGGCCGGGTGAGCGGCCGCAGGTCCCCGGACGTGCCCGTTGGTCCCGGGGCGCACGGCCACCCGGCCCCTGTCCCGCGCGGCATGCGACAGCCATGGCCACTCGATGCGCCCCGTCGCACCGAGGACCGTCTCGGTCTCCGGCGCCGGTCGCGCGCCCCCGATGACCGGGCCGCGCGAGGTGATCAGGCCACCGATCCCACCACGACGGCGGTGCACACGATCGTCGCCACCGGCTCGACAGCCAGACCGGACGGACGGAGGGGTTGTGACATCCCGGTTCCGGGGCAGGGACTCGCGGCTCCCGATCGGCCGTTTCGGCGGGCCTGTCACAAACGCCTTGGCTGCTCTGTCAGTTCTCGGTGGTGTGTGCGGCGCCCCGAGCACACCTGTTCAGCGAGGAAGGGAAACAGCCATGTCATGTCGGACTTCCTGATGCGCGGGCAAGGCCGTCATCGGCTCTCTGTGACCGCCCTGCCGGGCGGGACGGGGGAGCCTCCCGCACACCGCCAGGGGCATGGCGGTGTGCGGGAGGCGGTCGACGCGCCGTCTCAGCGGCAGTCACGACCGTCACGCTTCACGGTCACGGCCCGTGCGGGCGGGGCCGTGGTCAGGCGGAGGGCCGAGGGGCGCGCAGGTGCGTCCTCCGGGCCAGTTCCTCCTTGTCGACCAGTTCGAGCATGGGCTTGCCCGGCGCGCACATCATGGTCACCACGAACCGGGTCCGGGCGTCCGTCGGCGCGTTGCCGTCCTGGTAGTGGATGACGTCGCCGCCCGGTTCCCAGAACGTCCCGCCGGCCTCGACGATGCGCTCCGGCTCGCCCTCGAGTCCGAACCTGACCGCGCCCTCGACGACGTACCCGAATGCGGGGCCCGAGTGGTGGTGCGGAGGGGTTCCCGGGTCCCCGGGCTCCCACCGGACCTCGATGGTCATCGCCGAGGCGCCCTCGGGGACGGTGATCGGCGAGGCGTCCTGCAGCATCCTGGCCGCGGTCGTCCAGCTCGCCCCCTCCTCGTGATCGCCGGCCCCGTGCGTGTGCGCTGCGTGATTCTCGGACACTGTGCTGCACCTTCCGTGGGTTTCACAACCGTTTCCCGTGATGACCGGGCACTGGCCGGATCTGTGACACGGACGACCGCCGTCGCTCGGTGTCACAACAGCTCGGTGTCACAACAGCTCGGTGTCACAACAACAGTGCGGCCACGGTCGTATCTGTGGTGAGCGGTCCGTGGTGAGCGGTCCGTGGTGAGAGATCGACCTCACCGCCGACCGTCACCGCCACGAAGGCATCAACGGGGCACCGGCCCCCGACGGCAGGAGACCGACATGAGAGTCGTCGTCGCAGGAGCCACCTGGCCGGAGACGGTCACCGAGGCCCGCGACCGCTACGGATGCGGCCCTGAAATGGGGCCGTCGGCACGGGTCGGGCAGTGGTGGGCCCGTCGAGGCCCCTGGGATTGAGTTCGACGGCGACGGTCGCCTCGCCGGATCGTTCCCCCTTTTCCCGAGCGCGGCAGAACATCGCCGGCGTCCAAGGGCGGGCTCACCCATAAGGCAGGCGGGCATCGGGAGCGCAATCAGCGATATACGGAACGGCGGAATGCGTGACACGCAGGCGTAAGGACATGGCTTCACCAAGTAAGTCAAGACTTACCTTCAGGGAGCTTTGACCTTATGGTGTGGCTCGAGTCGAAGGAGCCCCCTGTTGTCGAAAATCAGCGATCCGGCTGTGCGTGCGGTTGAATCGGAGCAGGATTATGTGTCCTCCTTATACGAGTTGCTGGCCGAGCGGATTTCCGAGGCGCGAGCACAGCGAGCGAATGTGCTGAAGGCCCCGGCGGAAAGCGCCGGTGAGGCATACGAGAGAGAAATCACCGCCGTGCGTCTGGCCAAGGAAATCGGCCGGCTGGAGGGCGCGGAAAAGGGGCTGGTATTCGGGCGCATCGACTGGACGGACGGCACGGCCCTGCGCATCGGGCGGATCGGACTGCACAGGGAAGAGGACGACCTGCCTCTGCTCGTGGACTGGCGCGCGAACGCGGCGCGGCCCTTCTACGAGGCGACGCCGGTCCACCCGATGGACCTGCGGCGGCGCCGGCACCTGCGCCTGGAGGGGCGCACGGTCGTCTCGGTGAGTGACGAACTGCTGGACGGGACCGCCCCGACCGACGAGGACGTCGTGGGGGACGGCCCGTTGACCGAGGCGCTGTCGGCACGGCGGACGGGCAGGATGCACGCGGCCGTCGCGACGCTGCAGGCCGAGCAGGACGAGATCGTCCGCTCCGCCCACCGCGGGGTGACCGTGGTGCAGGGCGGGCCCGGCACCGGCAAGACGGTGGTCGCCCTGCACCGGGCGGCCTATGTCCTGTACGCGTTCCCGCGCGCCGCGGAGGAGGGCGTCCTGGTGGTGGGGCCGAACTCCCGGTTCCTCGACTACATCTCCCAGGTCCTTCCCTCGCTCGGAGAGAACGATGTCGTTCTGGCGACCTGCCGGGAACTGGCCGGAGTTTCCACGGACACGGTGGATCCGTTCGATACGGCGCGTCTCAAGGGCAGTTCCGGCCTCGCCGACGCCTTGGCCGGCCTGCTGCGCGTCCACCAGGCCCCCGCCGGTGACTTCACCGTGCGGGTCGGACAGGAACTCGTGCACGTCTCCGGCGAGGAAGCAGCCACGGCACGCGACGCCGCCGTGGCAGCCGCACCGGGGCACAATCCCGCGCGCCAGGTCTTCAAAGAGCTCTTGGCCGACGCCGTCACCGACGCGATGCGACGAGACATGGGCGACCTCCTGGAGCAGATCGACGCCGATGCCGAGAGGATGACGGGCATCGACCTCGACCGGTTCACGGGAGCCGCCCAGCGCCGTGCCGAGGGTGCGGCCGACTCGGGTCCGGTCCACGAACTGGACCTGGACGCCGTCCGAGCCGATCTCCTCGACGACGCCGGCTTCGACCGAGCGGTCGAGGTGTTGTGGCCGCGGCTGGCACCAGGTGACCTCGTGAAGGCGCTCCTGACGAACGCCGACGCTCTCGCCGAGCACCTGCCCCGCCTGACCGCGCAGGAGCGGTCCCTACTGCTGCGCGGTCCGGACGACCCGTGGACCGATGCCGATGTGCCGTTGCTGGACGAGGCGGCGAGCCTGGTCGACGGCCCGCCCGAGCGGACGTACGGGCATGTCGTCGTCGACGAGGCGCAGGAACTGACCGCCATGCAGTGGCGGATGATCGTCCGCCGCTGCCCGTCGAAGGCGATGACACTGGTGGGTGACTTCGCCCAGGCGGGCCCGGTCGCGACAGCACGCGACTGGAAGGAAGCACTGAGCCCCCACGTCGGACCGCGGTTCAGACTGCACCACCTGACCGTCAGCTACCGCACGACGCGGGAGATCCTGGAGAGCGTCCGGGACCTGCTCACGCGGATCGCTCCGGACCAGAAGCCCACACGGTCACTGCGAAGCGGTGAGAGCCCTCGCACCGTGACCACACCTGCGGACGGGTTGGCCGCCGCCGTCGTTCAGGAACTCCGCGCCCAGAGCGCCGCGCACCCGGGCGAGCTTCTGGGAGTGATCTGCGCGGACGCCAGGGTGAGCGAGCTGACGGCCCTCGGTATCGCTCACCACGCACGCATCGTGCCGGCGTCCGAAGCACGCGGCCTGGAATTCGACGGAGTCGTCGTCATGAACCCCGAGGAAATCACCGCGACCCGCCCCGGTGGGGAAAGGGACTTGTACGTAGCCCTGACCCGGGCCACCAAGCGCCTCTGCACCGTCACCGTCCAGCCGGCCTGACGACTCGGCGCCCGCGTCGTCGCCGCGGGCGCACCGGCGTGGTACGGACAGCGGGACCAGGTCGACGACCGCGGGGGACGCCGAGGCGGTGCGGGGCGTCGAGTCGCCGCCGGTCAGGGCGACGGGTCCTCCGTCATCGCGGTCACGCCACGGCGGGCGCGCACGCCGGGCCGGCACACCAGGAGCGGCATGACGCGCCCGGTGGCCTCCGACCATCCGGCGAGCAGCAGCAGCGCGATGACGGCAGGTGACATGGCGTCACCGCCGCCGTGCGCGGTCGTCGGCGGCCGACCCGACCGGACGCGCCGTCCGCAGGTACCGTTCGAGTTCGTCGGCGGCCCGGCGGTACCCGCCCGCCCGGCGCTGGACGTCCCGCACGGTGTGCGCGGCCTCCCGGAACCGGGGCTCGTCCATCAGGCGCCGGGCGAGGGACCGGGTCAGCCGGTCCGCGCACCAGCGCCTGCTGGAGGTCTGCCTCACCGCGGCGCAGACCGGCGATCTCAGGGCGCTGGAGGACGTCCTCGCCGCGGACGTCGTCGGCTACTCCGACGGCGGAGGAGTACGCGGCGCATCGCGGATCCCGGTCGTCGGACGTGCCCGCGTCGCCAAGTAACTGGTCGCCTTCGCGCCCCGGTTCTGGCCGCAGGCGCACGTTCGCCGGGTGGAGGCCAACGGCCGGCCGGCGGTTCTCGTGTACTTCGGCGAGGACGCTGTCGCGCTGCTGACCATCGATGTCTCGGCAGAGGGCATCGACCGGATCATGTGGGTGATGAACCCGGCCAAGCTGGCCCCCTACGTCGCGTCCTTGGCAGGCTGACCAGGCCCTTCGGCCGGGAGGGACCGCGCCGGGGACCACGGTGTCACAAGCAGGCACTCCTGCCGGTCATCTGGTGGTACAAGACCTGCGGTTCCCCCGGATCAGAAGGACGTACGACGTGACGACAGCCATGAGCGGCGCGGCCGGTCCCGTCCCGCCCCCGGCGGTGTGACCGGCTGTGCCCGGCGCGGCAGGACCGCGAGCGGGGGAGTCACCAGGTGACGGAGCACATCGAACTGCCGGACCTGTCCGCGGAGAAGGACTTCGCAGGCGAGTCCTTCTCCCCCATCTACACGACGACGGTGACCGTCAGCGGCGGCGTGGCCTCCCATGGGCGTGCCTCGGGCCGGGCGCGGTCGGACGACGGGGTTCTCGACCTCGACCTGCGTATGCCGGCCGCACTCGGCGGTGACGGGCGCGGAACCAATCCGGAGCAGCTCTTCGCCGCCGGGTTCGCGGCCTGCGGAGCAGGTATCCGCCGTCTCCCGGATCCCGGCCGAACGCCACGGTCGCCTCGACGGAGATCACGGACGGATCGAGTGCCCGCCTGCCGCGCGACCAGGCTCAGGGCCCCGTGGAGCGCCTTCCACAGCGCGCCCCGGGCCCGGCCGCGGTAGCCCAGCCGCGCCTTCGCCCACCCGGCGACCCTTTCACCCGATTCCTTCACGACAACGCTCCCGAGTCAGGGTTTGCGAACGTCCGACTCCCTTACGACCGTGCGTCGCGCGAAGATGTGACATGACACTGTCTCGGTGTCGACGGCATCGCCCCGGAAGCGGTCAGGCGGAGCCCTCACGGCTGCCCGGGGCCTCCGGCGTGCGACCGGCGTCCGACGGCGCCGCGCTCGCCCTGTGGGACAGTGGCAACGATTGGTTCCACCTTGTGTGGAGTGCGTTCCCGCTTATGATGTCCGGGTTAAGCGGAGGATGAGAGGAACGCATGGTCTCGGGAACTCGCGCGGCACACAATGTCGAGATCACCGCGGAGAGCCTCCAGGAGGACCTGGCCCGCCTGGAGCTTCAGAAGCAGGCACTCGAGCGGGAACTGGCCGCGGTCGTGGCCCACCTCGGCTCCGTCCAACGGGCCCTCAGTGCCCTCGAGGTCCTGATGCGCGACCCGGCTGCCACCGCGGGCCCCGCCGGAACTGTCGCCGCCGCCTCGGACACCGGGCGCCCCCGGGCCGCCGCGGCGCAGACCGACGCCCGCTCCGAGGACGCCGACGCGGTGTCCCGGACAGAGCCCCGTGCCAAGCAGCCGAAGCACCGCCAGGAGGCGGCGAAGCGGACCTCCCGCGCGCCCCGCGCCAAGGTGGACCAGCAGCGGAACTACGGGCGGCTCACCGAGCAGATCCTGGAGTACTTCGAGGGCGTCGGCGACACCGATGTGCGCGCTCGGGATGTCGCGGCGGCGCTGGGCCGCGACGGCGACAGCGGGAGCATCAACGCGGTCCGCAGCACCCTCGACCGCCTCGTCGGCAGTTCCCGTATCCGCCGGGCGGGCCGTGGGCTCTACCGCGCTCAGCGGCCTTGACCGAACGCCCCGGACGCCGGTCCGCGGGGGATCGAGCGGCGTCCGGAGCGCAGCGCACCTGCTCGGCTCCGTCGGCAGCTGCTGAAGCGTGTTCCGGACCGCTGCCACGGCGATCGCGCTTCACAGTGTCAGGAACACTGTGAAAACTGTATCGCATTTCAACAGTGTGATGGTTCGTCCGCACGTCGCCCGGCAGGCGTGCCCGTCACCGGCTCGCTCGGTCCTCGCCTCACGTGACCTTGACCGCCGCAAGGCCGATACTGCCTGTGGAGGACTCCAGCCGCATGCCGTCGATCCATCGCAGGGCCTGACACAGCGTCACCGAAGCGAGCCGACTAGGAGATTGTCATGAAGATGCTGATCAACGTCGCTGAGACCGTGGTCGCGGACGCGCTGCGGGGCATGGCGGCCGCACACCCCGAGCTGACCGTCGACGTGGACAACCGCGTGATCGTACGGCGGGACGCTCCGGTGGCCGGGAAGGTCGCCCTGGTCTCCGGCGGCGGGTCCGGGCACGAGCCGCTGCACGGCGGGTTCGTGGGCCCCGGGATGCTCTCGGCGGCGTGCCCGGGCGAGGTGTTCACGTCTCCGGTCCCGGACCAGATGGTGCGGGCGGCGGCGGCCGTGGACAGCGGCGCGGGGGTGCTGTTCGTGGTGAAGAACTACACCGGTGACGTGCTCAACTTCGACATGGCGGCCGAACTCGCCGAGGACGAGGGCATCCAGGTCGCCAAGGTGCTGGTCAACGACGACGTGGCGGTGACCGACAGCCTCTACACGGCCGGGCGGCGCGGCACCGGGGCGACGCTGTTCGTGGAGAAGATCGCGGGCGCCGCCGCGGACGAGGGGCAGCCGCTGGAGCGGGTGGAGGCGATCGCCCGGCAGGTCAACGACAACGCGCGCAGCTTCGGTGTGGCGCTCACCGCGTGCACCACGCCGGCCAAGGGCAGCCCCACCTTCGACCTGCCGGCCGGCGAACTGGAGCTGGGCGTCGGCATCCACGGCGAACCCGGCCGGGAGCGGCGGGCGATGATGACCTCGCGCGAGATCGCCGACTTCGCCGTGCACGCCGTCCTGGACGACCTTTCCCCGCGCAACCCCGTCCTGGTCCTCGTCAACGGCATGGGCGCGACTCCGCTGCTGGAGCTGTACGGCTTCAACGCCGAGGTGCAGCGGGTGCTCGCCGAGCGCGGTGTCGCCGTCGCCCGCACGCTCGTCGGCAACTACGTCACCTCCCTCGACATGGCGGGCGCCTCGGTGACCCTGTGTCAGGTCGACGAGGAGCTGCTCAGGCTGTGGGACGCGCCGGTCCGCACCCCGGCGCTGCGCTGGGGCATGTGACCTGCGAAGCCCCGCGCCGACCCACCTACCACGCAAGGAGATCCCGTGCTCGACGCCGACTTCTTCCGCCGTTGGATGACGGTCACCGCCGCGTCCGTGGACCGCGAGGCGGAACGGCTCACCGCCCTCGACTCCCCCATCGGCGACGCCGACCACGGCAGCAATCTGCAGCGCGGGTTCAAGGCCGTCGTCGCCGCGCTGGAGAGGGAGGTCCCGGACACGCCGGGCGCGGTCCTCACGCTCGCCGGGCGGCAGCTGATCTCCACGGTCGGCGGCGCGTCGGGCCCGCTGTACGGCACGCTGCTGCGCCGGACCGGCAAGGCGCTCGGGGACGGCCGAGAGGTGAGCGAGGCGGGGCTTTCCAAGGCGCTGCGGGCCGGGGTGGACGCGGTCATGGCGCTCGGGGGCGCCGCCCCGGGCGACAAGACCATGATCGACGCGCTGGTGCCGGCCGTGGACGCCCTCGGCGACGGCTTCGCCGCGGCGCGGTCCGCCGCCGAGGAGGGGGCGCTGGCGACGACGCCGTTGCAGGCCCGCAAGGGCCGGGCGAGCTATCCGGGCGAGCGCAGCATCGGCCACCAGGATCCCGGCGCCACGTCGTCGGCGCTGCTCGTCGCGGGGCTCGCGGAGGCCGCCGGTGAGTGACGGCAGGGGCGAGGCGGACGAGAAGGGCGCGAGGCCGGTCGGCATCGTGCTGGTGTCGCACAGCGCCGAGGTGGCCGCGGCCGTGGCCGGACTGGCGAAGGCCCTGGCGGGCGGCGCGGCGTCGGTGCCGGTCGCGGCGGCGGGCGGCACCGAGGGCGGCGGCATGGGCACGAGCGCCGGACTGATCTCCGCGGCCGCCGCGTCCGTGGACCGCGGCGCCGGCGTCGCGGTGCTGGCCGACCTGGGCAGCGCGGTCCTCACCGTCAAGGCGCTGCTCGCGGAGGACGACGAACTGCCCGACGGCACACGCCTGGTGGACGCCCCGTTCGTGGAGGGTGCGGTGGCCGCCGTCGTCACCGCGGCGACGGGCGCCGGCCTCGACGCCGTGGAGGCGGCGGCCACGGAGGCGTACACGTACCGGAAGGTGTAGCGGACCGGCACCCGGCCGCAGCGCCGTCCGCGCACGGCAGCGGGTCCGGGCGGGGGCCGGCCGGGGCTCACGACGCTCGTCGGCCGGCCGCCCGAGGAGCGGGCCGCCCCGTGGTGTTCCTCGCCTGGGGCGCCGCGAGCGGCATCGACGGCGCGGTCCTGCCGGCCGGCGGCGGCTGGGCGGCCGTCCGACGGCCGGGCGGCTGTCCGACGGCCTTGGTGGCCGGCTGCCGCGTCACCGGCCGGTCATGAACTTCAGGGCCAGCCGCTCCCCCGCCGCCACGGCCGCGCTGCGGCTCTGGACGGGGCGCGCGACGGACCGCTTGAAGACGATGTAGGTGACCCCGGAGGACACGCCGCCGCCCTGCGGATCCGGGCGGATGCCGAGGCCCGCGGCGGTGGCGTAGGACGCCTCGCCGATGATGCCCTGCGGGCCGATGTCGCCCACCACCGCGTACTGCACGCGGTCGCGGTAGACGACGGCGGCGACCGACCCGCCGCGGATCCCGTGCCTGCGGTGGTCCCAGATGCGGCTGGCGGCGGGCACCACGATGTACGGCAGGCGTTCGGCGCTCAGGTGACGGCCGTCGGACTGGGTGAAGGCGGTGGTGGTGGAGAAGGCGGGATCGGTGTCGCTGTTGCAGCGCGGGCCGGGGCGCCCGTCGCAGTCGATGTCCAGGTCGGCCTTCCAGTAGACCGCGTCGCGGGTGCCGCACACCCGGATGTCCGCGGGCCGGCCCGCGTCAGTGCGGTAGCGGCCCCGGGAGACCTGTACACAGGGACGCGCCCTGGCCAGCAGGGCGGCGGCGGTGACCGGGGTGTGCCGCCACGCCGCCGGCGTCTGCTGGACGCGGGTCTGAACGGTGGCCGGTGGGACCGTCGGAGCGAGCAGGGCGGCGCTTGCCGCGGCCAGCGTCAGCGACTGGACACGCACGATGGGGAAGCCTCTCCTGGGGGACACTGACAGACACCCGGCCCACTCTGATGACCTTCCCCGCGCGCGGCCACCGCTGGAGGGCCGTATGGTGCAACCCTGTACCCGGACAGGGGCCGGGCGCCTGAGCCTGCGTCGGCTCCGGCTGCCCGGCCGCCCGCGTCCGGCGCGGGATCAGCGACGACAGCGGCCCGCGCCACCGGCGAGAACTCCCCAGCCCTCAGGGGAAGTTCGCCGTGAAGAGCTTCAGCATACGTAACTCCCGCGGCAGCCGACCAACGACGGCCTCTTGCCGCGGTCCCGCCCGCGACGCCATATTGGTCCGGACCAATGCCGCCGTACCGCCTCTGGAGGCACAGCCGTGCGTCGCGCCGCCTTTCTCCTGTGCCGACTGCTCGCCCTGTGCGCGGTCCTGGCGGCGGTCGCGTCCTGCGGCCGGGACGGCACGGGCGACGAGGGCCGGCTCCCCGGGGTGCCCGGCGGCGTCACCGCCACGGCGGGCAGCGCCACCAGCGTGCACGTCATGTGGAACGCGCTGCCCGCGGATCCCGGCATCCGCGCCTACGAGGTGTACCGGGGCGCCACCAAGGTGGCGCGGGTGCCCGGTTCGGCGCACATGGTGGACGTCACCAGGCTCAGGCCGTCCACCACGTACGTGTTCACCGTGCGGGCCCGCGACGCCGCGGGGCGGCTCGGGCCGCACAGCCGGAAGGTGCGGGCCAGGACGCCCGCGGCCGTGGCGACGGACGCCACGCCGCCGACCCGGCCGGGCCGCACCCGCGGCCGCGCGGCGGGCAGCCGGGCGGTCCAGCTGTCCTGGTCCGCTTCGAGGGACGACCGTGCCGTGGTGTCGTACGACGTCTGCCAGGGCGGCACGAAGATCCACAGCGTGGGCGGGGGCCAGCGGGCGGCCGTCGTCACCGGACTGCGGCCGGGCACCCGCTACTCCTTCACCGTGCGGGCCCGCGACGCGGCCGGCAACGTCTCACCGCCCGGCGCCGTCGTCCGGCTGACCACCCCCGGTTCCGACGACGGCCGGGACACCGCGCCCACCGGCTTCCGCGCGGGCACGCACCGCGCGGACGGGGCGTACTACATCGATCTGAGCTGGGTCCCGCCGCGCACCGACGGCCCGGTCACGCGGTACGAGATCCGCCTCGACGACCGCAGGGCCACCTCGCTGGTCTTCGGCGGCGACCCGCCGGGCGGCCGGGCGGCCTACAGCTTCTACGCGGGCCGGGAGGCCGGGGTCGGCCACCGGGTGCGGATCCGGGCCGGACTGCCCGACGGCACCTGGGGCGGCTGGTCGGCGCAGCGGTCGGTGACCACGGGACCGGGACCGGCCGCGCGGCCCTGACGGGAGGCCCGGAGGACGGCCCTGGAGGACGGCCCTGGAGGACGGCCCCGGAGGACGGCCCCGGAGGACGGCGGGCGTAACCCGGACGGTCGGACGCGTCACCCGCCCGGCGGCCGTCCGCATGCGGGACGCGGCCGGGGCACGTTGGCTTCCTGTGAAGGCAGCACGGGCGTTCCCCGATCCTCGGCGGCGCAAGGGATGTACCGCCAACCGTGCCGCCGGAAGGCAGTGGACATGCGCAATTCAAGGCCACCCGTTCCCCGTTCGCTCCTGACCGCGGCAGCCGCCGCCGCGCTCCCGCTCGCCCTGGCCGCCGGGCCGGCCACCGCCCAGGGGTCGGGCATCTCGGTCAGTACCAGCGGTTCCACGGTCTCGGTGACGACCACCGCGTGCTCCCGGACCAGCGGCAGCGGCAGTTTCGGCACCGCCTCCCTGCTCACCAGCAGCCAGACGAGCTTCGCCCAGGGCCGGCAGGTGGCGCTGACCGGCACCACCGCCCTGCAGACGGCGGCCTGGCAGGGTGTGGCCCCCGGGACGTTCACCGTGATCGTCATGTGCTCGTTCGACAGCAGCATCGCGGGCACGCAGTCCGTCGTTGTCTCCGCCGCCACCCCCACCGTCACTCCGACGATCTCGGCCACGGCCACGGCCACGCCGTCACGCGGGGTCATGGGCGGACTCGGCGGCGCCGTCCGGGACTACGGCCCGGTCACACTCGGGGTGGGCAGCGCCCTGGTCGGCGCGGGCGTCATCGCCACCGGGTGGTACCTGCGCCGCCGTTCCAAGCCGCACCGCCTGTGACCGCACGTCGAACCGCGGCGGTACTCATGCCGCCGGAGGGCCGGGCAGTTCGGCGAACTCTTCCAAGGCGTGCGTCAGCCACCGTGTCCAGAAGGTCTCCAGGTCGATGCCGGCACGCAGCACGAGGTGCCGCAGGCGGTCCTGGGCAGCGTCCTTGCCGGGCGGGAAGTCGCGCCTCTCGATCTCCTCGTACTCGGCCAACTGCCGCTGGTGCAGGTCGAGATGGCGGCGCAGGTCGTCCTGAAGGCCCGCGGTCCCCACCACGGCCGCCGCGCGCAGCCGCAGAAACAGCGGGTCGCGCTGCGGCCGTGGGTCCTGCGGTGCGGCGGTCCAGCGGGCCAGTTCGGCCCGGCCCGCGGGCAGCACCTCGTAGCGCTTCTTCTGCCCGCGGGCCGGCTGCTCGGACGGCAGGGCGCGGATGTGTCCCTCGGCCTCCAGCTTTCCCAGCTCGCGATAGATCTGCTGATGCGTCGCCGACCAGAAGTAGCCGATCGACCGGTCGAACCGGCGGGTCAGCTCCAGCCCCGAGGACGGTTTTTCCAGCAGGGCGGTGAGGATCGCGTGCGGGAGTGACATGGGGTCATCCTAGGGACGGCGCGTCCCGCCGGATCACAGGGCGGCCGCGACCTCGGTGCCCTGCTTGACGGCGCGCTTGGCGTCCAGTTCGGCGGCGACGTCGGCGCCGCCGATCAGGTGCGCGGCGCGTCCCGCGGCGACCAGTTCCTCGTACAGGTCGCGGCGCGGTTCCTGCCCGGTGCACAGCACGATCGTGTCGACGGCCAGCACCGTGCTCTCCTCGCCGATGGTGACGTGCAGTCCGGCGTCGTCGATGCGGTCGTAGCGCACGCCCGGGACCATCGTCACGCCGCGGTGCTTGAGTTCGGTGCGGTGGATCCAGCCGGTGGTCTTGCCGAGGCCGGCGCCGACCTTGCTGGTCTTGCGCTGCAGCAGGTGGACGGTGCGCGGCGGGGCGGGCCGCTCGGGTGCGGTGAGCCCGCCGGGCGCGCGGTAGTCCATGTCGACGCCCCAGTGGCGGAAGTACGTCGCCGGGTCCTCGCTCGCCTTGTCGCCCGCGTCGGTGAGGAACTCGGCGACGTCGAAGCCGATGCCGCCGGCGCCGAGGATCGCGACGCGGTCGCCGACGGGCGCGCCGTCGCGCAGGACGTCGAGGTAGCCGACCACGCTGGGGTGGTCCACGCCGGGGATGTCGGGGACGCGCGGGGTGACGCCGGTGGCGACGACGACCTCGTCGTAGTCGGTGAGGTCGGCGGCGGAGACCCAGGTGTTCAGCCGTACGTCCACGCCCTCCTCGGCGAGCCGGTGACGGAAGTAGCGCAGCGTCTCGTCGAACTCCTGCTTGCCGGGGACCTGGCGGGCGACGTTGAGCTGGCCCCCGATCTCGCTCGCGGCGTCGAACAGGGTGACGTCGTGGCCGCGTTCGGCGGCGCCCGCCGCGCAGGCGAGTCCGGCCGGGCCCGCACCGACGACGGCGACGCGCTTCTTCAGCCGGGTCGGGGCGAGGACCAGCTCGGTCTCGTGGCAGGCGCGCGGGTTGACCAGGCAGGAGGTGA
The DNA here is from genome assembly GCF_040641355.1 of Streptomyces sp. NPDC020996. Classification (NCBI taxonomy): domain Bacteria; kingdom Bacillati; phylum Actinomycetota; class Actinomycetes; order Kitasatosporales; family Streptomycetaceae; genus Streptomyces; species Streptomyces sp. NPDC020996. The sequence goes on from NZ_JBFADM010000014.1 coordinate 44,638, forward strand.
TCTTCCCGCTGAAGGTGTGGTCGAGGCAGGCCTGGTTGCAGCCGATGCAGGTGTTGATGGCCTCGGGCGTGCCGGCGGCGGCCTTGGCGACGAAGTCGGGGTCGGCGAGCATCGGACGGGCCATCGACACCATGTCCGCGCAGCCCGAGGCGAGCAACTCCTCGGCGACCTCGGGGGTGTTGATGCGGTTGGTGGTGACGAGCGGGACGGACACCTCGCCCATGAGCCTCTTGGTGACCCAGGTGTAGGCGCCGCGCGGCACCGAGGTCGCGATGGTGGGGATGCGGGCCTCGTGCCAGCCGATGCCGGTGTTGATGATCGTGGCTCCGGCGGCCTCGACCGCCTTGGCGAGGATGATCACCTCTTCCAGCGACGAGCCGCCAGGCACCAGGTCCAGCATGGACAGCCGGTAGACGATGACGAAGTCCTCGCCGACGGCCTCGCGCACCCGCCGGACGATCTCGACGGGGAAGCGCATGCGGTTCTCGTACGAGCCGCCCCAGCGGTCGGTGCGGTGGTTGGTCGGCGCGGCGATGAACTCGTTGATGAGGTAGCCCTCGGAGCCCATGATCTCGACGCCGTCGTACCCGGCCAGGCGGGCGAGGCGGGCGGCGCGGGCGTAGTCGTCGACGGTCCGCTCGACCTCGGCGTCGGTGAGCTCGCGCGGCACGAAGGGGCTGATCGGGGCCTGGAGCGGGCTCGGCGCGACCAGGTCGGCGTGGTAGGCGTAGCGGCCGAAGTGCAGGATCTGCATCGCGATCCGCCCGCCCTCGCGGTGCACGGCGTCGGTGACCACGCGGTGCCGCTCGGCCTCCGCCTCGGTGGTGAGCTTCGCGCCGCCCTCGTACGGCCGGCCCTCCTCGTTGGGCGCGATGCCGCCGGTGACGATCAGGCCCACTCCGCCGCGGGCGCGCTCGGCGTAGAACGCCGCCATGCGCTCGAAGCCGCCCTCGGCCTCCTCCAGGCCGACGTGCATGGAGCCCATCAGGACGCGGTTGGGCAGCGTGGTGAAGCCCAGGTCGAGCGGGCTCAGCAGGTGCGGGTAACGGCTCATCGGCCCCTCCGTGCGCGGTGTGGTGCCTCAGTTGTAGAGGACGCCGCGCCGGTTGTGCAACTAGTTGCACAACCGTGGGGGCGTGACGCGGACCACCGTCGGACACGGTGGTCCCGAGCCGTCTCGCGTCACAGGCTGGTGAGCCGCAGGTGGACGTCGCGCTCCTGGTCGCCGGAGGCGCCGGTGAGGTCCCGCACCGAGAACAGGGAGTCGAGGGTCGTGCGCAGCCGGTCCACCGCCCAGTAGCCGCCCTGGACGTCCGCGGTGACGGTTCCGGAGAGGTGGGCGGGCGCGCGGCTCCCGCGCGCTTCGGTGACGTCGAACGTGCCGAGCCACACCGTCGGCCGCGTCTCGTCCAGCCGCTCCGGCACGTCCTCGGCGCACCGGTCGGACGCGAAGCACGCGCACAGGGTGTCGAACACGATCCGGGCGTCGTCCGCGCTGCAGTCGCTGATCTCGACGGATACGGATTCCGGATGCCTGTCCATCGTGGTCGCTCCTTCCGTGGGCGGGCCGCTGCCCCACGGGGCCGTCTCCCGTACGGCCGCGCCCCACCCACCAGAAAAGCACCACATCACCGCGGCGGCATCAGCACGGAGGTATCAGCCGTGGGCATCACCCCGGCACGGGCGCATCACCTCGGCTCGGGCGCATCGCTACGGCACGGGCGCATCACCTCGGCTCGGGCGCATCGCTACGGCACGGGCGCACCCGCCGCAGCCCGCCGCTCAGCCGCGGGTGAACCGGTACGTCTTGCTGTCGGTCAGCACGCAGAAGCCCGGGGACACCACGATCACGCGCAGCGTGCCGGTGCGGCGGTCGTAGTCGATCCCCTCCGCCTCGAAGGTGCCCGAGCAGGCGCTGCGCAGCGGCAGTTGCCGCAGGGCCGTGACCTGGCCGGAGACGTCCGAGGTGCCATTCGGCGGTGCGGACAGGTCGATCTGGAGCAGCGGCTTGGTGACCCCGAACAGCGTGCCGTCCGGGTCGTCCGAGGAGCACAGCAGCGTCGTCGGGCCGGAGAAGTCGCAGCCCTGCACGTCCCGCACGGCGTGGCCGAGGCGGACGGTGGAGACCTGGGGCAGGTTCGCCGAGGGCGAGGTGGACGGGTTGACACCCGGGGTCGGGAAGACCAGCAGCCGGTTCATGGTGCCGTACTCGCCCGCCAGCATCCACTGGCCGTCGGGCGAGACGGCGACCCAGGAGTTGTTGAGCGCCTCGCCGGAGCCGAGCGCGTGGGTGTACTCGGACCAGGTGCCGTCCGGAGCCTGCACGCGGAACATCTTCGCGGCGCCGTCGTCCCGCTGGTACGGCTCGATGTAGTGGCCGTCGTAGGAGGCGTCGGGGTCGCCGACGTGGTTCCAGCCGCGGCTGGACACGCCGAGGGGGATGGTGCCGATGCCGGTGTAACGGTTGGCGCTGCCGGCCGGGACCTCGACGGAGGCCAGCCCCTGGCTCTCGGTCAGCGGGTCGGCGCGGTCGGAGCCCACCTCGGTCCAGGTGTCGGCGGCCGAGGCGGCCGGGGTGTCGGACAGGACGGCCAGTACGGCGAGGGCGACGAGAGCGGCCGACGTGGCGGTACGGCGTCGCCGGGTGCGCAGCGGCATAGAGGGTTCCTCCGGGGGGTGTGGGGTCGGCGGACAGTCTGGCCCGCCTGGATGGTCATGTACAGACCAATGAGCGAAAGTGTCGGTCCGGGGAACGGCCCGCCCGGTACTGTCGTCACCCGCTCGGCGGAGGCCTCCGGCCGTGCCGGGAGACGCGGGTGGACGACGAAGGCGTCACAGGGACGGTTGAGCGCGGTGGAACAGGGGAGTCGGCACGGGGGAACAGCGTGCCGCGCAAGGAGGCGGAGGCGGTGCGTGCATGAGTGCACCTGAGTTCCCGTTGGCCGACGGCGACGAGTCGATACGGCCCAGCGGTCTGCTCGACGTGCTGCGGGTGGCCTCGGTGGTCCTGGACGCCCGCGGGCGCGTCGTGCTGTGGAGCCCCCAGGCGGAGGAACTGTTCGGCTACACCGCCCAGGAGGCGCTCGGGCAGTACGCCGCCCGGATCATGGTGCACGAGCAGCATGTCGAACTGGTGATCAAACTGTTCGCCGACGTCATGCACACCGGCCAGAGCTGGGCCGGGGCCTTCCCCGTCCGGCACAAGGACGGCAGCACCCGTCTGGTGGAGTTCCGCAACATGCGGCTGCTGGACGACCGGGGCGACGTCTACGCGCTCGGCCTGTGCGCCGACCAGTCGACCGTGCGGCAGCTGGAACGCGACGTGGCACTGTCCACGCGGATGATCGCCCAGTCGCCGAACGGGCTGGCGGTCCTGGACACCGACATGCGGTACGTGTCGGTCAACCCCGCGATGGAACGGCTCAACGGCATGCCGGCGAGCGAGCACATCGGACGCACGGTCCGCGAGGTCCTGCCGCATCTCGACGTCGACGGCATGGAGGCCACGATCAGCGAGGTGCTGGAGACCGGCCGGCCGCTCGTCGGCCACCGGGTGGTCGGCCACACCCCGGCCGACCCGGACCAGGAACACGCCCTGTCGATCTCGCTGTACCGGCTGGAGGACGCGCTCGGCACCGTCCTGGGCGTGGCGGCTTCCGTCTCGGACGTCACCGACCAGCACCGGGCGGGCATCGAGGCGGAGACGGCACGCCGCCGGCTCGCCGTCGTCGCGGACGCCTCGGCCCGCATCGGCACCACCCTGGAGCTGGACCGCACCGCCCTGGAACTGGCGGACGTGGCCGTCCCGGAACTGGCCGACGTGGCCGCCGTCGACCTGCTCGACTCGGTCGCGGAGGGCAGACGCAGCAGCCTCGGCCCCGCGGAGTCCGCGGTGATCCGGGCCCTGGCCGTACGGGCGGACAACGCCCCGGAGGCGCTGCGGGCGGCCGATACCCCGGGGCAGGTGGCGGCCTACGGCGCCGACCGCCTGGTCACCGAGTGCGTGCGCACCGGCCGCCCGGTCCTGGTCGCCGAGGTCCAGGACGCCGACCTGCCGCGCATCACCCGCTCCCCGGAGGCGGCGGAACTGCTGGCCGGCGCGGGCGTCCACTCTTACCTGGCCGTGCCGCTGATCGCCCGCGGAGAGGTGCTCGGCGCGCTCGACCTGAAGCGCACGCGCAACCCGCTGCCGTTCACCGAGGACGACCTGCTGCTCGCCCGGGAGCTGGCGTCCCGGGCGGCGGTGCAGATCGACAACGCCCGCTGGTACCAGAACGCCCGGAACACCGCGCTCACCCTCCAGCGCAGCCTGCTGCCCAGCCATCCGACGGTGACCGGGGGCCTGGAGGTCGCCTCCCGCTACCAGCCGGCCGGGACCACCACCGAGGTCGGCGGCGACTGGTTCGACGTCATCCCCCTGGAGGACGGCAGGACGGCACTGGTGGTGGGCGACGTGATGGGCAGCGGGATCACCGCCGCGGCGACCATGGGCCGGCTGCGCACCGCGACGAACACGCTGGCCTCGCTCAGCCTCGACCCCGCGCGGCTCCTGGAGCACCTCGACCGGATCACCGAGGGCCTCGACCACTCCATCGCGACGTGCGTGTACGCCGTCCACGACCCGGAGTCGCGGCAGTGCCGGATCGCGAACGCCGGGCACCTGCCGCCGGTCCGGCTGCGCGAGGGCCGGCGCCCGGAACTGCTCGACCTGCCCACCGGAGCGCCGCTGGGCGTGGGCGGCGTCGCCTTCTCCACCACGACGATCGACCTCTCGCCCGGCGACCGGCTGGTGTTCTACACCGACGGCCTGGTGGAGACCCGGCAGGACCCTCTCGACGAGCGTCTGGAGGCGCTCCTCGACCTGCTCGACGGACCCGACCGCCCGCTGGAGGAGGTGTGCGACCTCCTGCTGCGCACCCTCTACCAGCCCGACAACCCCGACGACGTGGCGCTGCTGATCGCCCGGGTGCAGCAGCCGGGCTGACCGGCCGCGGGGCGATGCGCCGGGGGGCGGTTTCCCCGGAAATCTGTTATCCAGTCCTTATCGTCCCCAGCCCACAATGAGAACAGAGCAGGACAAGGCAGGGCACGCGGAGACCGGGTGCCGTGGCCGATGGGAGCGAGCCGTGACGCACGAACCGACACCGGAGCGGAAAGTGACGACGGGGCCGGGCGGGCCGGACCGTCCGCCGGGCGTGGGCCGGGGCAGGCTGGGGCGGGGCCGGTCCCGCCGGGCGCGCCCCGCGATGGCGGCGGTCACCGTCGCCGTCCTCGCCCTCGGCGGCACCGTCGCCCACGCCGCGGCCTCGGACGGCGCCGGCGGGGGCGCCGCCGCCTCCCCGTCCGCCTCCGCGTCCGCGACGCCGTCGCCGGACGGGACCGGCCACCGGTGCGCGTTCCGCATGGGCGTACACGGCGAGTCGACCGTCAAGGACCCGGACACGGGCAAGTGGCTGGTGCGCGCCTGGCAGCGCGGCGCCGTCCAGAAGGTCTACGACGACCAGGTGACCGTCAGGAGCGAGGACGGCGCCGCCTGGACGTGGACGGTGAACAAGAACACCGTCTTCTTCCACGACGGCACCAGGACCTCCGGCACCGGCAGCCTGAAGAAGGGCGAGAACGCCGTCCTGGTCGGACCGCGCTCCGGCAGCACCAGGACCGCGGTGTACGCCATGACGGGCACCTGGGGCGAGGGCCGCTACGACGGGCACCACGACGGATGCGACCACGGCATGATGCCGGGGCACGAGGACGGATCCGACCACGACATGCCCGGGTACGGCAACGGATCCGACCACGGCATGATGCGGGGGCACGGCCCCTGGGAGCAGCGGATGTCGTCGCCGTCGGCAACCCCGTCGGGCGCTGGCGCTACGGCCTGACGCCGATCACGACGCTGGCGCCCAGTTCCTCGTCGTAGGCGAGACGGGCGGTCAGCCCGCCGCGGGAGAAGGCATCCACGGCCGCTGCGGCCTGCCGTTCACTCGTCTCGACCAGCAGGCAGCCGCGGGGCGCGAGCCACCGGTGCGCCTCCGCGGCGACCCGGCGCAGCACGTGCAACCCGTCGGAACCGCCGTCCAGGGCGACCAGCGGTTCGTGGTCGCGGGCCTCCGGGGGCAGCAGGCCGACCTCGTCCGTGGGGACGTAGGGCACGTTGGCCGCGAGGACGTCGACGCGGCCGCGCAGGCCGGCGGGCAGCGCCTCGAACAGGTCACCCGAGTGGACCTGACCGCCCGCCGCGGCGACGTTGCGGCGGGCGCAGCGGACCGCGGCCGGGTCGATGTCGGCGGCGTGCAGCTCGACGGGACCGAGCGCGGCGGCCAGGGCCGCACCGACGGCGCCCGAGCCGCAGCACAGGTCGACGACGACACGGGCCGCCGGAGCCTGGGCCAGCGCCTGCTCGACCAGGAACTCGGTCCGCCGCCGGGGGACGAAGACGCCGGGTTCCACGACGATGCGCAGCCCCCGGAACTCGGCCCAGCCGAGGACCAGTTCGAGGGGCAGACCGCCGGACCGCCCCTCGACCAGCAGGGCCAGCTCCCGCGGGGTGCGGGCGGCGGACAGCAGCAGTCGCGCCTCCTCCTCGGCGAAGACGCAGCCCGCGGCACGCAGCGCGGCGACGACGGCGTCGTAGGAGGAAGAAGAGGACGCGGAAGAAGAGGCGGGAAAGGAGAAGGGTGACGAAGGGGACGACGCAGGCATCTGAGCCGAGGGCCTTTCGGTAGTCGAAGGGCGCTCCCGCGGTCACCTACCGGCGACGGTCCGCGTCGACGCGAGGGGAGAGCACCCGGTCTGGCACAGCGGTGATGACTCCCACCTCCTCGGTCCACCGGCGGCCGGGACGTTCCTCGGCCGGACGGTCACCCTACCGCAACTCCCGGTCACCGTGGCATGCGCCGGTCACCTCCCCGGCCGGGGCCGCACGGCGCACCGCGCGCTCCGGGTTGTACGGTGCAACCAGGAGAGCGAGGGAGGCCCGGTGGAGGCGCAGCAGGCCGTGGAGACCATCCAGCGGGAGATGACGGTCTTCGCCCGCCGCGCCCGCGCGTCCGCGGGGCGCCTGCACCCCGAGCTGTCGCTGGTCTCCTACACCCTGCTCGGCCATCTGGAGGAGAGCGGCGGCTGCCGCGCGACCGACCTGGCCGCGCACTACGCCCTGGACAAGTCGACGGTCAGCCGCCAGGTGACGGCCCTGGAGCGGGCCGGCCTGGTCGAGCGGCGCCTGGACCCGGAGGACCACCGCGTGCAGGTGCTGCACCTCACCGGCGCCGGCCGCCGGATCCTCGCCCGGGTCACCAGCAGCCGCCGGAAGGCCGTCCGGGAACGGCTCGCGGACTGGTCCGAGGAGGATCTCGAACGGTTCGCGCGGTACCTCACGCGCTACAACGCGTGGCCGGGATCCGGCGCCGGCGAGGACTAGAGGGCCTGTCCGGCGGATCAGGCCGGGCAGACCCTAGAGGGCGGCGGCCACCGCCTGTGCGTCCGGACGGTGTTCCGGTGTGCGGGCCGCGAGGAAGACGGTCCTGCGGCGCAGCCGGAAGCCCAGGGACTCGTAGAGGCGGATGGCGTTCGTGTTGTCCGCGGCGGTGTGCAGGAACGGGGTCTCGCCGCGTTCCCGGATGCCGTGGGCGACGGCCAGCACCAGACGGGTCGCCAGGCCCTCGCCGCGGAAGGCGGGGTCGGTGCAGACCGCGCTGATCTCGGTCCAGCCGGGCGGGTGCAGCCGCTCCCCCGCCATGGCGATCAGGGCGCCGTCGCGGCGTACACCCAGATAGGTGCCGAGTTCGACGGTGCGGGGCAGGAACGGGCCGGGGCGGGTGCGGTCGACCAGGGCGAGCATCTCGGGCACGTCGGCGGGGCCGAGACGGACGGCCTCCGGCTCCGGGGCGGCCGCCAGTCCGTCGTCGACGAACTGCACGCCCTCCGCCTGGAAGGTGATCTCCCAGCCGTCCGGGACCGTTCCGCGGAAGCCGGCCAGCGCGACCTCCGCGCCGGGGCCCGCGAGCGCGGCGAGGTCCGCCCAGTCGCCGGCGTCTGGATCGTCGGGCAGCGCCAGCCAGGGCGAGACGTCGACGGGGTAGCGCAGTACCCGGCCGCGCCGCTCGGCGAAGTGCGCGTGCGGACCGGTCAGGGACGCCAGGGCGGGGTTGTCGAGGACGTGGCTCATGCGCCGACCTCGATCACGATCTCGGGCCGGTCCACGTCGACCAGGGCCTCGGCCTCCGGCCCTCCGTACCGTGTGAAGACGTACACCTTCGGCATGTCTGCTTCCACTCTCCTTCGCTGTCGCGGGCGGCAACAGGCGGCAAGGAAGATCGACGAGCGGCTATTCCCGGGCGCCGGAGACTTCACACGTCCGCAATGATCGCCGGGCCGCCCGGTGCGTAAGCACCCCCGGGACGCACGTACGGTGGAATGCGTGAGCTACCGACGCCGTCCCGCTGGATCCGCATGAACGTCACCCGAGGCTTCACCGGACGCCCCCGCGCCCTCCGCCCCGGCCTGCCCCCCGGCCAGTACGACGCGGGCGACGACTGGCCCGTGCTGTCCGCGGAGGTCACGCCCGACCTGGCGCCCGCCGACTGGACCTTCCGCGTCGACGGCCTGGTCGAGCGGCCGCGCACCTGGGACTGGGAACAGGCGCACGCGCTGCCCGCGTCGGTGTACGAGGGCGACATCCACTGCGTGACGAGCTGGTCGAAGTTCGGGGTGCGGTTCGGGGGCGTGTCCCTGGACGCCTTCCTCGATGTGGTCCGGCCCCATGGGTCGGCCACCCATGCCGTCGCCTACTCGCACACCGGGTACACCACGAACCTGCCGCTGGCCGACCTGACCGGCGGGCGCGCCTGGATCGCCTGGGAGTACGACGGCCGGCCGCTCACGGCCGAGCACGGCGGGCCGGCGCGGCTGCTGGTGCCGCACCTGTACTTCTGGAAGAGCGCCAAGTGGATCGCCGGCATCCGGCTCCTCGACCACGACGAGCCGGGTTTCTGGGAGCAGAACGGCTACCACGCCCGCGGCAACCCCTGGCAGGAGCAGCGGTATTCCGGTGACTGAGACCTTCACTCCCCCGACGCGGTTCGCCGTGCCCGGCCGCATCGCCGTGAACGAGCGGGTCGCAGGACGGTGGCAGACCGCCACCCTGACCGAGATCCGCCGCGAGACGCCGCACGCCGCCACCTTCCGGTTCGCGGTGCCGACGTGGGCCGGCCATCTGCCCGGCCAGCACCTGATGCTGCGGCTGACCGCGGCGGACGGCTATGTGGCGCAGCGCCACTACTCCATCGCGTCCGCGCCCGACGACGCGGGCCACGTCGAACTGACCCTGGACCACGTCGCGGGCGGCGAGGTCTCGGGCTGGTTCCACACCGTGGCCCGGCCCGGCGACCGGGTCGAGGTGCGCGGCCCGCTGAGCGGGTTCTTCGCCTGGCCCGGCGACCGCCCGGCCCTGCTGATCGGCGCCGGTTCCGGGGTCGTGCCGCTGATGTCGATGGTGCGCCACCACCGGCTGCGGGGCCTGTCCGTGCCGCTGCGGCTGCTGGTGTCCGCGCGCGGTCCCGAGGAACTGATCTACGCGCGGGAGTTCGGCGCGGAGACGACGCCGGTGTTCACCCGCCGCGCCCCGCGGGGTGTGCCGGTGGGACGTCTGACGGCCGCACATGTGGCGCCGCTCCTGGCCGAGCGGCCACCTGGCGGGTGGGAGGCCTATGTGTGCGGCTCCAACGGCTTCGCGGAACACGCCTCCCGGCTCCTGGTACAGGCCGGCCAGCCCGTGGACCGCATCCGCATCGAACGCTTCGGCTGACCTCCGGTTCCCCAACGCCCCCGCAGACCCCGGCAGGCCGCGTGCCGACCGGGCCGGCCCGACGGGCGTGGTACACGCATGCGGGGCCTGAGTCCGGCAGGCCCGGCACGCCGAGCGGAGCCGACGGCCACGGCAGTCGGCAAGCGCAGCCCTCGCGGCGCGCGCGACGGACCCGGCAGGTTCGGCAGGCGGACCCGACGGGCGGCCGCGGCGGAGGCGGCGCGCGCGGCGGCCCGGTCCGGCGTGGGGCGGAACCGGCAGGCCCGGCGGGTTCGGCAGGCCCGGCGGGTTCGGTGGGCCCGGCGGGTTCGGTGGGCCCGGCGGGTTCGGCAGGCCCGGCGGGTTCGGCAGGCCCGGCGGGCTTGGTGGGCCCGGCGGCCGACGGGTGCGGTGAGGAAGGAACTCCGGTGGCCTGGGTATCCGGTCCCCATGCGAACCCGGGTGCGCGGCTGGCGTTGGCGGCGCAGTGCGCTGCGGCGCCGGTCGGATGTCGTCGAGGCGTGGACCGTGCTGGTGGTCGCCGTCCTGCTGATGGTGGGCGCGCCGCTCGTGGGGACGGCGGCCGGGCGGTGGGCCCATGACGACGCGCGCGCCGTCGCGACGGCACAGCGCGCCGAACGGCACCGCGTGCGCGCCGAAGCCGTCGGCGCCGCCCCCGACATGCTGCCGACGGTGCAGAGCGGCCGGCAGCACGCCTACCGGGCGGCCGTGCGCTGGACGGATCCGGCCGGCGAGGTGCACACGACGAGGGCGCGCGTCCCGGCGGGCACCCGGCGCGGGGACACCGTCGACGTGTGGCTGGACTCCCGCGGCCGGACGGTCCCCCCGCCGCCGAGCCGGGGCGACGTCCGGCGGCACTCCCTCGCCGTCGGCACCTGCGCCGCCGTGGGGACGGCGGCTCTGGTGCTCCTCGGGCACGCCGTCGTACGCCGCGTGGCCCTCGGGCGCCGGCTCGCCGAGTGGGAGCGGGCGTGGGCCCGTACCGGACCGGAGTGGACGCGCCGCCGGGCGTGACGCCGGGCCCCGCGTACCGCCCGGGGGTGCGGGTCGTGCCGGGTGGTGACCCGACGAATCGTACCGGCCGGTAGTCCGCCGGGGCCTTCCCTTCCGCCCCCGCGCGAGTGCTGGTCGCCCCGCTTGACCAGCGCAGGCGGGACCGGGGACGGGGTACCGTGGCCGCCGCCGGATGCGGTGCGGGTCTGGCGAGTCGTCCGACCTTCCGCGTACGGTGTGATCATCCGCACTGACCCTTCACAAAGGCGGTCCTTCATGGCCCTGTTCGACCTGCCCCTCGACGAACTCCGCGAGTACCGCAGCACGTCCACCGAACCGGAGGACTTCGACGCCTTCTGGTCCAAGACCCTGCAGGAGACGCGCGAGCACGACCTGGACGCCCGCTTCGAACCGGTGGACACGGGCCTGACGACGGTGCGGGTGTTCGACGTGACGTTCGCCGGGTTCGGCGGTCACCCGGTGAAGGGCTGGCTGCGGCTGCCCGCCGCCGCGGACGGACCGCTGCCGCTGGTCGTGGAGTTCGTCGGGTACGGGGGCGGACGGGGCCTGCCGCACGAGCACCTGCTGTGGGCGTCCACGGGCCGTGCGCACTTCGTCATGGACACCCGCGGCCAGGGCAGCGCGTGGGGCGGCGGCGGTGACACGCCGGACCCGGTGGGCGGCGCGCCCGCCTACCCCGGTTTCATGACGCGGGGCATCGACGCGCCCGAGAACTACTACTACCGCAGGGTGTTCACCGACGCGGTGCGCGCCGTGGAGGCGGCCCGCTCGCACCCGCTGACCGACGCCTCCCGCACGGTGGCCGTCGGCGCCAGCCAGGGCGGCGGCATCACCCTCGCCGTGGGCGGACTGGTCCCGGACCTGGCCGCGGTCGCGCCGGACGTGCCGTTCCTGTGCGACTACCCGCGCGCGGTGACCCTGACGGACAGTCACCCCTACCGGGAGATAGGCCTGTTCCTCAAGACTCACCGTGGCCGCGGCGAGGCAGCCCTGCGCACGCTCTCCTACTTCGACGGCGTCCACTTCGCCGCCCGCGGCCGGGCGCCGGCCCTGTTCTCGACGGCCCTGGAGGACCAGACCTGCCCGCCGTCGACGGTCTTCGCGGCGTTCAACGCCTGGGCGCACGACGACAAGGCGATCGAGGTGTACGACTTCAACGACCACGAGGGCGGCGGCCCCTACCAGGAGGCGGCCAAGCTGCGCTGGCTGCGGTCGTACGCCTGACGACCAGGTGCACGGTCACTGCGGCGCGCGGTTCGCGGCGGTACGGACGGCGCTCGAAGTCGAGGCCCTGTACAAGGCGCTGTGAACGGCATCCGCGGCGGGCCGGCACCCGGACCGGCGGCCCGGGTGCCGGCCTGACCGGCCCGCCGGGGTGGCGGACGCCCGGCAGGACATCCCGGCCCGCCTCGGCAGGACGTCCAGGTCCGCCCAGGTAGGGCGTCCCGGTCCGCCCCGGCAGGACATCCCGGTCCGCCCCGGCGGCACGTCCCGGTCTACGAGGTCACCCCGCCCGCGGCGGACCGGCCGGCGGGCCCGGGCGGCGCGCCACGACCGTGCGCACCCGCGGGCTGCCGTCGCGGCGCCGCCCGAACTCCGGCAGGGCGTGCAGTTCCACCAGGAACCCGGCCCGCTCCAGTTCCCGCCGCACCTGCCCGAGCCGGAAGGCGCGGTAGTACATGACGAACGGCGGCCGCCACAGGGCGTTGCGCACCCGCATCACCGCGTCGAAGCCGAGCAGCATCCAGAACACGGGCGACGAGGACCGCGGCGGGGCCACGACCGGGAACGCGAAGCATCCGCCCGGCCGCAGCACGGAGTGGACCTGCGCGAACAGCCCGGGCAGCTCGCGCGGCAGGAAGTGCCCGAACGCCCCGAAGCTGACGACGAGGTCGAAGACGGGGCCGAAGGGCAGCGCGCGGGCGTCCGCCCGGACGTACTCCGCGCGCGGCCCGGCGCCGGTGGGGCGCCCGCGGGCGACGGCGAGCATCCCCGCGCTGAAGTCGACGCCCACGACACGGCGCCGGCACACCCGCGCCAGGACGCCGGTCCCCGCACCGGTGCCGCAGCACAGGTCCAGCCCGGCGTCGAAGGAGCCCGTGCGGGCCAGGTCGGCGGCGACCGCGTCGAGCACCGCGTCGGACGTCCGGAAGGGGGTGTGGTCGAACTTCGGCGCGAGCAGGTCGTAGCCGCGCTCGACCGACGACAGCGCCTGGACGGCGAGCTCGCGCAGGGTGGGGCCTTCGGGGCTGAACACCGCGTCAGCTTAGGGCAGCGCGGCGGCCCACGCATGGACACCTCCCCGGCCGCTGACTAGTCTCCTCTGCACCTACTCCACTAATTGACTATGAGGTGATCCGATGCGAGCGTTCCGCGAAGCGGTGGAGGCCGGTGACCTCGACACCGTCGAGGCGCTGCTGGCGAAGGACGTCGTGTTCACCAGCCCGGTGGCCTTCGCGCCGTACTCGGGCAAGGCGATCACCGCGGCGATCCTGCGCGGGGTGGCGCGCGTCTTCGAGGACTTCCGCTACGAGCAGGAGCTCGCCGGGGCCGACGGCCGCGACCACGCCCTGGTGTTCAGCGCGCGGGTGGGCGACCGCGCGCTGACGGGCTGCGACTTCATCCACCTCGACGAGGAGGGACTGATCGACGGGCTCACCGTCATGGTGCGGCCGCTGTCCGCCGCCCAGGCCCTGGCGGCGGCCATGGGCGCCCAGTTCGACCGGATCACCGAGGAGGCTCAGGCGCGGATCGGCTGACCGCCACGCGGGCGGCCCGGCCGGCCCGCCGGTGCGGCGGGCGCACCGCGTACGTCACCGCGAGGGCGACGAACAGGGCGACGACCGCGGCGGAGGCGGCCGCGGTCGCCGTCCAGGCCCGGCCGCCTCCGGGACCGGCCACGATCAGGCAGGCGGCGACGGCCGTGCCGCCGAGCAGTCCGGAACCGACCAGGGCGGCGAAGACGCCCCGGGATCCCCTCCCGCCGTGCGGCGGTGTTACGGGGCCCAGGCGCAGCGCCGCCAGCTGCGACGCGGTCTCCCGCGCCTCGTGCCGGCGCTGGACCCCGGCGCGGAGCCGCAGGACGGCCGTCGCCACGGCGCCCGCGACCGCCGCGCCCGCGGGCGCCCACCACACGGCCGTCGCAGCCAGCAGGACGGCCACGCCCGCGACCGCGGCCCACCCGGTCAGGCAGGCCGCCGCGGCCGTGCGCGTCGAGGCGGGCCGGTCGTCGCCGGCGCGCAGGTCGGCGACGGCCGGGACGTACCAGACACAGCCCGAGAACAGCACCAGCGCGGCGGCCAGCGCCAGGACGGATCGGCCCACGGGTCACGCCGCCTTCTCGGCCTGGACGATCTCGGGGTGGTGCAGGTCGAACGCCGGGGATTCGCTGCGGATGCGGGGCAGGGACAGGAAGTTGTGCCGCGGCGGCGGGCAGGACGTGGCCCACTCCAGCGAACGGCCGTACCCCCACGGGTCGTCGACGCGGACCCGCTCGCCGTACCTGCCGGTCTTCCAGACGTTGTAGAGGAACGGCAGGAACGACAGGCCGAGCAGGAACGAGCCGATGGTGGACAGGGTGTTGAGGGCGGTGAAGCCGTCGGCCGCCAGGTAGTCGGCGTACCGGCGGGGCATGCCCTCCACGCCGAGCCAGTGCTGGACGAGGAAGGTGAGGTGGAAGCCGGCCGTCAGCGTCCAGAAGGTGACCTTGCCGAGGCGTTCGTCGAGCATCTTGCCGGTGAACTTGGGCCACCAGAAGTGGAATCCGGCGAACATGGCGTACACCACCGTGCCGAACAGCGTGTAGTGGAAGTGCGCCACGACGAAGTACGAGTCGGAGACGTGGAAGTCCAGCGGCGGGGCGGCGAGGATCACGCCGGTGAGGCCGCCGAAGGTGAAGGTGACCAGGAAGCCGGTGGCCCACAGCATCGGGGTCTCGAAGGACAGGCTGCCCTTCCACATGGTGCCGATCCAGTTGAAGAACTTCACGCCCGTCGGGACCGCGATCAGGAAGGTCATGAAGGAGAAGAACGGCAGCAGCACACCGCCGGTGACGTACATGTGGTGCGCCCACACGGTGACCGACAGACCCGCGATGGCGATGGTCGCGCCGACCAGGCCCATGTAGCCGAACATCGGCTTGCGGGAGAAGACCGGGACGATCTCACTGACGATGCCGAAGAACGGCAGCGCCAGGATGTAGACCTCGGGGTGGCCGAAGAACCAGAACAGGTGCTGCCACAGCAGGGCCCCGCCGTTGGCGGCGTCGAATATGTGGCTGCCGAACTTCCGGTCCATCTCCAGGGCCAGCAGCGCGGCCGCGAGCACCGGGAAGACGATGAGGACGAGCACACCCGTCAGCAGCACGTTCCAGGTGAAGATCGGCATGCGGAACATGGTCATGCCGGGGGCGCGCATGCAGATGATGGTGGTGATGAAGTTGACCGCGCCCAGGATGCTGCCGAAGCCGGACAGCGTCACGCCCATGATCCACATGTCGGCTCCGACGCCGGGCGAGTGCACGGCGTCCGACAGCGGGGCGTAGAGGAACCAGCCGAAGTCGGCGGCCCCCTGCGGGGTGAGGAAGCCGCCGGCGGCGATCAGCGAGCCGAACAGGAACAGCCAGTAGGCGAGCATGTTCAGCCGTGGGAAGGCCACGTCGGGCGCGCCGATCTGCAGCGGCATCAGCCAGTTGGCGAAGCCCGTGAACAGCGGCATCGCGAACAGCAGCAGCATGATCGAGCCGTGCATGGTGAACGCCTGGTTGAACTGCTCGTTCGACATCACCTGCATACCCGGGCGGGCCAGTTCGGCGCGCATCAGCAGCGCCAGCGCGCCGCCGAGGAGGAAGAACGCGAACGCGGTGACCAGGTACAAGGTCCCGATCTTCTTGTGGTCGGTGGTCGTCAGCCACTCCGTCCACGCGGGCCGCTCGGCCGGCCGGACGGCCACGTCCGCCCGCTCGCGGACCGCGGGACGCGTCCGCGCCCCGGGGACCTGCTCCGTCTGCTGTATCAGTACCTCGTCCACCGGGCGGTGTCCTCCGAATCCGTTCACATGGCTCACCGGCCGGGGAGTGCTCCGCGCGCGCTGCGCGACGCGGCGCTTCCCGGCCGCCGCCACATGATCATCGGAGGGCCGCCCGGCCCGGCAGGGCCCAGCAGTCCCTGCGATGGTCCCGCGATCAGGGTCCAATGGGCCCTGGTCAGGAGGTGTCAGAGGCGTCCTGACGGGTCGCGGGCCCGCCCACCACCGTGCGGTGATCCCCACGGCGACCGTGTCGCCGGCCGCCGGTGGTGCGCGGGCCCGGTGCGGAGGCGGGTGACCCGGCCCGCCCCGCTTCCGAGGAGCCGCCGTGGCGACGGGCCACGGTCCCCACACCGCCGCCCGCCCGCGGGACGTGACACCGCCGGCCCGCCCCCTGAGCGGTCCGGTGGTGGGGCACGGTGGCGGGATCCTGTGAGGGAGGACCCCGCCGCCGTACGTCTCGCGGACTCGGGACTCACTCTCACAGCGCGCGGGGCACCGCAGCAGGGGCCGAACGACTCACCCGCGGACCCGACCGGCCCAACACGCGCCCCGCCGGGCGCCCCTGACCCCGTCACGCCACGGTCAGCGTGATGGCTCCCGTGTAGGTCTTCCCGGCGGTCAGGGCCGTCTCTGTGCCGTTCACCGTCATCACCAGCGACCTGCCCGACGGCGCCTTCACGGCCGCGTCGGCCGCGACGGTCAGCGCGGTCAGGTACGAGGTGCCGGTGACGGTCCACGCCGAGCCGCTGTTCAGGCGGACGACCACGCCGTTGTTGACGGCGGGCCGGACGGTGTTGGTGACGATGCCCAGCTCGTAGAAGGCGGAGGAGTCGATCGTGGACACCCGGTGCCGGGTCCGGGACGCCGAGATGACGCCCTCGACCGTGCTGTCCTCGAAGGTGAGGACCATGTTCTTGCCCTTGCGCATGCCGTTGTAGAAGTCGCCCTTCAGCGCGATGGAGGAGAAGGTGGCGGCCGAGTCGGCGGTGTGGGCGGCCGTCACGTCGAAGGAGGCGTCCTTCGCCGGGTCGCCGGTGGGCTCGGTGTAGACGCCCACGTTCATCATCTTGCCGTCGACGTTGACCGGGCCCGGGTCGTCCAGCTCGATCATCTGCAGGATGACGCCGTCACGCGGGTCGAGACGGGCGCCCTTGGACCCGTCGACGGTGATGGCGGTCTGCTGGCCCTTGTTGAGGAAGGTCGCCCGCTCGGAGTTGACGACGGTGCCGCCGTCCAGGGTCAGGGTGCCGGCGCCGAAGAACATGTAGCCGAAGTGACCGGAGTTCACGACGGTGTTGCGGGCCGGGAGGTCCGCCAGCTCGGCGTCCGAGAGGCCCAGCCCGAGCTCCGTGTTCAGTGCCGCGACGGCGGCCGGGGTGCTGTCGCCGTAGTGCACGACCGCCGCCGGGCCCGCGATGATGGTGGCGTAGCTGCCGACGTCGAAGCGGCAGCCGAGGACGCGGACCACGGCGTCGCCGATGGCGTAGGTGCCGTAGCCGTACTGCCCGGTGTTGCCGACGTGGCTGTTGACCGCCGTCAGCTTCAGTCCGCTGCCGCCCTCGACCGACAGGGCTCCCCAGGTCTCCGAGAAGACGGTGGAGCCGAGGTAGGTGGCGGTGCTGTCCTTGCCGATGAGGTTGGTGGCGCGGACGTTGCCGTCGAGGCCGAGCATCCAGGGCACCGACTGCATGTACGGGGTTTCGACGGTGGCCCGGTAGTCGGCGGGCAGCACTCCGTCGCGGCAGCGGATGAAGGAGTTCTTCACGATGACGTCGGCGCCGTCGTCGGCGATGACGGCGGTGCGGACGACTCCCTTGTTGGTGATGCGGGCCCCGTCCAGGACCAGTCGGGCGGAGGCGCCGGCGCCGACCACCGCGGCGCCGTAGCCGGCGAAGTCGCTGCGGCCGTTGCCGGTGAGGGAGATGGTGGGCCGGTGCAGCGTGTAGGAACCGTCCCGCACGTACACGCCGTCGAAGCACTCGCCGGTGGAGGTGATCGACACGTTCCGGGCGTAGGAGTCGGTGAGCCTGCCGCCGACCACCGCCGCGAGGACGGACCTGTCGCGGACGACGCCGTCGCCGTCGACGTAGAGCGCCTGCCGGAAGGGGAAGGTCAGCGTCTGGTACGTGACGTCGTTCCGCGCCGTCACCGTGAGGACCACGTCGCCGCGGTAGGTGCCCGGCTGGACGAGGGTCGCGGTGCCGCCGGTCTCGGTCAGCAGCTGGCCGGTCTCCACGCCGTCGACGGTGAGGGTGAGGCTGTGGCCGTCCGGGGCGACGATCCGCCCGCCCTCCGCGATCGTCAGCCGGCTCACCCGGGTGGTCGCCGTGAGCTCGTAGGTCTCGCCGGAGCCGATGGTGATCCGGTTTCCGCTCGCCGCGGGCGCGGCGGTGGCGGTGGCGGTGGCGGCCGGAACCAGCAGGGCTCCGGCCGTGGCGGTGCCGGCGATCAGGAGGGAGCGTCGGGTGATCTGCGTCATTGCGTGCCTTCCACGGTTCGAGTGCGCTGTCGCGCAGCGTGACGAACCGGCCCGCGAGGGCGTGCGGCGGGACGGTCCGGGACAGGGCACCTGGGGTGCACGACGGAGTGAACCAGCGCTGCACAAAGGGCAATAGGCGTCTCACACACGCATCCCGGAACCCGATGCCTCGGATCGGGCGGCCCGTTCCATGGCGATCACACAGAGTGGCCACAGGGTGGCCGGGGGCGCGGACACGACGACGAGGCGGGCGGCGTCCGCGCCGTCCACCTCGTCGTTCGCTGTGCTGTTGTAGGGGTGTGATACCTGGTTAAGCGGGGGCGATCATCCCGGCCGACAGGTCGATGTCCGCGCCGCACAGTCCCGGCATGGCGAGCATCGCCAGCAGGGCGCGGGCGACCTCGTCCTCCTCGACGAGCCGGCCGAGGGCCGCCCGGGAGGCGAAGTCGCGTTCGGCCTCCCGGACCGTGCAGCCGGTCAGTTCGGCGGTGAGCCGGAAGTTGCGGTCCATGCGCGGGCCGCGGACCGGTCCGGGCGACAGCGAGTTGACGGAGACTCCGTGCGGGCCGGCTTCCCCCGCCAGGGTCCGGGTGAGCCCGAGCAGCGCCATCTTGGATGCGGTGTAGGGGGTGCGGTTGAGCAGCGGGCGCTTGCCGCTGACCGAGGCGACGTTGACGACGTCGCCCCGCCCGGCCGCGAGCATCCGCGGCAGGAAGGCCCGGCACATCAGGTAGACGCCGCGGACGTTGACCGCGAACACCTCGTCCCACTCGTCCGGCTCGATGTCGACGAGCGGCCGCACCGGGCCCGCGACGCCGGCGTTGTTGACGAGCAACGACACGTCCTCGTCGGCCAGTTCGGCGGCGAGCCGAGCGACCGAAGCCGGGTCGGCGACGTCGCACACGGCGGTGCGGGCCGCGCCGCCCCGCTCGGTGACCCGGGCCGCCGCCTCCGCCAGCGCCCGCTCGCTCCGGCCGGTGAGGACGACGCGGGCGCCGGCACCTGCCAGTGCAAGGGCGAACGCCCGCCCCAGCGGCCCTCCCCCGCCCGTCACGAGGGCGGTGCGCCCCCGCAGGGTCATACGGCGTTCCAGGGCAGCTCGTCCCCGGCGGCCCGCGCGGCGCGTACGTCGCCGGAGCGGGCGTGCCCCTCGAACAGCTCGACCCGGGAGGCCCGCCCGCACACCCGGCCGAGCAGGGCCTGCGATGCGGTGTCGGTGACCTCCTGGTAGGTCACCGTCTTGAGGTACTTGCCCACCCACAGGCCGCCGGTGTAGCGGGCGGCGCCGCGGGTCGGCAGCACGTGGTTGGTGCCGATGACCTTGTCGCCGAAGGACACGCAGGTGCCCTCGCCGAGGAACAGGGCGCCGTACTGCGTCATCCGTTCCAGCGCCTCGCGCGGCCGGCGGGTCAGCACCTCGACATGTTCAAAGGCGAACTCGTCGGCGAGCGCGTACATCTCGTCGAGCGATCCGACGACGTGCACCTGGCCGTGGTCGCGCCAGGCGGGCTCCGCGAAGTCCCGGGTGGGCAGGCCCGGCAGCAGCCGCTCGACCTCGGCGATCGTCTGCTCGGCGACCTCGCGGGAGGTGGTGATCAGGACGGCCGGGGAGTCGGGGCCGTGCTCGGCCTGGGAGAGCAGGTCGACGGCGCACACGAACGGGTCGGCGTGCTCGTCGGCGAGGACCAGGATCTCGGTCGGGCCCGCGAACAGGTCGATGCCGATCTCGCCGAACAACTGCCGCTTGGCCTCGGCGACGTAGGCGTTGCCGGGCCCGGCGATCAGGTTGACCGGCTCCATGCTGTCCGTGCCGACGGCCATCGCGGCGACCGCCTGGACCCCGCCGAGCAGCCAGATCTCGTCCGCGCCCGCGAGGTGCGCGGCGGCGACGGTGGCGGCCGGGATCTCCCCGGAATCCAGCCAGCCGCGCGTAGCGCGTCCTTGAGGGGCGGCGGTCGGGCGGCGGGCGGGAGGCGTGCAGGCGACCACCCGCGGGACGCCCGCGACCTTGGCGGTGACGATGGTCATGTGGGCGGAGGCGGTGAGCGGGTAGCGGCCGCCGGGGATGTAGGCGCCCGCCGCCCGCACGGGGACGTGCTTCTGCCCGAGCCGCACGCCGGGCAGCGTCTCCACCTCGAACTCCCTCAGGGAGTCGAGCTGGTGGCGGGCGAAGGTGCGGACCTGGTCCTGCACGAACCGGATGTCGTCGATGACCTGCTGCGGCACCGACGCGACGATCTTCTCGACCTCCTCCTCGCTCAGCCGGAAGGAGTCCGGGCTCCACTTGTCGAACTTCTCGGAGTAGGCGCGCACGGCGTCGTCGCCGCGCTCGCGGATGTCCGCGATGACGCCGGAGACGGTCTCGCGCACCTGGTCGAGGGAGGCGGCGACGTCCGCCCCGGGGACGGCGTGCTTCAGGATCTCTGCCACAACTGCGGCCTTTCTGGACGGTCTTGGGGGGAATCAGACGGGCGGCGCTTCGAACAGCACGTCGGGGTCGTTGAACTGCTCCTTGGCGACCGACTCGCTCATCGGGTCGGCGGTGCCCCACTGGTCCTGGGTCATCGGGTCGTCGACGTCGTGCCGGCCGGGATGCCACAGGTCCTCTTCGAGGACGGCGAGTTCGGTGGTGTACTCCACGGTGTTGCCGTGCGGGTCGTGGAAGTAGGAGAAGGTGTTGTCGCCCGCGAGGTGGCGCCCCGGGCCCCAGGTGAGCCGGGTACCGGCACGCAGCGCGCGCCCGGTGCCGCGCAGGTACTCCTCCACCCCGCGCATCTCGAACGAGGCGTGGTGCAGCGACACATGGGGGCCGCGTGCGATGGCGAAGGAGTGGTGCAGCGGACTGCACCGCAGGAAGTACATGAGGTCGCCCATGTGCGTGGAGTACAGGGTGTCGGTGAGCCGGAAGCCGAGGTGTTCGACGTAGAAGTCGCGCAGCCCGGCCGGGTCCTGGGAGTTGACGACGCAGTGCGACAGCCGCACGGGCACCGCCTCGCGCTCCTCGATCCTGCGGTGGGCGCGGACGGCGACGTCCGCGGAGACCTCCACGACCCGGCCGTCCGGGTCGAAGAAGCGCAGGCCGTAGCCGCCGCCGGGGGTGTCCAGCGCCTTCGGCTCGTGGACCATGCGGACCCCGGCCCGGCCGAGGCGCAGCGCGAGTTCGTCCACCGCCGCGGGCGACACCGCGCCGAAGGCGACCAGGTCCATGCGCTTGCGTTCGTCCTCGCGGACGCGCACGACGTACTGCTCGGGGCTGCCCTCGGCGGCGAAGAACGCCAGGCCGCTGTCGCCGGCGACCTCGGTCAGGCCCCAGGTGTCCCGGTAGAAGGCGCGCTGGGCGTCGAAGTCCGGGACGGCCAGGTCGACATGGCGCAGGTGGGTGATGGGCTGGAAGCTCATGCGTGGCTCCTGACGGTGTTGCGCTGACGGCCCAGGCCGGTGATCTCCGCCTCCAGGACGTCGCCCGGCTCGAGGAAGACGCCCCAGTGCGCGCCGTTGCCCGCCGGGGAGCCGGTGAGCAGCAGGTCGCCGGGGTACAGGGTGGTGGTCGTGGAGACGTACGCGATGAGCCGCGGGATGTCGAAGATCATGTCCTTGGTCGACTCGTCCTGCCGGACGACTCCGTTGTGCCGCAGGGTGATGCGCAGGTCGTCCGGGTCGCCGACGAAGGCGGCCGGCACCAGGAAGGGGCCGGTCGGCAGGAAGGTGTCGGCGTTCTTGGCGGTGAACCAGTCGGTGCCGATGGCCTTCAGGTCGGGCCGGTACAGGCGGTCGCGGGTGGTGAGGTCGTTGCAGATGGTGTAGCCGGCGACGTACGACATCGCCTCCCCGGCCGGGATGTCGCGGCCCTTCCTGCCGATGACGAGGGCGAGTTCGAGCTCCCAGTCGTGCTGCTCGCCGAGTGCGGGCAGCACGATGTCGTCGTAGGGGCCGCACATCGCGCGCGCGGAGCCGAGGAAGACGTACGGCACTCCGCCGCGGATGCGCTCGTCCATCATCTTCTCGGCGTCGGCGCGGGCCTCCTCGGGGGTGGCGCCGTGCACGCTCTCCTTCTCGGCGGCGACCAGATCGACCACGTGCTTGCGGTAGTTGGCGCCGCTCTGCAGGATCTGGCCCGGCTCCAGCGGGGGCAGGACGTGCAGCGCGGCCAGGTCGTGCCAGGCGCCGTCGGCGGACCGGGCGAGTGCGTCGAGCCGGGGCAGCCAGGCGTCCCAGTCCTCGACCAGGGCGCGCACGGACGGCGCCAGGCCGGACAGGTCGCGCACGCGGGCCCCGGTGACCAGGCCGGGGAAGGCGACGCCTGCGCTGCTGCGGAACGTGCCGAGCGCGAACGGTCCGGCAGGGGTGAGTGGATCGGGCACGGGCGGCTCTCCTCGTCGGGGTGGGGATCGCCCCTGACGCTAGGCAGCCGGGCCGGGCGGCGGAAATGGCCGTTCGCGATGGCTGCCATCGGCGGCCCTCCCGGCGGCTGAACTGCGGCTCCATCGCCCTGCGGGATGCATGACGTCCCCCTTGCCGATGCCTCGATCCGTTGACCCTGCATCGATCGCCCGAGCAGTCTCGGAGCACCCACCGTCACGAGGAGAAACACGTGGTCGTCGAGCATGCCCAGCTGACCGTCGAGGCCGGCCGGGAAGAGGAGTTCCAGGAGGTCTTCGGCACGGCACGGGAGGTGCTCGCCGAGGCCGACGGGTTCCGCTGGGCCGAGCTGCTGCGGTGCGAGGAACGGCCGCGGACCTTCCTGCTCCTGGTCGGCTGGGAGTCGGTCGAGGCGCACACCGCCGGCTTCCGGGAATCGGAGCGCTTCGCGCGCTGGCGGGCCCTGGTCGGCCCGTTCTTCGCCGAGCCGCCGGCCGTGGAGCACTACCACGAGCTCGGCGCGCGCTTCTCCGGCTGACCCCCTCGTCCTCTACGTTCGCAAGGATCGCCCATGCCCGTACAGAAGGTGCTCGTCGTCGGCGGCGGCATCACCGGAAGCGTGCTGTCGCTGGCGCTCGCCCAGCGCGGCGCCGACGTCGAGCTCGTCGAGATCTCCCCCCAGTGGTTCGGTGTGGGGCACGGCATCACCGTCCAGGGCAACGCGCTGAAGGCGCTGCGCTCGGTGGGCGTGCTGGACCGGGTGCTGGAGCGGGCCGTGCCGTTCGACGTCATGCGGCTGCGGCGCGCGGACGGCGGCCTGATCAGCGAGCTGCCGACCCCGCACACCGGCGGTTCGGACCTGCCGTCCACGGCGGGCGCGCTGCGCTCGGACCTGCAGGACGCGCTGTGCGACGCGGTGTACGCGCAGGGCGTGCGGGTCCGTCTCGGGCTGAGCGTCGACCGGCTGGAGCAGTCGCCCGGACACGTGGAGGTGTCCTTCACCGACGGCTCCACCGGCCGCTACGACCTCGTGGTCGGCGCCGACGGCATCAACTCGTCGATGCGCGCGCTGATCGGCCTCTCCCAGCGGCCGCGCCCGGTCGGCATGTCGATCTTCCGGGTGGTGGCCGAGCGGCCCGCCGGGATGGACTGCGCCGAGGTGTACTACGGCGGCCCCCGCTTCAAGGCCGGCTACAGCCCGATCTCCGCCGACCGCTGCTACGCCTACCTCCTCGACGAGAACCTCGACGCCTCGCTGATCGGTCCGCGCGCCCCGCTGCCGCTGCTGCGCGAGCGCGGCGCCGGGTACGGGGGCATGTGGGGCGAGATCATCGCCTCGCTGCCCGCCGGCACGGCGGTCGACTACCGCTGGATCGAGGCGGTCCTGGTCGACGAGCCGTGGCACCGCGGCCGTGCGATGGTCGTCGGGGACGCCGCCCACGCCTGCCCGCCGCTGATCGCGCAGGGAGCCGCCATGTGCATGGAGGACGCGGTGCTGCTGGCCACCCTGGTCACCGGGGAGCTCCCGGTGGAGCAGGCCCTGGACGAGTTCATGGCGCGGCGGCTGCCGCGGGTGCGGATGGTGCTGGAGAACTCGCTGCGGCTGGCCGAGTGGGAGATCGACCCGGCCACGCCGGGCGCCGACCCGGCGCGGATCATGTCGGAGACGCTGCAGTCGCTGACGGCGGCCGCATGAGCACGCCGGTCGTCGACTTCCACGGCCACCTGGCCGTGCCGGCCGCCGACGCCCTGGTCGCGGGCACGCCGGGACTCGCCGCCGAACTGGCGGCCGAGCAGCGCGCCCACTCCCCCGAGTCGCTGTCCGTCAACCGCGCCCAGCTCCGGCGCCTGGCCGGGAAGCTGACCAGCGTCCCGGAGCGGCTCGCGGACCTGGACGCGATGGGCGTCGACGTCCAGGTGGTCGGCCCGATGCCGATGCACCACTACTGGGCGGACGCGGACCTGGCCGGCCGGCTCGCCCGCACGGTCGACGAGGCGGTGGCCGCGCACTGCGCCGAGGCGCCGGAGCGGCTGTACGGGCTCGGCACCGTGCCGCTCCAGCACCCCGCTCTCGCGGTGCGGCTGCTGGAGTGGGCGGTCACCGGGCTCGGCCTGTACGGGATCAGCGTGTCCACGACCGTCGGCGGCCGGGAGCTGGCCGACCCGGCGCACGACCGGGTGTGGGAGAAGGCCGAGGAGCTGGGCGCGGTGGTGTTCGTGCACCCGTGGGGCTGCTCGCTGGGCGAGCGGCTGGCGACCCGCTACCTCGGCAACACGGTCGGGCAGCCGATGGAGACGACGGTGGCGCTCTCGCACCTGATCTTCACCGGCGTCCTCGACCGGTTCCCGGGCCTGAAGCTGGTGGCCGCGCACGGCGGCGGCTACCTGCCGACGTACGTGGGCCGCTCCGACCACGCCTGGCGGGTGCGCGAGGACGCCCGCGGCTGCGCCGAGCCGCCGAGCGCCTATCTGCGCCGCATGTGGTTCGACGCGCTGGTGTACACCCCGCGCGCCCTGCGCCACCTGGTCGAGGAGGTGGGCGCCGACCGGGTCGTGCTCGGCACGGACCACCCCTTCGACATGGGCGTGAGCGACCCGCTGGCCCGCCTGGACGCCGCCGGCCTGGCCCCGGCCGAGCGTGCCGCGATCGCCGGGGGCAACGCCCTCGACCTGCTGCTGAAAGGACGTACCCGATGATCCTGGGTCCCATCGAGGAAGAGCTCGCCAAGGCCCGTGCCGCCTACCGCAACTGGGGCCGCTGGGGCGAGGACGACGTACTGGGCACGCTGAACTTCCTCGACGACGCGATACGGGCCCACGCGGCCGGGCTGGTGCGGCGCGGGCGGCCCTTCTCGCTGGCGCTGGAGTTCAACGAGGACGGACCGCAGCGCGGGTTCCGCGGCCGTATCAACCCGGTGCACTACATGAAGGACACCGGCTCCGACGCGGCGGCCGGCACCCAGGGCTTCCCGCACGGCTTCGGCGGCGCGGACGACCACGTGGTGATGCCTCTCCAGGCGTCCACCCAGTGGGACGGCCTCGGCCACATCTTCGACGACAGGCAGGCGTGGAACGGCCGCCCGTGCACCATCGTGAACGGCGACGGCGACTCGGTCACCGGCATCGAGCACATGCGCGACGCCTTCACCGGACGCGGGGTGCTGCTCGACGTGGGCCGCGCCGTCGGCGACGAGCACGGTGAGCTGCCGGACGGCTTCCCGATCCGGGAGGAGCACCTGCGCGCCACCATAGAGGCGCAGGGCGCCACGTCCACGGTGCGCCGCGGCGACCTGGTGCTGGTGCGCACCGGGCAGCTCGGCCGGGTGCGGCGGCTGGGCGACTGGGGCGCCTACGCGGCGGGCGACGCGCCGGGGCTGTCGTTCACCACGCTCGGCTGGCTGCACCGTACGGAGATCGCGGCCATCGCCTCCGACACCTGGGGCCTGGAAGTGCGCCCGTACGAGTTCGCCGAGCCGGCGATGTCCCCCCTGCACCAGATAGCGATCCCCAACATGGGGCTGCCGCTGGGCGAGATGTGGGACCTGGAGGCCCTGGCCGAGGACTGCGCGGCCGACGGCGTCCACGAGTTCCTGCTGGTCGCCGCGCCCCTTCCGGTCACCGGAGCGGTGGGCGCCCCCGTCAATCCGATCGCGGTGAAGTGAGCGAGACCTTCATGAACGACAACCGTTTCTCCGGCACCCTGCACCTGCCCGGCGACGAGGACTTCGAGGAAGCCTGCCTGGGCCGGGTCTTCAACGCCCGCCGCCCCGCGGACCGCAGGCCGGCCGCCGTGCTGGAGGCCGTCACCGAGCAGGACGTCGTCGAGGGCGTGCGGCTCGCCCTGGAGCGGGGCTGGCAGGTCGCCGTCCGCTCCGGCGGGCACAGCTGGGCCGCCTGGTCGGTGCGCGGGGACGCCCTGCTGATCGACCTGGGCGGCTTCCGCGAGATGGCGTACGACCCGCGGACGCAGATCGTGTCGGCGACGCCGAGCGTCAAGGGGGGCGACGAACTCAACCCCTACCTCGGCGAGTTCGGCCGGTTCTTCAACGGCGGCCACTGCCCCTCCGTCGGCATCGGCGGCTTCCTGCTGCAGGGCGGGCAGGGCTGGAACGCGCGCGGCTGGGGCTGGGCGGCGGAGAACGTCGCGGCGATCGACGTCGTCACCGCCGAGGGCGAGCTGGTGCGCGCGGACGAGACGCACCACAGCGACCTGTACTGGGCGGCGCGCGGCGCGGGCCCCGGCTTCTTCGGCGTCGTCACCCGCTTCCACCTGCGCACCCGGCCGCTGCCCCGGCATCTGGCGCACACGGTGCACGCGTACCCGCTCGACCTGTTCGACGAGGTCATGACCTGGCTGCACGACACCCACCACACGGTCTCCGAGCTGGTGGAGATCGTCGCGGTCACCCAGACCCCGCCCGACCGGGACGAGCCCGTCCTGCTGGTCACCGGCGTGTCGATGACCGACACCCCGGAGCAGGCCGCCGAGGCACTGGCCCCGCTGCACGCCAACCCGTACGCCGACCGGGCCCTGTTCCGGGTGGAGGCGAAGCCGACCACGATCGCCGAACAGCTGGAGGGCCAGCGCACCGCCAACCCCGAGGGCCACCGCTACTTCGTGGACAACGCGTGGCTGTCGGGGCCGGCCGGGAAGGTGGTGCCGGCGATCCGGAAGGCGTTCACCGAGCACCCGACCCGGCAGACCTTCACCATCTGGTTCTCCATGGCGCCGCTGCGCGAACTGCCCGACATGGCCTTCTCGCTGCAGTCGGAGATCTACTGCGCCACCTACGTGGTGCACGACGACGACACGCGGGACGCCGAGCTGCGGGCCTGGCTGGACGAGGCGACGGCGGCGATGCGTCCGGTGACCGTCGGCCAGTACCTGGGCGACTCCGACTTCACGGTGCGGCAGCTGAAGTTCATGGGCGACGAGCAGTGGCGGCGGCTCCAGGAGATCCGGGCGGTGCGCGACCCCGAGGGCCTGTTCGCCGGCTACCTGAGCGCCGGCGCCGTCACCAACACCAACCACTGGGAGCGGTAGGGCATGCGATTCGCGACGTACGAGTACGGGGGCGAGGAACGCGCCGGGGTGGTCCGGGACGGCATCGTCCATCCGCTGCCCGAGGGCGTCACCGTGCTGGCGCTGATCGAGCAGGACGTGCTGCACGCGGCCGGCGCCGAGGCGCTGCGGCGGCCGAGCGGCCTCACGGTCGACGAGGTGCGGCTGCTGCCGCCGCTGAAGCCGCCGTCCATCCGGGACTTCGTCGGCTTCGAGGCGCACATCGAGGGCGTGTCGAAGTCGCTGGACGGGCTGGAGCACGTGCCCGAGGAGTGGTACCGGGCGCCCAACTTCTACTTCACCAACCCGCACGCAGGCTACGGCGCCCACGACGACGTCCCCGTGCCGGCCGGCTGCTCGGTCCTCGACTTCGAGCTGGAGGTCGGCGCGGTGATCGGACGCGCCGGCCGGGACCTCACGCCCGGGCGGGCGCGCGAGCACATCGCCGGCTACCTCGTCTTCAACGACTGGTCGGCGCGCGATCTGCAGAAGCCGGAGAAGAACCTCGGCCTGGGCTTCGCCAAGGGCAAGGACTTCGCCAACACGCTCGGCCCCTGGCTGGTCACCGCGGACGAGGTGGCGGACCGGCGGGACGCGGACGGCTTCCTGGACCTGGAGATGACGGTCACCCTCAACGGCGAGCTGATCGGCCGGGACACCCTCGCCAACGTCTCCTGGACGTTCGAGGAGATGATCGCCTACGCCTCCCGGGACGCCTGGGTGCGCCCTGGGGACGTCCTCGGCTCCGGCACCTGCGGCTGGGGGGCGCTGGCGGAGTTCTGGGGCCGCCTCGGCGAGCGGACCCCGCCGCCGCTGGCGCCCGGCGACGAGGTGACGCTGACCGTGGAGCGGCTCGGCACGCTGTCGAACCGGGTCGTGCCGGGGCGGGCGGACGTCTACCTGCCCCGGGCACGCAAGCGGGGGCGGACCCAGCGGCCGTAGCGTCCACCCCTCTGACCTGCACGTATCCAGGGACCCGATGACTGCCATCGGGTCCCTGTGAATTGTTCACCCTGCTCTTCCTCGACGGGAACACGGCGGTTACGCTCCGGTTCCACCGAGCTTCAACGACGCGGCCGGAAGGAAACACGGATGGGTCTCGGAGCGATCGACCTGAATCTTCTGGTGGCGCTGGAAGCCCTGCTGGAGGAGAAGAACGTCACCCACGCGGGCGTGCGGCTGTCCACCAGCCAGTCCGCGATGAGCGGCTCGCTGGCCCGGCTGCGCCGGCACTTCAACGACGAGCTGCTGGTGCGGGTGGGCCGGGAGTACGAGCTGACGCCGCTCGCGGAGCGGCTGCTGCCGGTCGTGCAGGCCTCGCTGCACAAGGCGGAGGAGGCGCTGTCGCTGACCCGGCACTTCGACCCGACGCGCAGCCGCCAGCGCTTCTCCGTGGTGATGTCCGACTACGTGATGACGGTGTTCGTGGAGCCGCTGCTGCGGGTCATCGCCGAGGAGGCGCCCGGGGTGCGCATCGACTTCCACTCCATCGTGGACGGGCAGCTGGAGAACGAGACCCATCTGCGCTGCCACGACCTGATGGTCGTGCCGCTGGGCTACCAGCTGCCGGGCGTCAGCGAGGCCGTGATGCACGACCGGTTCGTGTGCCTGGTCGACCCGGACAACCCGCGGCTGGTCGACGGGCGGCTCGGCCTGCGCGACCTGGCGGAGATGCCGCACGCCGCCTGCGCCATCGGCAAGAGCCACACGCCCGCCGAGCGCCAGCTGGAGACCCTCGGCATCACGCCGAAGGTGCAGGTCAGCACGCCCGGCTTCAGCGTGCTGCCGTTCCTGGTCAGCGGCACCGACCTGGTCGCCCTGGTGCCCGAGCGGCTGGCCCGCCGTTACGAGGGCTTCGCGCGGTGCGCCGTCGTGCCGACGCCGTTCCCGGACGTGCCGCTGGTGGAGGCCATGTACTGGCACCACAACCGGCACTCCGATCCGGCCCACCGGTGGCTGCGCGAGACGGTGCGCAAGGTCGGGGCCGCACTGGGCGAGCCGCCGCGGCCCGAGATCGTCCCCGTGGACGAGCCCGAGATCGTCCCCGTGGATGACAGGCATGGCAAACACGCGTTTCCGGAGCTGAGCGCCGCTTCCTAGCGTGGAGGCGAGGAGCCCTACGGGAGGGCTTCCGCACCCGTGGGAGGAAGCCGTGAGCCGCATGCGTCTGTCGGGCCGGACCGTCGTCGTCACCGGGGCCGCGCAGGGACAGGGAGCCGCCGAGGTCACGGCGGCCGCCCGGGAGGGCGCGACGGTGGTCGCGACCGACGTCCTGGACGAGGCCGGGGAGAAGCTGGCGGCCTCGTTGCGCGCCGACGGCCTGGACGTGGCCTTCCGTCACTTGGACGTGTCGTCGCCCGAGGACTGGGCCGCGCTCGCGGGCGGCCTGGAGGCGGTGCACGGCCTCGTCAACAACGCCGGCATCCCGATGCGGGCCCGCCTCGGCGAGGTCGGCCTGGCCGACTGGAACCGGGCGTTCGCCGTGAACACGACCGGCGTCCTGCTCGGCATCCAGGCCCTGACGCCGTTGATGCCGCCCGGCTCCTCCATCGTCAACGTCGGCTCGGTGGCCGCCCTCACCGCCCACCACGCGGTCGCCTACACGGCCAGCAAGTGGGCGCTGCGGGGACTGTCGAAGGTGGCGGCGCTGGAACTGGCCGGACGCGGCATCCGCACCAACCTCGTCCACCCCGGCTACATCGAGACGCCCCTGATGTCGGGCGCGAACCCGGTGTTCGTCGAGGCGCACCTGTCGATGACCCCGCAGGGACGGCCCGGCACGGTCGACGAGGTGGCCCCGCTGGTGGTCTACCTGCTCTCCGACGAGGCGTCGTACGTCAACGGGGCGGAGATCACGGTCGACGGCGGGTACACGGCACACGGCGGCGTGCAGGCGATCACCAACGCGCTGGACGCCTCCTGACTCCGGCCGCCCAACCGCAGCCCCGCCGGCCGGACACCGCAGACGGTGCCGGACGGCGGGGCTCACGCCGTTCGGACCGCGGCCGCACGCCGTCTCGGCCGAGGCTGTCCGCCCTGATCCCGGCGGGTGCCGCACACGGGCGCACGCGAAAGAGGCCGGGGCTGGGCCCCGGCCTCTGAGCTGTACGGATCGTCACGCGGTCGCGGTCTGCACCGTGGGTTCGCCCGACTCCACCGTGGCGCGCGTGGTGTTCTTGCGCACCAGCACCAGGGTGACCAGCGCGCCCAGCAGGGAGGCGCAGCCGCAGATGGTCACGCCGAGCGCCATGCCGTGGGCGAGGGCGGACCGCGCGGCCTCCCGGGCGGCGTCGCTGCCCGCGTTGACGACCGCGAGGGGCCCCGCGGCCGCCTCCATGCCCGCGTCCGGGCCGCTGAGCTTGCCCACCAGGGCGGAGGACGCGGCGCTCATCGCGACGGCGCTGATGACGGCCGGGCCGAGCGCCTGGCCGAACTCGCGCACCAGGCTGGTGGCGCCGCTGGCCATGCCGGTCATGTTGAGCGGTACGGCGTTGACGGCGGCCGAGGTGAGGGAGGAGACGACGCAGATGAAGCCGACCCCGAGCAGCAGCACCGGGCCGATGAAGGCGGCGAGGGAGGTGGTGGTGATGGGCAGCGCGGCGATCCAGAACTGGCCGGCGGCCATCGGCAGCAGGCCGCCCATCAGCAGCCAGCGCGGCTCGACGCGGGTGAGCATGCGGCTCAGCACGGGCGCCAGCAGCAGCGGGATCAGCTGGAGGATGACGAACGGCATGCCGGCCCGCAGCGCGCTCAGGTGCATCACCGCGCCGAGCCGGATGGAGACGCAGTACGCGGTGCCGATGAACCCGAACATGCCGGCCAGCGCGACGACGGCCGCGGCGGCGAACGACGGGATCTTCAGCAGGTCCAGGTTGAACATGGGCGACGCCGAGCGCTTCTCCGCGACGACGAAGCCGGCCAGGGCCACGGCGGCCAGGACGAGGGAGCCGACGATCGCCGGGCTGCTCCAGCCGCGGTCGCCGCCCTCGATGACGCCCCACAGCAGCGCGGTGAGGCCGACGGCGACGGTGATCTGGCCCGGCCAGTCCAGCGAGCGGCCCTCGGGCGCCTTGGAGTCGGTGACCATGATCCAGCTGGTGACGCCCACGACGAGGCCCAGGACGACCGGCGGCACGAACGCCCAGCGGAAGTCGGCGACCGTGGCGAGCACGCCGGAGGACAGCGGTCCGACGGCCGAGGCCAGGGAGATGCTGAGCGCCCAGGTCGAGACCGCCTTCGCGCGGTCCTTCTCGCCGGGGGTGGCGGCCGCGATCACCGCGAGGGAGCTGGGAAAGAGCGCGGCGGCGCCGACACCCGCGAGACCCTGTCCGATCCAGAGCATGGTGATGTTCTGGGAGGTGGCGTTGAGGAGTTCACCGAGCGCGAGGATGAATCCGCCGAGCACCAGCAGGCGCTTACGGCCGAAGAGGTCGCCGACCACTCCGAAATTCAGCTCGAGAATCGCGGTGGGGAGAATGAAGGCGGAAGTCACCCAGGC
Source organism: Streptomyces sp. NPDC020996 (assembly GCF_040641355.1). NCBI lineage: Bacteria > Bacillati > Actinomycetota > Actinomycetes > Kitasatosporales > Streptomycetaceae > Streptomyces > Streptomyces sp. NPDC020996. The sequence goes on from NZ_JBFADM010000014.1 coordinate 76,883, forward strand.
GACCTGGGAACCCGACGCGCCGAATGCGGCCTGAATATTGCCGTTGATCGGTGAAGGCACCGTAATGCACAGCTGTGCCGCCGCCACGGCGAGACAGCACGCTATGAGCGTCCCTCTGTCGAGTCTTTTCAGGGAGATCGAATCCGTCATCGTGCGTGCCCTCACTCTGCGTTCTTCTCTATGATTTCGATGAGATTTCCCTCGGGGTCGGTGACCCAGGCCATGCGCACACCGGGTTCGGGGGAAGGCCCGGGTGGCACGGCCTCGCCCGCTCCATGGGCCACCAGGGCCGTGTAGAGGGGGTCGAGTTCGGGGGTGCTGACCGCGAAGTGCCCGTATCCCTCGGTCAGGGCGGCGGTCAGCGGGTCCGGCGCCCTGAGGCCGGGCGCGGAGCCGGGTCTGGCGAGGAGTTCGATGCGCCAGCCGTGCGGATGTTCGAGGACGACGCCGCGCAGGCCCGGCCCTTCCAGGTGGAAGGTGAAGACTGTTCTCAGCCCGAAGGCCGCGGTGTACCAGTCGGTCTGGGCGGTCAGGTCGCGTACGGTGACGCCCACGTGGTCGAGTCGTACGGTCACGCCGCTCAGCCCGCCATCGCGCTGTCGCCGCCGTCGACCATCAGGTTGGCTCCGTTGACGAACGCGGCCTCGTCGCTGCACAGGAAGGCGGCGGCGCGGGCAATGTCCTCGGGCTCGCCCACCCGGCCGGCCGGGATGCGCGCCTCCAGCTGGGCCCTGGGCCCGTCGGGGTCGTCCAGGAAGGGGGCGGTGGCGGAGGTGCGGGTCATGCCGGGGGCGATGGTGTTGACCCGGATGCGGTGCGGGGCGCCCGCCGCGCACAGGTGCTTGCTCATCGCCAGCACCCCGCCCTTGGCGGCGCCGTGCGGCACCATCGGCATGAACGGCGCGCCGCGCACGGCGGCCACCGAGGCGACGTTCAGGACGGCGCCACCGCCGCGGGCGACGAGGTGGGGCCAGGCAGCGCGCGTGCAGAAGTACGGGATGTCCAGTTCGTTCCTGATCGTGAAGTACCAGTCCTCGGCCGGCATCGTCTCGAACGGGCCGTTGCGGAGCGCGGAGGCGTTGTTGTAGAGGATGTCGATCCCGCCGAAGGCCGCGACGCCGGCGTCGATCCACTCGCGGGCACCCTCTTCCGTGGAGAGGTCCACGGGAGCGAGGGAACGCATGACGCCGCCGGCCTTCTCGACCATTTCCACGGTTTCCGCGGCGCTTTCCGCGTCGATGTCACAGCCGAATACGGTGGCGCCTTCCGCGGCGAACACCAGTGCCGCGGCCCTGCCGATTCCGGCCCCCGTTCCACTGATGAAAGCGATTTTTCCGGCCAGTCGACCCATGATTGCCCAAGTCCCTTGTCCCATGCCCGCCGGAGTGCGGTGGTGGCAGCGTAAGGAGGTGGTCGGTCCGGAACAAGAATTCGGTCGGCGAGGGTCCATCGGGCGTACGTATGGCAGGTATGCCGCGCGGCTCCGAACGTCCGCGCGCGGGCCGGGCCGGGCCGGCCCCGGCCACCGGCTCCCTGTGGTACGGTTCTGCTGGCACTCGTGTACGCCCCGTAGGGGGCGCCGGTGCCGGTTCTCCTTCAGTTCGCCGCTCCGCCCGCCGTGTCCCGGCGGGTGCTCCGGCTTCCCAGCACCACCTCGTGAGCCGCACGGCCGTGCCGTGTCCGAGGCGCTGTTCACCGTCGCCGAAGGCCGCAGTGTCCGCCTTCCCGTCGCGGCGTTCTCTCCTTCCCCCGCATGTCCCATGCCGTCAGTCCGTCAGTCCGTCAGTCCGCGAAAGGACCGCCACCATGACCACCACAGTCGAACACCCCCCTGTCCGGCGGGAGTCCACCCCGCAGATCGTCACCGGCGTCCTGGACGTCGACGCGGGCGGGAAGGGGCGCCTGCGCTCCGCGAGCCTGCTGCCCTCGCCGTCCGACCCTGCCGTCCCCGCCGCCCTGATCCGCCGTCACCAGCTGCGCGCGGGCGACCTGGTGGAGGGCGTGCGCGACGGCCGACGCGATCTGACCGATGTCGTACGGGTGGACGGCCGCACGCCCGAGGCGTCGCGCGGCCGCCGTCACTTCCGCGACCTCACGCCCCTGCACCCGCGGGAGCGGATCCGCCTGGAGCACCCGGCGGCCGGCCTGACCGGCCGCGTCGCCGACCTGGTCGCCCCCGTCGGCAAGGGCCAGCGCGGCCTGATCGTGGCGCCGCCCAAGACCGGCAAGACGGTGCTGCAGCAGCAGATCGCCGCCGCCGTCGCCGGCAACCACCCCGAGTGCCGCCTGATGGTGGTGCTGCTCGACGAGCGCCCCGAGGAAGTCACCGAGATGCGGCGCTCGGTGCGGGGCGAGGTGTACGCCTCGACCTTCGACCGGACCCCCAAGCAGCACATCGCGCTCGCCGACCTCGTCGTAGAGCGGGCCAAGCGGCTGGTCGAGGCGGGCGAGGACGTCGTCGTCCTGCTCGACTCGCTGACCCGGCTGTGCCGGGCCCACAACAACGCGGCCGCCGCCGGAGGCCGCATCCTCAGCGGCGGCGTCGACGCTACGGCGCTGACCGGGCCGAAGCGGTTCTTCGGCGCCGCCCGGCCGGCCGAGGAGGGCGGCTCCCTCACGATCCTCGCCACCGCGCTCGTGGAGACCGGCTCCCGCGCCGACGAGTACTTCTTCGAGGAACTCAAGGGCACCGGGAACATGGAGCTGCGGCTCAGCCGCGAGCTGGCCTCCCGCCGGGTCTTCCCGGCCGTAGACGTGAACGCCTCCGGCACCCGGCGCGAGGAGCTCCTGCTGTCCCCGGCCGAATCGGCCGCCGTGCCGGGCCTGCGGCGCGCACTGCAGACGCGGGACGGGCAGGGCGGCACGGAGACGCTGCTGGAGCGGATGCGCCGGACGCCGGACAACGCCACCTTCCTGCGCCACATCCAGCCGACCCTGCCCGCAGGCTGATCCCCGCGCCGGTCCGTGGCCGACGCTGCCCGGAGGCTGATCCCCCGTGCCGGTCCGCGGCCGACCCTGCCCCGCGCCGGTCCGTGGCCGCGTCCGCGCGGAGGGGGCGGCGCCCACCGGGCGCTACGGCATCCGGGTGCTCGCGGGTTCCGCTCGGCCAGGGCAGCGGGGCGCGGGGCGGCCCGGTTCCTACGTTTTGCGGTATGACTTTCGGATTTAATTTCCGGTCCGTCGTGTCCACCTGCGCGCTCTGCACGGCGGGGCTGCTGGCGCTCGCGCCCGCCGCGGTGGCCGATCCGCAGGTCACCGGCCCCGGCACGCCCGGCGGACCCCCCGTGGCGACACCCGGGCCGTCCATGCCGCACCGGCCCGGCATGCCCGGCGGACCCCCCGTGGCGACACCCGGGCCGTCCGTGCCGCACCGGCCCGGCATGCCCGGCGGACCCCCCGTGGCGACACCCGGGCCGTCCGTGCTGCACCGGCCCGGCACCCAGGTCCTCGCTCATCGGAACGCGCCCGGGCTGCCGGACGTGTCGGCGCTGTCCTGGCTGGTCGCCGACGCCGACAGCGGCGCGGTGCTGGCCGCGCACAACGCGCACCGCGCGCTGCCGCCCGCCAGCACGCTGAAGACCCTGTTCGCGCTGACCGTGCTGCCGGTCCTCCCGGGAGGCGTCCGGCACCGCGTCGTCGAGGAGGACCTAGCGGGCATCGGCGCCGGCAGCAGCATGGTCGGCGTCGAGGAGGGCCACACGTACCGGGTCTCCGACCTGTGGCGCGGGGTCTTCCTCAACTCCGGCAACGACGCCGTGCACGTCCTGGCCGCGCTGAACGGCGGCTGGCGCGCCACGGCCGAGCGGATGCAGGCCCAGGCGCGCGCCCTCGGCGCCCTCGACACGCACGTGCGCTCGCCCGACGGCTACGACACGCCCGGCCAGGTGTCGTCGGCGTACGACCTGGCGGTGTTCGGCCGGGCCGGGCTGCGCAACGCGGACTTCGCCCGGTACTGCGGCACGGCGCTGGCCCGCTTCCCCGACGGGGCCGGCGGGACGTACTGGATCCGGAACACCAACCGGCTGCTGACCGGCGCGGACGGCGTGCGGCCCTATCCGGGACTGATCGGCGTCAAGAACGGCTACACCACCCAGGCGGGCAACACCCTGGTCGCCGCGGCCCGCAGGCACGGCCGCACCGTCCTGGTCACGGTCATGAACCCGCAGGCGGGAGTGCCGTTCGCCGTCTACGAGGAGGCCCGCGAACTGCTCGACTGGGGATTCGACGCGGCCGGCCGGGTGGACCCGGTGGGCTCACTGGACCCGCGGCCCACGCGGCCGCTGCAGGGGGCCACCGTCGCGTCGCCGGCCCCCCGGCCCGCGGCTTCCCGGCCCGCGGCCCCCGCCGCACCGGTGGCCCGCGCGGTCCCGGCGGACCGCGCACCGGGCTGGCCCGAGGCGGGGCTCGTCGCAGCGGCCGCGGTCCTCGGCGCCGGCGTGATGGCGCTGGTCCTGCGCGGCATCTGCCGGCGCCCGTCCGGGAGCTGACCGGCGGGCAGCCACAGCAGCAGGCCGAGGGTGATCCAGGCGTAGGCGTTGCCGCCGAGGAACCCGTCGACGCCGGACGCGTCGTCGACCCACAGCCACACCACGCTCGTGCACAGCACGGCGTACAGGCCGCCCGCCACGCGCGGGTGCCCGGTGCGCAGCAGGACGGCGAAGGACGGCAGCAGCCACACCAGGTGGTGCACCCAGGTGACCGGACTGACCAGGCAGGCGGCCAGTGCCGTGAGGGCGAACGCGGCCGTCCGGTCGCCCGCCGCGGCCGCCCGGCGGGCGCGCCACGCCCAGACGCCCAGGACGCACACGACCGCCGCCGCCCACCAGGCCCGCCCCGGCTCGCCGAGGCGGGCCAGGACGCCCTGCAGGGACTGGTTGGAGACGTAGTCGAGGCGGCCCACCCGGCCGGTGTCCCACAGCGCCCGGGTCCAGTACAGGCGGGAGGCGCCGGGCGCGGCCCACGCGGCCAGTGCCGTCGCCCCAGCGGCGACGCCGGCCGCGACCGCGGCGGCGCGCCACCGGCGGGTGAGCAGGAGCAGGCCGATGAAGAGCGCGGGCGTGAGCTTCACCGCGGCGGCGAGACCGATGCCCACCCCGGCCCAGCGGCACCGCTCGCTGCCGAGCAGCCGTCCGTCGGCGAGCACCAGGCCCAGCAGCAGGAGGTTGACCTGGCCGAAGCTGACGGTGTCGCGCAGCGGCTCGAACAGCGCGAGCGCGCAGCCGGCCAGGGCGCAGCCGTACCAGCCCCAGCGCCGCCAGGCACCGCCGGTCAGCAGGTGCACGACCAGCGCCAGGGCGGCCAGGTCGAGCAGCAGGGCGACCAGGATCGCGGTGCGCAGCCCCACGAAGGCCATGGGCAGCATGACGACGGCGGCGAACGGCGGGTAGGTGAAGCCGTAGCCCGTCCCCGGCACCCGGTAGGCGTAGAGCCCCCGGCCGTGGTGGACCCAGGCGTCGACGGCCCCGTGGTAGACGCGCAGGTCGAACCAGTCGCGCAGCAGCGGCACGGTCGCGGTGAAGGCGGTGACGGCCGTGCAGAGGGCGAGGACCAGCAGGAGCCGGCCGCGGTCGGTGCGGGGGCGGATGATCACGCCGTGCGCCCCAGGGCGGGCGCCTGTGCCGTCTGGTGGGCCTGCCACAGCACCACCGCCGCGAGCGCGCCGCCGCAGCCGGCGAGCAGCAGCCGGCCCGCGTCCGCGGGGCCGCCGTCGGGCAGGACGGCGAGAGCGAGCACACCGGTCACGGCCGTCACCCGGTGCCGTACCGGAGTGCCGGGGGTCGCGGCGGCGATGAGGAACAGCCCCCACAGGGCGTACCACGGGCGGACGGCGGGCCCGAACGCGGCCAGGGCGGCCAGGCTCAGGCCGAGGGCGTACACCGGCCGCGGGCGCAGCCGCCGCCACAGGGCCGCGGTCAGGAGCGCGGTGACGGCCAGGCCGAGCAGGTGCCAGGCCGGGACGGCCAGGTGCGCCAGATCGCTGCCGAGCCGGGCCAGCACAGCACGGGTGGCGCGGCCGAGCAGGCTGGTGAGAGCCCAGTTCCGCGGTGATACGGGGGTGTCGAGGGCGCGCGTCCAGCCGTATCCGGTGCCTGCGACGGCCGTCGCGACGACTGTCGTGGCGGCGGCCGCGGCGGCCGCGGTCAGCACGGCCCGCGGCGGACGCGCTCCGGCGCGCGCGTGCAGCACGGCCACCGCGGCGAGCCCGAGCACGGCCGGCACCTTGACCAGGGCGGCGAGGGTGACCAGCACGGCGCCCAGGACCGGCCGGCCGCCGAGCGCGGCCACCAGGCCCACGCCGAGCAGGCCGAGCATGAGGGCGTCGTTGTGGGCGCCCGCGACCAGGTGCAGCAGCACCAGCGGATTGAGGGCGCCGAGCCAGAGGGCGGCGGCCGGGTCGGCGCCGCTGTGCCGGGCGAGGCGGGGCAGCGCGGCCGCCATCAGCCCCACCCCGGCCAGCGCGACGAGCCGCATCCCGGCCAGGCCCGCGGGGAGTTCCCCCCGGGTCGCCGCGGACAGGGCGGAGGCGACGGCGAGGAACACCGGGCCGTAAGGGGCGCCGGTGTGCCGCCACGGCGGGGCGACCTCCTCGGCGAGCGGGCCGCCGAGCCGGTCGGGGCCGTACGCGTAGACGTCGATGTGGGCGTCGGCCATGGCGCCCTGGGCGAGGTAGCTGTAGACGTCCCGGCTGAACAGCGGCGGGGCGAGCAGCAGAGGCGCGGCCCACACGGCGAGGACGAGCACCAGGGCCCGCGGGGTGGGCGGCTCGGCGCCGCGCACCAACCGGCCCAGCAGGACCCAGGCCGCGATCAGCAGCACCACGCCGAAGTACGCGCCGACCAGGCCGAGGGCGGCGCGGGCGTCGGCGGGGGCGGGCAGCTCGCGCACGGGCAGCGCGCCGGCCGTCTCACCGCCCAGCGCGACGCAGGCGGTGCCGGTCAGCCCCAGGAGCTGACAGCGGCGGAGATCGACGGGAGAAGCCATGACCGGCACGCGGACAGCGTGGCGGCGCCACATGGCCGGAAGACGACGCCTCACCCTCCGGCCGGGGGCGCGCACGTGACCGCCGCGTGATCGGCGCGGGCACCCCGGCCGGGACTGCTCGGCCCAGATCCGCCCGTTCCGGGCAGCGTCCGGCAGTCGCGGGCGGCGGACCGTCAGCCGTGACGCGAAAGCGCCCTCCGCGTTCCGGGAGGTGCGGGGCACCGACGGCGAGGGTGCCTCCGCCCCGTACGCCAGTCGCGGGACACCGGCACGGGCCGGCACCTGGAGCCCGTTCCCACCGCCACCGGCGGCGACGGCCGGGACGTCGGGTGCCGCCCCCGGGGCAGGACAGGACGGGCCGACAGGCCGCCACCGTGACACGCAGGCCGTCAGGCCGGTCGGGGCGGGGGAACGGACCGGAACATCGCATCAACCGGCTGGCCGTCCCCGGCACCGGCGCACCCCCGAACCGAACGAGCGCCACCGGGCCGGCACCGACCCGCGCCAAGGCGACCAGGACACGCCCGGCCGGCCTCACCCAGACACACAGCCCGCGCGCCGACAGGCCGCCACCGTCAGACGCAGGCCGACAGGCTCTCCAGAACCAGGGCACGGACCGGACGGACCTCACCGACCGGCCGACCACCACCCAACACCGGCGCACCCCCGAACGGAACGAGCGCCGCCGGGTCGACGCCGGCCCGGGCCAGGGCGGCCGCGGCGACCGGGACACGTGCCCGGTCGGCGCCGTCGGCGATCTTCACCGCGACGGCGCGGCCGTCCGGGAGCGCGGCGACCTGGACGCCCTCGAAGCCGTCCTTGGCCAGCAGCCCGGGCACCGCCCGTATGAGCGCCGCGACGTCCCGTCCGGCCCCGGAAACCATCTCGGGGTGGCCGCGCATCGCGTCGGCGACCCGGGCCTCGGGGGTGCCGGGGGCGGCGCCGGCGATGCGCGCGGCGGCGCGGGCGAGACCGTGCAGGGAGACGGCGAACAGGGGCGCGCCGCAGCCGTCGACGGTCACCCGCGCGACACGCTGGCCGGTGAGGTCCTCGACGATCTCCGCGATCGCCTGCTGGAGGGGGTGCCGCGGGTCGAGGTAGTCGTCGAGGGACCAGCCGTTGAGCGTGCAGGTGAGGAGCATGGCCGCGTGCTTGCCGGAGCAGTTCTGCGCGAGGCTGGAGGGGTGGCGGCCCTGGCGCACCCAGCTGTCCCGGACGACCGGGGCGAACGGCAGGTCGGGCACGTTGCGCAGCCGGTCCTCGGTGAGCCCGGCGCGTTCCAGGATCCGCCGGGCCCCGGCGAGGTGGCGTTCCTCGCCGGAGTGGCTGGCCGCGGTGAGCGCCAGCAGTTCCCCGTCGAGCGGGAGGCCGGCCCGGACCATGGCGACCGCCTGGAGGGGCTTGAGGGCGGACCGCGGGTAGAAGGCGGCCTCGGTGTCGCCGATCCGCAGCCCGGCCTCGCCGTCGGCGCCGAGGACGACGACGGAGCCGTGGTGGACGCCCTCGACGAGCCCGCCGCGGACGAGGTGGGCGACGGGTGCGTGGCGGGGTTCGCGGATCGGGGGCGCCTCGGCGACGGGACTGTTGTGCATCACTGCCTTCTTCTTCGGGGAGCGGCGCGCGGGTCGCACGCCCTTCTTCGGGGAGCGGGGCGCGGATCGCACGCCCTTCTTCGGGGAGCGGCGCGCGGGTCGCACGCCGGCTCGGCGGCGTCCTCGTGCGGGACGGGCCTGGTTCACGCCCGGGGGCCGGCCTCCGTGCGCGGGGGCCGCACGATGTCGGTGAGGGTCGTCTCGACGCGGTCGAGGTGGTGGCTCATCGCGGCGGCCGCGTCGGTGGCCGAACCGGCGATCAGCGCCTCGACGATCGCCCGGTGCTCGCGGTTGGACTGCTCGCGGCGTCCGCCCAGTTCGTTGAGGAACGCCGACTGACGCGCCAGCGCGTCGCGGATCTCCTCGATGACCCGGCGGAAGACCGGGTTGCGGGCGGCCTGGGCGACGGCGAGATGGAACAGCGTGTCGAGCGCGACCCAGGAGGTGGTGTCGGTCTCCTCCTCCATCCGACGCAGCACATGCGTCAGGTGGTCGAGGTCCTCGGGGGTGCGGCGGGTGGCCGCGTAGCCCGCCACCGGGATCTCCACGTGCCGGCGCACTTCCATCAGGTCGCCGGCCGCGTAGTCGCCGAAGGTCGGGTCCTGGACGGCACTGGCGACGACGAAGGTGCCTTTGCCGGTCCTGGAGACCGTCAGCCCCATCGTCTGCAGGGCGCGCAGCGCCTCGCGCAGCACCGGCCGGCTGACCTCGAGGCTGCGGCACAGCTCCGCCTCCGAGGGCAGCTTGTCGCCCACGGCGTACTCGCCGCGCTCGATGGCGTCGCGCAGATGGCCGAGCACCGCTTCCATGGCGCTCACGCGCCGCGGCACCCGGAAGGCTGTCTGGCTGTCTGACAGGTTCACGGGAGTGATGGTCCGGGCGTGGCGGGCGGATGTCAAGCGGGCGGGCGGTTCGCCGGGGCGGGCGGGCGGCCGGACAGGGCCGGCCGGCCGCACGCCCCGGCGTGGGTCGGCTGAGCGTGGGTCAGCTGTCGATGGTGCCGGTGGCCAGCAGGCCGAGCAGCAGCGCGCCCACCACGAGGCGGTAGAGCACGAAGGCGTTGAAGGAGTGCTTGGCGACGAACTTCAGCAGCCAGGCGATGGAGGCGTAGGCGACGACGAAGGAGACGATCGTGCCGACGGCGAGCGGGGCGGCGCCCACCCCCGTGCCCAGGGCGTCCTTGAGTTCGTACAGTCCGGCGCCGGTCAGGGCGGGGATGCCGAGGAAGAAGGAGAGCCGGGTGGCGGCGACGCGGTCCAGGTCGAGGATCAGCGCCGTGGACATGGTGGCGCCGGAGCGGGAGAAGCCGGGGAAGAGCAGGGCGAGGATCTGCGAGCTGCCGACCAGCATCGCGTCCTTGAGCGAGGTGTCGTCCTCACCGCGCTTGTGCCGGCCCATCTGGTCGGCCGCCCACATCACACCGCTGCCGACGATCAGCGAGCCGGCGACCACCCACAGGGAGGCGAGCGGGCCCTCGATGAGCGGCTTGGCGGCCAGGCCGACGACCACGATCGGGATGGTCGCGTAGATCACCCACCAGGCGAACTTGTAGTCGTGGTGGTACCGCTCCTCCTTGTTGGCCAGTCCGCGGCCCCAGGCGGAGACGATCCGCACGATGTCCTTGAAGAAGTACACGAGCACGGCGGCGATCGCGCCGACCTGGATGACGGCCGAGAAACCGACGACGGCGTCGTCGTCGACGGGGATCCCCATGAGCCCCTCGGTGATCTTCAGATGCCCGGTGGAGGAGACGGGGAGGAACTCGGTCACTCCCTCGACGGCTCCGAGGACGACGGCCTGACCGACGCTGATGACGCTCATGGGATCCAGTTCTGAGGAGTTGGTGACAGGTGGTGCGGACAGTCTTACTACGTGCCGGTGTGGCCGGATGACTACGCCCAGAGCGCCTGGGCGGCCCAGACCCCGGCGAATGCCGCACCGAGGCCCGCGGCGACACTCCCGACGACGTTGGCGGCAGCGTAGAGCCCCGCCCCGGTCTCGGTCAGCCTCAGGGTCTCGTAGGAGAAGGTCGAGTAGGTCGTCAGGGCCCCGCACAGACCGGTGCCGATCAGCGGCTGCAGGTGGGAACCGGCTGCTCCGGAGGCGACCGCGCCGGTCAGCAGGCCCAGGACCAGGCAGCCCGTGACGTTCACCACGAAGGTGCCCCAGGGGAAGACCGAGTCGTGCCGGGACTGCACCGCCCGGTCCGTGAGGTAGCGCAGCGGCGCGCCGACCATCGCGCCCACCGCGACCAGCAGCCAGTTCACAACGACTTCTTACCCTCCGGACCGGCGGCGGACGGGCCGGGGTCACGGCCGACGTACCGGATGACCTCGCAGTCGTCGAGGATGACGAGCCCCTCGTCGACGAGTTCATCCAGCTGTGGGAGGAAGGCGCGGACGCGCTGCTCGGTGTCCACGATCACGATCGCGACCGGCAGGTCCTCGCTCAGGGACAGCAGCCGCGAGGTGTGGATCAGCGAGGAGGCGCCGAAGCCCTCGATGCCGCGGAAGACGCTGGCGCCGGCCAGGCCGGCCGCGTGGGCGCGGTGCACGATCTCCGCGTACAGGGGCTTGTGGTGCCAGGTGTCGTTCTCGCCGATGAAGACGGTCACGCGCAGGGCGCGGCCGGTCAGCCGCGTCATGGCTGCCTCCACTTCAGGGCCCGGCGGGCCGCGGTCACCGCGAGCCACACCGCCGCGAGCGCCGCGAGCACGGTCGCCGCGAGGTAGGCCAGCCCGGTGCGGGGGTGGCCGCCGTCGATGAGCTTCTGGATGTCGACGGCGTACGTCGAGAAGGTGGTGAAGCCGCCGAGGACGCCGGTGCCGAAGAAGGGGCGCACCAGGCGGTGGGCGGCCCACACGTCGGTGATGACGACCATGAACACGCCGATCACGGCGCAGCCGACGACGTTGGTCCAGAAGGTCGCCCAGGGGAAGCCGCCCGGCGGGGCGGGCCACCAGCGGGCCGCCGCGTACCGGGCCGTGGCGCCGGCGGCGCCGCCGAGCGCGACCACCGCGACGACGGGCGCCTGCTCGCGCCAGGCAGACCTTCGCGGGGGGCGGGGCAGGACGCGCAGGTCCTCGGTGTCCGGGGCTGTCATGGTCGTACGTCTCCCACTCGCCGGGGCCCCCGTCCGCGGGCGCCGCCCGCGGCACCCCGGCCGCGACGCGGGTGCGGCGGACCCCACCGCCGTGCCGCGAGGGGTGATCGCGGCCGGGCACCAGGTTAGCGCCCGGGCCGGAGCCGGGTCACTTCGCGGCCGGCGGCTCGCACAGCGCGATCCCGCGCTCCCACAGACTGCCCAGCACGAGGTGGCCCGCGGCCTCGCAGACGCTGGTGACCATGCGGAAGCCGGAGCGGTGACGGGCGAGGTGGTGGACGGTCGCGCCCCGGTCGTCGACCGCGACGACGCCGATCGTGCCGCTCGGGCGGAAGGGGGCGCGGACGGCGACGCGGGCGGCGGCCCGGCGCACGGCGGGCGCGGCCCGGTGCAGGGCGTCCAGGGGCGGCATGCGGGGCCCGGCGAGGGAGACCCAGATCGGGCCCTCGGGACCGGCGCGCCAGATGTTGTCCGGCATGCCGGGCAGGTTCTCGACGAAGGGCTCGCCGGTGCCCGCCTTCGGGCCGTCGAGCCAGTAGCGGGTGAGCCGGTACGCCCCGGTCTCGGCGACGACCAGGAAGGACTCGTCGGCGCCGACCGCGAGCCCGTTGGCGAACCGAAGCCCGTCCAGGAGCACCTCGGGGGTCTCGCTGCCGGGGGCGAGGCGCAGCAGCAGGCCGGTCGCGGTGTTCTCGACCAGGTCGCCGATCCACTGGCGCAGGGGGTAGCGGCGGCTGGAGACGGTGAAGTACACGCTGCCGTCGGACAGGGCGACCACGTTGCTGCAGAACCGCAGCCGCTCCCCCGCCAGCGAGTCGGCCAGGATGCGTACGACGCCGTCGTCGAGGCCGACGCGCAGCAGCCCGAGTTCGGCGTCGCACACCAGCAGGGCGTCGTCGGGGAGGAGTTCGAGGCCGAGCGGGCGGCCGCCGGTCTCCGCGATCACCTCGACGCGGGCGGCCGACGGCTCGGCCAGACCGTCGACGCGCAGGATGCGGCCGTCCTCGATGCCGGTCAGCACCCGGCCGCGGGCGTCGGCGACGACGTCCTCCGGGCCGTGTCCGCCGATCGCGACGTACCGGCGCGGGACGAGCGCGGTGGGACGGTCCATGAGGCTCCCCCTCGTTGTCGGGACGGTCCATCCTGGCAGCTGCGCGCGCCTCGTGCCGCGCACCGCGGCACGCGCCCGGGTACCCTCGCCGTGCCACGTCACCCGGCCCGGTTCACGGGTCGGTGCCGCGTCACCCGGCCCGGTTCAGGGTCCGCGCCGCGTCGTCCTGCCCGGTTTACGGGTCCGTGCCGTCGGCCACTCGGTCCGGTGTGCGAGCAAGTCGGAGAAGGGGTGGTCCCATGTCGCGTCCGCCCGGGCGGCGTACCGGCGGCCGCCCCGGCCGAGGAGCCTGCTGCCCGCGGTGGCCGCGTTGAACGGCCGGCGCTTCCGGCCGCGCGCGGCATGGCACCAGCTGGGGCTCGCGGAGCTGACCCGGCGGGGCCGGGAGCTGGAGCTGATGCACCGGGCCATGGGGTTCGCCACGCTGGCCCTGGTCACGCTGGCTCCGCTGCTGATCGTGATCGCGGCCGTGGACCCGCTCGGGCACGGCGGGTTCGCCTTGTGGCTGGTGGACGGCATGGACCTGTCCGGCCGGTCCGCCAAGGCGCTGTCGGACGTCTTCACCCCGCCCAGCAAGGTGGTCAGCACCACCGGCGCGCTGAGCATCGTGCTGCTGGCGCTGTTCGGGCTCTCCTTCGCCGCGAGCGTGCAGAACGGCTACGAGCGGATCTGGCGGACGGCCGCCGGCCCCTGGCACCGGCTGTGGCGCCAGACCGTGTGGCTGATCATGCTCATGGCCTACCTGTACGCACAGGTCCAGACCCGGAACGTGCTGCAGGGGCCCGCCCGCGTCCCGCTCAGCATGGCGGTGGGGGTGCTGTTCTTCTGGTGGGGGCCGCACTTCCTGCTGCACCGGCAGGTCGGATGGGGGCACCTGCTGCCCGGCGCGATCGCCACGATGGCGGGCCTGGTCGGGCTGCGCTGGTTCTCCTACCTGGTGTTCACCCCGCTCCTGGTCACCAACGCGATCAGTTACGGCCCCGTCGGCACGGTGCTGGTGGTGGAGTCCTGGCTCGTCGGCGTGGGGTTCGTGGTCTACGGCGGTGCGCTGGTGGGCCGGCTGCTGTGCGAGCGGTTCTGGGACGCCGACCCGCCGGACCGGCAGGTGCCCCGGCACCATCACGGAGGGCGGGGGCCGTCGGCCGCCGCCCGCTCCGCGGACCCCGCGCAGCCGGGTCCGTCCGAGTGACCCGCGGCCCGCTCAGCCGGCCCGCTCAGCCGGACCGCTCAGCCGGACCGCTCAGCCCTGCTCCGCGCCCGTCTCGTCGTCCTCGGCGTCCTCGTCGCGCTCGCCCTCGGCCTGGGAGGGCGTGGTGCGCGGCACTTCCTCGGCGGGTGAGATGTCGTCCCGCTCGCCCTCGGCCTGGGACGGTGTCTGCTCGCTCATCAGGCCTCCTGGTCTGGTCCGATCCGGTCCGTTCCGGTCCGGTCCGGTCAGTTCCGGCTCGTACGGCGCATCCGAGTACCCGGATACGGCCCGTCCCTACCGGCCCGTCTCGAACGTCCGGGCCGGGCGACGGGGCCCGGCCGCTCCCCGCGGCCGGGCCCCGTCGCCCAGGAGGGACTGAGGAGGTCAGCGGTGGGTGAACCAGGCCATGGCCGGGAGCGCCTTGTCGTCGTAGCCGAACAGCGCCTGGTTCTCCCAGCCGTTGCCGGACGCCGCGTCCGCGGGGTCCCAGCCGTTGCCGTCGACCGCGGTCCAGGTGGCCTCCCAGTAGAAGACGCCGAGGCCGCGGTGGTTGGGCACCGCCTCGACGATGTTCGCGACGGCGTTCATCCAGGCCAGCTGGCCCGCCGTGGTGGCCGGGTAGCCGGAGACCAGTTCGCCGGTGGTGTCGATGATGTTGGTGAGCGAGTCGTCGCTGTCCAGACGGAACGGGTAGGCCGTCTCGGCGATGAACACCGGCTTGCCGTAGCGGGAGGCCGCGTCGTCGAGGGTGGTCTGGGCGGCGGCCAGGGAACCGTGCCAGTAGCCGTAGTACGACAGGCCGATCACGTCGTAGTTGATCCCGTACGTCTTGGCGTTGTCGAACCACCAGCGGACCGTGCCGTCGTCGCCCGCGTTGGCGAGGTGCAGCGCGACCTGCGTGCCGGAGGAGACCGCCTTCACCGCGCTGTAGCCGGAGTTGATCAGGCCGGCGAGCTGCGTCCAGTTGCTCGTCGAGCCCTCTGACCACAGCATGCCGCCGTTGATCTCGTTGCCGACCTGGACCATGTCGGCGGTGGTGCCCTGGGCCTTGAGTGCGCTGAGGACGTCGTAGGTGTGGTTGTAGACGTCCGTCTTCAGCCGGCTGTAGGTGTGGCCGGACCAGGCGGCGGGCTTGTTCTGCTTGCCCGGGTCGGCCCAGGAGTCCGAGTAGTGGAAGTCGACCAGCAGCTTCATGCCGGCCGCCTTGACGCGCTTGGCCATGGCCAGCACGTGCGCCTTGTCGTTGTAGCCGTCGGCGGGGTTCACCCAGACCTTCAGGCGCGCGTAGTTCATGCCGGCGTTCTTCAGGATGGTGACCGCGTCGCCGGCGGTGCCAGAGCTGGTCCGGTACACGCCGCCGTACGCCTCGCTCTTGGCGAGGGAGGAGATGTCGGCGCCCTTGACGGACAGGCCTGTCGAGCCGGAGGCGAAGGTCAGGTCGTCGACGTTGATCCAGTTGCCGGCGTTGGCGTCGGAGGTGACGCTGATCGTGCACTGGCCGGCGGTGACCGCGACGGAGGTGACGACGCGCACCCAGTCGCTGGTGGACACCGGGAGATCGGTGCGCTGCTCGGCACTGCCGCAGTTCTTCAGCGAGAGGTAGGCGGCGTTCTGGCCGCCGCTGGAGCGGACCCAGGCGGTGAGCGTGTAGGTGCCGGACGCCAGCCCGGACAGGTACTGGTACGTCTCCACCTTGTAGGCGGAGGACGCCCAGTGCGTCAGGCGGTAGCTCCCGCCGTGGCCGCCGGACTCGGTGTAGGAGGCGCCGGTGCTGCCGTACTCCGACCAGCCGGTGGGGGTGGCCGCGCCGGTGCCGTCCGCCTCGAAGCCGCCGTTGGTGAGGGTGGCGGCGGCCTGTGCGGTGGTGGCGGGCAGGGCGGTGAGGGCGAGCCCTGCCACGAGCGGCAGCAGCAGGGCCCTGAGGGTGCGTCTGGGATGGAACATCGTCGTCCGTCGTCCCTTCGACGTGAATGGGGGTGGGTTCCCTCGTGACGTGAGGGAGGCCCCTCCGCCCGCGGCTCGCGGCTCCACGGGCGGAGGGGAGCCTGCTCGGCGACTGTCCGGCGGGTCGTGCCGGACAGTCACCGGCCGTCGAGTCGTACGACCCGGACGGCTCCCGCGGGGACCGCGAGGCGGCCCGCGGCGCGTTCGCCGGTCAGCAGTTCGGTGCCGTGCGTCTCCAGCGGCACCTTGGCGTCCGACGCGGTGTGGTTGACGGCGAACAGGTAGCTGCCCGACTCGCCGGTGCGGCGCACGACCTCCACGTCACGGGGCAGGTCGGTGCGCGGCGCGAGGCCGGCGTCCTCGGCGGCCCGCTCCAGCAGGGCGTCCAGGCCGTCGGCGCCGAGGCGGGTGGAGACGTACCAGGCGGTGCCCCGGCCGTGGCGGTGGCGGGTGACCGCCGGGCGGCCCGCGGGCAGGCCGTCGGCGTACGTCCACACGGTCTCGGCGCCGCCGGGGACCACGAACTCGCTCCACACGTCGGCGGCGAGCTCGCGGCCGTCCGGTCCGGCCAGCCGCACCGACTGCCCCTGCAGCAGCGGCGAGAACTCCTCGACGGTCAGGCCGAGCACGTCCCTCAGCGGGCCCGGGTAGGCACCCTCGTGGACGGCGTCGTGCTCGTCGACGATGCCGGAGAAGTACGAGACGACGAGGGTGCCGCCGCCGTCGACGTACCTCTCCAGATTGACGCCGGCCGCCTTCGTCATCAGGTACAGGGCGGGCACGACGACAAGGGGATACCTCGACAGGTCGGCTTCCGGGTGCGCGAAGTCGACCGTGAGGTGGCGGTCGTAGAGGGCCTCGTAGAAGGCGTCGGCGCGCTCACGCGGGTCGTGGTCCTCGCTGGGGCGCCACTGGAGGTTCTGCGCCCACCAGGACTGCCAGTCCCACAGGACGGCCACGTCGGCCTCGGTGCGGGTGGAGCGGACGGTGGCGAGGCAGTCGATCGCCGCGCCCAGCTCGACGACCTCGCGCCACACGCGGGTCTCGGTGCCGCCGTGCGGCAGCATCGCCGAGTGGAACTTCTCGGCGCCGCGCCGGGACTGGCGCCACTGGAAGAACATCGCACCGTCGGAGCCGCGGGCCACGTGGGCGAGGGAGTTGCGGGCCATCTGGCCGGGCGCCTTCGCGGGGTTGCGGGGCTGCCAGTTGACGCCCGACGTGGAGTGCTCCAGCAGCAGCCAGGGGGCGCCCCCGGCGACCGAACGGGTGAGGTCGGCGGCCATCGCGAGGTTGACGTGGGTGCGGCGGCCGTCGGTGATCAGGTAGTGGTCGTTGGTGACGATGTCGACCTCGCGGCCCCAGGCCCAGTAGTCGACGGAGTCGCACTGGCTGAGCGCGGTCATGAAGTTGGTGGTGACCGGCACGCCCGGTGACAGGCGGTGCAGGATGTCCCGTTCCGCACGGAAGTTCTCCCGCATGGTGGCGTCGGCGAAGCGCCGGTAGTCGAGGGCCTGGCCGGGGTTGCCGACGGTCGGGGTGCGGCGCGGCGGGTTGATCTGGTCGAAGCCGGCGTACCGCTGGCCCCAGAAGGCGGTGCCCCAGGCGTCGTTGACGGCGTCGACGGTGCGGTACGTCGCCGCCAGCCAGCGGCGGAAGTGGGCGGCGCAGGAGTCGCAGTAGCAGGCCGAGACGGGGACGCCGTACTCGTTGTGCACGTGCCACATCGCGAGCGCCGGGTGGTCGCCGTAGCGCTCGGCGAGCCGTGTGGTGATGTCCGCCGCGGCCGCGCGGTAGTCGGCGTTGCTGTGGCAGATGGCGGCGCGGGAGCCGAACTCGTAGCGCACGCCGTCCTCGGTGACCGGCAGCGCCTCGGGGTGGGCCCGGTAGAACCAGGCGGGCGGGGCCACGGTCGGCGTGCCGAGGTCGACCCGGATGCCGCCCTCGTGCAGCAGGTCCAGGACGCGGTCCAGCCAGGCGAAGTCGTACACACCCGGCGAGGGCTCCAGCAGGGCCCAGGAGAAGATCCCGACGCTCACCATCGTGACGCCGGCCTCCCGCATCAGCCGGACGTCCTCCTGCCAGACGCTTTCCGGCCACTGCTCGGGGTTGTAGTCCCCGCCGAAGGCGAGCCCGGTGAGGCCCCTGGGGGTGGTCTCCGGCATGGAATCTCTCCCGTTTAATCGATCATTTGGGAACGTGCACACACAGCGGCGGCCGTGCGAGCCCAACATAACCGCACAGCAACAACCATTGACAAGTGTCCGGGATGTTTCTCTACTGTGAACGCTCACAGAAGCACCGCGAGCGAGCCCCGGCCGAGGTCATGGAGGCGAGCCGCGGCACCACCATGGCTGGTCCTCGCAGTGGGCGGGGGCCCCAGGTCAGGGGAGAGATCCATGCCCAACACCCAGCGCGGACGGCTCGTCAGAGGCACCGCCACCGTCGTCGCCGTCGCCCTCGGCGCCACCGCCCTCGCCGCCTGCGGCTCGTCCGACGACGACAGCGGCACCGAATCCGGTCCGGTCTCGCTGACGTACTGGACCTGGACGCCCGGCATGGACAAGGTCGTCGACCTGTGGAACAAGGGCCAGGGCAAGAAGGACAAGATCACGGTCACCGTGAAGAAGCAGGCCTCCGGCGACTCGCTGATCACCAAGATCCTCACCGCGCACAAGGCGAAGAAGGCACCCGACCTGGTGCAGGCCGAGTACCAGGCGCTGCCGACGCTGGTCAGCAACGGCGCCCTGGCCGACATATCCGGCGAGGTCGGCGGCGCGAAGAGCAGCTTCGCCGAGGGCGTCTGGCAGCAGACCACGCTCGGCACGGACGCGGTCTACGCCGTCCCGCAGGACATCGGGCCGATGATGTTCTACTACCGCGCCGACCTCTTCAAGAAGTACGGCCTGAAGGTCCCCGCCACCTGGGACGAGTTCGCCAGGACCGCCCGCGCGCTGAAGAAGAAGGCCCCGGACAAGGACCTCACCACCTTCTCCGCCAACGACTCCGGCCTCTTCGCCGGCCTCGCCCAGCAGGCCGGCGCCAAGTGGTGGACGACCTCCGGGAACAAGTGGAAGGTCGGCATCGACGACGCGGCGACGCGCAAGGTCGCCGGCTTCTGGGGCGGTCTGGTCAAGGAGGGCGCCGTCGACAACCAGCCGATGTACACCCCGGCCTGGAACAAGGCGCTGAACACCGGCAAGCAGATCGCCTGGGTCTCCGCCGTGTGGGCGCCGGGCACGCTGACCACGGCCGCGCCCGACACCAAGGGCAAGTGGGCCATGGCCCCGCTCCCCCAGTGGTCGGCGGGCGAGAACGTCACCGGCAGCTGGGGCGGCTCCTCCGTCGCGGTCACCACCGACTCCGCGCACAAGGCGGCCGCCGCGAAGTTCGCCGCCTGGCTCAACACCGACGGCCAGGCCCTGCAGGCCCTGGCCAAGGAGAGCGGCATCTACCCGGCCGCCACGAACGCCCAGACCAGCGGCGCCTTCGCGACCCCGCCGGCCTACTTCGCCAACCAGCCGGACTTCTACACCAAGGCCGCCGAGATCGCGAAGACCACGGCGCCCTCCGCCTGGGGCCCGAACGTGAACGTCGCCTACACCGCCTTCAACGACGCCTTCGGCGCCGCCGCGAAGAACAAGTCGGACTTCACCGCGGCCTTGAAGACGATGCAGGACACCACGGTCGCCGACCTCAAGAAGCAGGGCTTCGAGGTCTCCGAGTGAAAGCCGCACGCCGGAAGCCGTACGGGGTGAAGGGGGCCCCTTACGGCTTCCTTCTCCCCGCGACGGCCCTCTTCGCCCTGTTCTTCGCGCTGCCCATCGGCTACGCGGTGTGGCTCAGCTTCCGCAAGGTCCACGTCTCCGGCCTCGGCCTGGGCGCGGGCGCCCGCAAGGAGGTCTGGGCCGGCCTGGAGAACTACACCGACGCCCTCACCGACAGCGAACTGGTGGACGGCGCGCTGCGCGTGCTCGGCTACGGCTGCGTCGTCGTGCCGGTGATGCTCGGCCTCGCCCTGCTGTTCGCCCTGATGCTCGACTCCGACCGGGTGCGCCTCGCGCCCGTCACCCGGCTCGCGATCTTCCTGCCGTACGCCATCCCCGGCGTCGTTGCGGCGCTGCTGTGGGGCTTCCTGTACCTGCCGGACGTCAGCCCGTTCTACTACCTGCTCGCGAAGCTGGGGCTGCCGCAGCCGGACCTGCTGGACGGCGGTCCGCTCTACCTCGCCCTGTCGAACATCGCGGTGTGGGGCGGCACCGGCTTCAACATGATCGTCATCTACACCTCGCTGCGGGCCATCCCGGCCGAGGTGTACGAGGCGGCCAGGCTCGACGGCGCCACCCCGCTGCAGATCGCGCTGCGGATCAAGATCCCGATGGTGGCTCCCTCGCTGGTGCTGACCTTCTTCTTCTCGATCATCGCCACGCTCCAGGTGTTCAACGAGCCGACCACCCTCAAACCGCTCACCAACTCCGTGTCGACGACGTGGAGTCCGCTGATGAAGGTCTACCGGGACGCCTTCCGTACCGGTGACGTGTACCAGGCGGCCGCCGAGGCCGTGATCATCGCCCTCGCCACGCTCGTGCTGTCCTTCGGGTTCCTGCGGGCCGCGAACCGGCGTCAGAAGCAGGAGGCAGCACGATGAGTTCTCTTGCCGTCCGCAAGGCCGCGCCGACGGCCGGGACCACGCCCGGTACCGTGCCGGGCCCGCCGCCGCGCCCCCGGGTCGCGTGGGTGCCGACGGTCACCCTGGTGCTCGGCGCCCTCTACACGCTGCTGCCGGTGGCATGGGTGGTGATCGCGTCCACCAAGTCCGGGCGCGAGCTGTTCTCCACCTTCACCTTCCTGCCGGGCACGGGCTTCGCCGACAACATCAAGGACCTCACCGCCTACCGCGACGGCGTGTACTGGAAGTGGATGGGCAACTCCGCCCTCTACGCCGGTCTCGGCGCCCTGCTGTCGACGTGCGTGTCGGCGGTCAGCGGCTACGCGCTCGCGGTCTACCGCTTCCGCGGCCGCGAGACGGTCTTCAACGTCCTCCTCGCCGGCGTGCTCATGCCGCCGGTCATCCTCGCCGTCCCGCAGTACCTGCTGCTGGCGCAGGCGGACCTCACCGACTCCTACTGGTCCGTGCTGCTGCCGCAGATCCTCTCGCCGTACGGCGTCTACCTCGCGCGCATCTACTCGGCCGCCGCCGTGCCCGGCGACATCGTCGAGGCGGGGCGGATGGACGGCGCGAGCGAGTGGCGCGTGTTCACCCGGATCGCGCTGCCGATGATGGTGCCGGGCCTGGTGACGGTGTTCCTGTTCCAGTTCGTGGCGGTGTGGAACAACTTCCTGCTGCCGTACATCATGCTCAGCGACGACGAGAAGTTCCCGATCACGCTCGGTCTGTACACCCTCCTCGAACAGGGCTCCAACCAGCCCGCGCTGTACACGCTGGTGATCACCGGCGCGTTCCTGGCGGTGATCCCGCTGGTCGCGCTGTTCCTGGTGGTCCAACGGTTCTGGAGCCTCGATCTGCTCTCCGGGGCCGTAAAGTCATGACCATGGGCAACACGGGGGGCCGACGCAGACCGCCGACGATCCACGACGTGGCGCGCGAGGCCGGAGTCTCACGGGGCACCGTCTCGCGCGTCCTCAACGGCGGGCACTACGTCAGCCCGGCCGCGCAGGACGCGGTCAACGCGGCGATCCGCAAGACGGGTTACGTCGTCAACCGGCACGCCCGCTCGCTGATCACCGGGCGGTCGGACTCGGTCGGCTTCCTGCTGACGGAACCTCAGGAGCGTTTCTTCGAGGATCCCAACTTCAACGTCCTGCTGCGCGGCTGCACCCAGGCGCTGGCCGCGCACGACATCCCGCTGCTGATGATGCTGGCGGGGACCGAGGACGAGCGCCGGCGCATCATGCGGTACATCACCGCCGGTCACGTGGACGGAGTGCTGCTGGTCTCCAGCCACTCCGGCGACCCGGTGGCCGAGGAGCTGCGGGCGGCGGGCGTGCCGCTGGTCGCCTGCGGCAAGCCGATCGGGCTGGGGTCGAAGGTCAGTTACGTGGCCGCCGACGACCGGGACGGCGCCCGGGACATGGTGCGTCACCTGCTGTCGCTCGGGCGGCGGCGGGTGGGCGTGGTCACCGGGCCGCTGGACACCCCGGGCGGTGTGGAGCGGCTGGCCGGCTACAAGGAGGTGCTCGCCGAGGCGGGGATCGAGGCCGACGAGCGGCTGATCGTCTCCGGTGACTACAGCCGGGCCAGCGGCGAGACGGGCGCGGAGCGGCTGCTGGCGCAGGCCCCGGACGTGGACGCGGTGTTCGTCGCCTCCGACCTGATGGCGCAGGGTGTGCTGACGGCCCTGGAGCGGGCGGGGCGGCGCGTGCCGGAGGACGTGGCGGTCGGCGGTTTCGACGACTCCCCGGCCGCGCTGGCCGCCCGCCCCGAACTGACCACCATCCGCCAGCCCTGGGACCGGATCAGCTCCGAGATGGTCCGGGTGCTGCTGGCCCAGATCGGCGGCGAGGACCCGGCGGCGGTGATCCTGCCGACGGAACTGGTGAAGCGCGAGTCGACGTGACGGCGTGTGCGGCGCCCGTTCGCCGCGACCCGCGCTGCGGGAGGCGGGCGCCGAGGTGGTGCAGGACATGCGGGACGTCGGCAACGGCAGGCTGATCGCCTTCGTGGAGGACGCCGACGGCAACCGGGCCGGGCTGCTCCAGGACCCGCCCGCCTGAGCCGTCCCCGGTGGGTGCCGGGCAATGGATGCGTCCGCACTGGTTGCGCAGTCAACGAGTGGCGGACCCGGTGTTACCGTGCGGGTATGGCAGCTGAGACGGCCGACGCCCGGCTCGAGGAGCGGTGGCGGGACATCCTGTCCGTGCACGCGCGCACGATGTGCGAGATCGACCGGGTCCTGCACCCGCACGGGCTCGGCGCGAGCGACTTCGAGGTGCTCGACCTCCTCGCGTCCGAGGCGCCCTCCCACGGCGACCACTGCCGGGTGCAGAACCTCGTCGGCCGGGTCCACCTCACTCAGAGCGCGCTGTCCCGGCTCATCGGCCGACTCGAGAAGGACGGCCTGGTCGAGCGCTCCGTGTGCACCGAGGACCGGCGCGGCGTCTGGGTCGCCCTGACCGCCAGGGGCCGCGAGGTGCACGGCCGCGCGCTGCCCCTGCAGCGCGCCGCGCTCACCCGCATGCTGGACGACCGCACCGCGCCGTGACCCGCGGGGGCGTGTCCCGGAACACGCCCTCGCGACCTACGGGCGGGCGAGCAGCGTGCGCACGCCCTCGGAGGTGAGCGTCAGCGGGTGGTCGGAGCCGGCGTCTATGGTCAGCGACAGGTCGTCGGCCGGCCACTGCGAGGCCAGCGCGCCCAGCGGCACCAGGCGGTAGCGGGAGACGAACGGCAGCAGCTCGACCATCTCCGGCTCCGAGGTGAACACGGGCACCACCGGGTTGCCGCCCGGCTGCTCCAGGACGGGCAGCGCCACCGCGGACGGATCGGCGATGTCCTCCGGGGTCGCGTCGTCGGGCACGGGAACGAGGACCTCGCTGCTCGCCAGCGTGTCCAGCGCCGCCGTGTCGTCGGTGTTGACGGCCAGTGCGTCCAGCGCCCGCCTGGCCGGAGTGACGTTGTGGTCATGCGCGGGTGTGTCCATGGCAGATCCCCTGGTAGCGATGGTCGTAGGCCCGCCCCGGACAAGATCGCAGCCAACACCGCCCGCCGGGCACGGTCCTGCTCGCGTACCCGATCCGGACGGGGCCATTCCTGCGCGGAACGGGGAACGGCCACCCCGTGTGAAACGACCGGACGGCGAGGGTTTAACATATGAGCGCCGTCTAGCTCGAAAGATGAACCTGTGACTGTCAACGACGCCTCGTTCACCAACTGGAAGCACCGCGAGGAGATCGCGGAGTCGATGATCCCGATCATCGGGAAGCTGCACCGCGAGCGGGACGTCAACGTCCTGCTGCACAGCCGCTCCCTGGTGAACAAGTCGGTGGTCAGCATTCTCAAGACCCACCGATTCGCCCGGCAGATCGCCGGTGAGGAGCTCTCGGTCACCGAGACGCTGCCGTTCCTCCAGGCGCTCACCGCGCTCGACCTCGGTCCGTCCCAGATCGACATCGGCATGCTCGCCGCGACCTACCGGACCGACGACCGCGGTCTGAGCGTGGAGCAGTTCACCGCCGAGGCCGTCGCGGGCGCCACGGGCGCCAACAAGATCGAGCGCGGCGAGGGCCGCGACGTGGTCCTCTACGGCTTCGGGCGCATCGGCCGGCTGGTGGCCCGCCTGCTCATCGAGAAGGCCGGCTCCGGAAACGGCCTGCGGCTGCGCGCGATCGTCGTCCGCGGCGGCGGCGAGCAGGACCTCGTCAAGCGCGCCTCGCTGCTGCGCCGCGACTCCATCCACGGCCAGTTCCAGGGCACGATCACCGTCGACGAGGCGAACAGCACGATCTACGCCAACGGCAACGCGATCGAGGTGATCTACGCGAACGACCCGTCCGAGGTCGACTACACCGCGTACGGCATCAAGAACGCCATCCTCATCGACAACACCGGCAAGTGGCGCGACCGCGCGGGCCTCTCGCAGCACCTGCGTCCCGGCATCGACAAGGTCGTGCTGACCGCGCCGGGCAAGGGCGACGTCCCGAACATCGTGCACGGCGTCAACCACGACACGATCAAGCCCGACGAGCAGATCCTGTCCTGCGCGTCCTGCACCACCAACGCGATCGTGCCGCCGCTGAAGGCGATGGACGACGAGTTCGGCGTGCGGCGCGGTCACGTGGAGACCGTCCACTCGTTCACCAACGACCAGAACCTGCTGGACAACTACCACAAGGCCGACCGGCGCGGCCGCTCGGCGCCGCTCAACATGGTCATCACCGAGACCGGCGCGGCGTCCGCCGTCGCGAAGGCGCTGCCCGACCTGAAGGCGCCGATCAGCGGCAGCTCGATCCGGGTGCCCGTCCCGGACGTCTCGATCGCGATCCTCAACCTTCAGCTGGCGCGGGAGACGTCGCGCGAGGAGGTCCTGGACTACCTGCGCGAGGTGTCGCTGACCTCGCCACTGAAGCGCCAGATCGACTTCACCACGGCGCCCGACGCGGTCTCCAGCGACTTCATCGGCTCGCGCCACGCCTCGATCGTCGACGCGGGCGCCACCAAGGTCGAGGGCGACAACGCCATCCTCTACCTCTGGTACGACAACGAGTTCGGCTACTCCTGCCAGGTCATCCGCGTCGTCCAGCACGTCTCCGGGGTGGAGTACCCGACGTTCCCGAGCCCGGCGGTCTGACCCGGCCGGACGGAGCGTCCGGTGCACCCAGCCCCGTCGCGGGCCCCGCACCGGACGCTCCAGCACGGGTTCGGCGCCCGTCGGTACCGCGTGACATCAGCGGCGTGATCGGGGGTACTCCGGCGGCGGGAGGTCCTTATGTTCGAGGCGTCTGATATCCGTGAGTGGCGGGGCCACGATGTCGTGGACCAGGACGGTCACCGGATCGGCCAGCTGGAGTCGGTCTACGTGGACACGAAGACCGACCAGCCCTTCTTCGCCACCGTCACCGTCGGCCTGCCCACCCGCCGCCGTCTGGTGTTCGTGCCCCTGCCCGGCGCGACGGTCGGCCCGGGCTACCTCAAGGTCGCCCACGGCAAGGACGTGGTCAAGAAGGCCCCGTCGATCGACACCGACGGCGAGCTGCCGGCCTCCGAGGAGCCCGGGGTCTTCGCCCACTACGAGATGCCCTACGCGCCGGGCGCCGGCGGCGAGCGGCGCCTCGGCCGCCGCTGAGGCACCCGGCCGACGGAGACGCGATGACCCTCTTCCTCTTCCTGCTTCTCGTCGCCCTCGTCCTGGGCATCATCGGCTTCGCCGCCCAGGGCCTGTCCTACCTTCTGATCATCGGCGCCGTGGTCCTCGGCGTCGATCTCGTCTACGCGGCGGTGCGCTTCCGCCGAGGCGGGAGGAAGCACCGCATCACCCGCTGACGGCGGCAGGGCGGGCAGACGGCCTGGCGCGGGCACGCGGCCGGCGTCATCGAGTGCCGGGGATGCGGGCCCTGAGCCGGTCGGCCTCCGGCACGGTGCCCGCGGGGCCGGCCGGGTCGACGTAGAGCGCGTGGCCGGGCGGGAGTCGCTCCGGGGGCCGGGGACGCTGACGCGTTCGAAGGCGGAGCCGCCCACGGCTTCGACGGCCGACCACGACCCGGTCGGCCGGCACTCCCTCGCCGTGCCGGCCTGAGTCGGTCACGCTGCCCTGGGTCCTCCTGTTTCCCCTACCGGGCATCGGCGTCTTCCGTCCCCGGGGGCGGAAGTCCGAGACTCTCCCGGAGCCGCGCGGCGACGCGCGCGACCGTCCGGGGGTCAGCCCGCTCCGCCAGAAGGACGGCGAGCCGGCGCACCGCGTCACGGAACCCCTCCCCGGCATACCGCCAGTCCGCGAACGCGGAGGACGGTTCGCCCGGCAGGACGAGGCCGAGGGCCGTGTCCCACGCCCGGACGGCGTCGGCGCCCGGGACCGCGCCGTCGAATTCCGTGAACGCCGACCGCCAGATCCGCCGCGCCACCGTTTCCGCGACGGCGTCGAGCGCCTCCGGCCACGGGCCGGGGCGTGCCAGCAGCAGCCGTACCTGGTCGAGCGGTGCCAGTCCGCTGCCGCGCACGCCTCCCCCGAGTTGCGCCTCGACATCCATGCCGGGGGTGATCTCAATGCCCGCGTCCCTCAGTTCGGCCAGGGTCACCATGTCGGCGCCGGTGAGCCCCGGAGGGTTCCCGGGCAGGTCCTCCTGCGCCACCTGGCGGGCGATCCACTGCCGTTGGGCGTCCTCGGACAGCGCCGTCGGAGGCGGGGTGCCGCCGCCGGCCGTGATGACGTCGGCAACGGATCCGGCGGACCGGGCCGTCGTCTCGGGCGGAGATGTCCGCGACCGGTGCGCCGCCGTGTCGTCCGCGGGCGGGGTGCCGGTCGAGGCCGGTGGCGCGGCGGGGGCGCTGGGTCCCGAGGCGTCGGAGGGCCGCAGTCGGCCGGCGCGTGCGGCATGCAGCAGGTGTGCCAGGGAGCCGGCCGTCAATGACCGGTCCCAGCCCTGCCGGGCGGCGTACTGGCCGACGATGTGCCGGAGCCCGCCCCAGGTGAGCGGGCCGGGGTCGGCGTTGCCGGCCGCCTGGAACCGCAGCCCTTCAAGGGCGCCGAAACCCTCGATCAGCTCGTGGAACTCCGCCTCGCGGGCCGGGTCGGAGTCGATGTGCACACCGTGGGTCTGCCGCAGGGCCCGCACCCAGTGCAGGGCGCGCTCGGTGCGCGCCGGCACCTGGGCGGGCAGTCCGCCCAGGTCGGCGAGCGCGTCGAGGGCGACGGTCCGGGGCTCGGGAAGGAACTCCTCGACGTGGCCCACGGGGCGGTCGGGGTCGTCGTCCAGGACCAGGCGCGGCGGCAGGCCGCCCTCGGCCTCGCTCGGCGAGACCTGCCTGTCCACGGCGAAGACGGTGCGGCGGGTCTCGTTGGCGACGTACTGGGCCGAGGAGGGATGGGTGAGCAGGTCCTGGTCGGGGCGCGTCATGGACATCTCGCAGATCAGCAGCCACACCGGCGCCTCGGGGGACAGCGCCTGCAGGCTCCTGCGCCGTGCCAGCATCCGCCCCAGATGCCGGGGGTGGACCGCCTGGTTGGCGCGGGTGCTGCGGCGGGGCACGGTGGTGCGTCCGCTGTCGCCGTGGCCGACGAAGACGTAGGAGCCGGCCAGGCCCTGCGGCAGGGGCAGCAAGCCGCCCTGCCGCGCGGGGTAAACGCCGGGCAGCCCTTCCACCTCATTGGTGTAGTGCTGGACGGCGGACACCACCCGCAGGGCCTCCTCCCGCAACGCCATGTCGTGCGCGTCGAGGAACGCCCGCCCGGTCAGCGCCTGCCCGTCGACCGTGACCAGCGGGTACGAGTGGATGTCGGCGTCGGGGAAGACGGTGCCGTTCGCCGCCCTGACGGTGGCCGCCGGGTCGTCCGGGACCAGTCCCGGGTCGGCGGGTATCCAGGTCCCGGCCGGATCGCTCCCGAAGGCCGGCGCGGCCAGGACCGGCACCCGGCGGCCGTCCGGAGCCGCTTCCAGCAGCAGGCGGCCGTAGGTGAACCAGACGCGGGTTCCGGTGCGGTCGGCGATCACCCGGGCGAGGGCCTCGTTGCGGCCGTCCTCCTCCCCGATCAGGATCACCACGGGCACACCCGGCTGCCGTTGCGGATCGTGCAGCACCAGTTCGGCGAACTCCTCGTCCGACACCGGTCTCCCGTCCGCCAGCACCACTCCCTCGTCGTTCCGCTCGGCCACCGTCGCGTAGGCGGCGGACCCCCAGGGCGCGGGGTGAACGCCCCGGGAATCGGCGACCACGTCCATGTTCAGGCGGATGCCGGGACGCCCGCTCCAGTTCCTGCCGTGCGGGGCGCCGTCGCCGCCGCTGAGCAAGGACTGCTGCACGTAACCCTGCCGGGTCAGCCCGTAGGCGGCGATGGCGTCCAGGCTGCCGGCACGGCCCCGGCGCTGGGCGGCGCTCGCGAGGGAGAGGGCATCGTAGTGCCGGGCCGCGTCCACCGGCGCGTCCGGCGCCAGGTGCAACAGCATCCGGGTGATGCCGTCGAGGTCCAGGCCGGCACCGAAGCGGGGGTGCCCCACGCGCGCCGATTCGATCAGGCGCAGCGAGTTGAACAGCCCGTTGCGCAGCTCCGGCGGGAGCGGCTGGGAACCGAAGGTGGCGTCGACGACCGCCCAGAGCTCCTGAAGACGTTGCTGGACCGCGTTGTCGGTGGGCGGCGGTGCGGCGGCGGACCGTGCCTCCGGCACCGGAGTGGGGAACGGCGACGGCAACGGCGCGGGAGTGTGCGGCTGCGGTGCGTGCGCGCCGGTGGCGCCGTCCCACAGGGCGCGCACGGCCACATAGGAGTCACTGCCGTCACCCGGGCCGTCCTCGGCGACGTCCCACAGCGCACGGGCCCGGGCCAGCGCCTCGTTCTCCACGTCGGTGGCCTCGACGGGGTTGACGTCCGCGGGACGCGCCCCGCGGGGACGGGCCGGTTCGACGCTGCGCGGGTGGCGGGGCGCCGTCCGGGGGCCCTCGCCGTACAACCGGCGCAGCAGGGGGTACAGGGCGGGCTGGCGGGTGCGCACCCACTCCGGGCCGGCGTTGTTGCGGGGCAGCCCGGTGTAGGGGTCGTTGCCTCCGTTGGCCATGAGATAGACGTTGGTGAGCTGGGCGAAGAACTCGAGCTCGTCACGGCTGCTGTAGTTGGGGGCGCTGCGGCGGCCGTCGGCGTCGTAGCCGTAGAGGGGGCCGTCGGGCCAGTTGCCCGCCTCGCCGGCCCGTGTGGTGGTGCGGAAGGTGTTGGTGATGCGCTGCCGGTCGACGGCGTCCAGACCGTGCTGGTGAACGGTGTGGGCGAATTCGTGCAGGGTGGTCGAGTAGCCGTCGGGATAGGCGGACGGGCCGGTGCCGGCGGTGGTGCGCTCGCCGAGCAGGTTCTCCTCGGTGACGGCCGCGGTGCGCGCGCCGACACCGCGGACGTCGTCCCAGGAGCGGCCGTCGCCGGTGACGGCGCCCCGCAGGTGGCGGAAGGCGTCCAGGGAGGTCATGGCCTCGCTCCTGGGCACCACCACGACCCGCGAACCGCCCTTGAGCAACCGCGCCGCGACGTCGGGGGCCTGCAGCAGCCGGGCAACCTGGGCACGGGCCCGGTCACCGGCGGTGACGGGCTGCTCGACCCCGTCGGGCACCTGCGTCATGAGGCGCGCCGCGACCGAGGCGAACTCGGCCGCGGGGAGCCCGGCACGCAGGGCGTCCACGAGCACGGGATCAGCGGCCAGCCGCTCACGGTCCGCGGGCGGCAGCAGTGCCAGCGCCGTGTCGCTGTCGGCGGTGGCCAGGCCGGGCAGCCGCGCGGCGAGCGCCCGGACCGGGTCCGCGGTCACCTCCGGACGGACCCGCAGCCCGTCGGCCAGGGCGGTCAGCTCGCCGCGCAGCGCGGGCAGGTCGGCGTCGGTGACGCCGAGGGCGCGCCAGGTCTCCTCGTGGCGGGCGAGCGCGTCGGCGTCCAGGGCCGCGGAGTCGAGCAGTTCGCTGAGCCGTACGGCGAGGGAGCCGGCGGCGCCGGTGGGCCGCGCGGAGCCGTAGTCGTCCTCGCGCGCGAGAACCGGCGTGACCGTGCGGGGGCTTTCGGCGGGGGTGCGGTGCAGCGCCCACAGCAGGTCGAGCAGGTCGCGTCCGCGCAGCTCCGGGTCGGTTCCGGTGGCCAGGGCGAGCGCGGCGTCGGCCAGCGAGTCCGCGGGCGCCGGCACGGTGAAACCGTCGACCGTGACCGTGCCGGGAGCCGGACGGTCCACCGCCGTGACCGTGATGTCGACGCCGTTCACCGACAGGCCGAGAACACGGCCGCCGCCCGTGACGGGCCACACCCGCACCGACGCTCCGGGCATCTCCCGCTCCAGCGCCCCGCGTATCCCGTCGACGGCGGGCAGGGCGGCCGCCGGCATCCGGAACTCCACGGCGCCCAGCGGCCGGGACTGGCCGAACTGCACCCGGCCGCGGGCGGCTCCGGCCAGCACCACCGGGTGGCCGAGGCCGTGCAGCACGGCACCGACCCGGCGCGCGACGTCCAGCTTGCCGGTGTCGTCGACGGATGGCGTGCCCGGCCCGGCCCCCTCCAGGGGGGCCGGGGCACCGTGGCCGGCCGGGGTGGCGGCGGGGGCCGACGGCGGAGGCGGGGGCGCGGACAGCGCGGGTTCCGTCGGCGGGGCCGGAGCGGGGACGGTCGCGGCGGTCTTCACCTGCTCGGTCCGCACGACGACGCCCAGTCGGGCGCTGAACAGGGCCGCCGCGTTGGTCAGCCAGTCGGCGGCCTCCGCGGCGTCCAGATCCGGGCGGACCGTCTCGCTCATGTAGCGGCCCGACTTGTCGTTCACCACCCAGGACCGCAGCTTCTCGCTCCAGCGGAACTCGCCGGAAACCCGGCTGCGGCCCGGCAGCGTCCGGCCGGCCTTCTCCACGCCGTCGCCGACGAAACCGGCGGCGATGCCGGTGTGGCCCAGCCCGTCCAACGCCTCGCGCAGCGACTCCGCCGTCAGATCGGGGTCCTTCTCCCGCATCCCCGCGAGCAGCGCGTCGAACTGCTCCGGCGTGATGATCCCGCTCAGGTCCTCCGTGCCCAGGATCACCCGCCCGTCATCGGTGACCGTGTACAGCCATACCGCGTCGCGGTTACCGGTGATCAGCAGGTCCGGATCGACCTCGTCCAACGGCACCCACAGCGGGTTCAGCCGTACGTCGCCGTCCTGGTCGCGTTCCTCGTCCTTGATCCGCTTCGGGAGGACCGGGTCGCCGAACCGGTCGCGGGCTCCGGCGTCGCTGCCGTCGTAGTGGTTGACGCCGTTGTAGTAGACCTCCGTCTGCCGCATGGCCTCGTCGGGCCCCGCACCGCTGATCCGTCGGGCGCCCGACGGGAGCTGCCGCACCACGTCGACCCGCAGGCCGAAGGCGTGCGCGAGAAGGGGCAGGAAGGTCTCTCCCGCCGGCGTCCCCCAGCTCTGCTCCCAGTTGACGACGGCGTCCGTCAGCACGGACAGCTCCGTGTCGTCCAGCGGCGCGGTGCTCTGGACGTAGATGGTGCTGAGCAGGCGGTACAGCGCCTCGTCGTCGAGGTCGTCGGGCATCGGCAGCAGACCCTGCCGCTCCAGGTGCTCGAACATTCGGCGCGGACTCAGTTCCCCGGCCTCGGCCTCCACGGCCGCCCGGGCGGCCTGCGCGGAGACGCCCGGGTCCGCGGGCTCCGACGCCGTACGGGCGTCGACGTACCGCCTGAGCAGCTCGGCGGGGTCGACCGCCTCGGGGACGGGGACGTGCTGGACGCCGTGATGGCCGAGGAGGGCGAGCATCCCGGCCCGGTCCATTTTCCGGACGTCCGCCGCGAACGCGTCGGCGACCGTCTGCCGGAACTGGCCGATGATCTGCGGATGCAGCCGCCCCGCGCTGCGCTCCACGTAGTCCTCCACGTAGGCCCGCATGGCCTGGAGCGCGGCCTGCGAAGGGCCGGCCGGGGCCTTGCCGGTCGTGGCGCGGGCCTCGGCCTGACGACGCAGTTCGGCGCGTACGGAGTCGGGGTCCCCGAGCCAGTCGTACGCGGCGCGGTCGGTGCCGACGAGGCCGACCAGACGGCTGCGGATGTGCACGGGGTCGCCGGCCATGAAGGAGTACAGGAGGCACTCGCCCGTGCCGGGCACCGGCACCCGCCGGCCCCTCGCCCGGCCGCTGTCGTGCTCCGGCTCGGAGCCCTTCTCGCCTTCCCCCTGAGGCGGAACGTCGGACGGCCGGGGCTCCGGTCCCACAGGCTCCGACTGGGGCTGCTTGCCCTTCGACGGCAGCGGGTCCGTGCCCTTGGGCGGCAGGGCGGCCGTGTCCGTCAATGCCGGCGCCTCCGCGCCCTCCGGCAGAGCGTCCGTGCCCGTCGGCGGCAGCACCTGCCCGTCCCTCGGCAAGGGCTCCGCACCCTCCGACGACAGGGCCGTGTCCTTCGGCGGCAGAGGGGCCGTCTCCTTCGGACGCAGCACCTCCGCGCCCTCCGGCAGAGCGTCCGCGCCCTCCGGCAGAGCGTCCGTGCCCGTCGGCGGCAGCGCCTTCCCGTCCTTCGGCGGTGTCGGGGCGGTGGCCGGCAGGGCCAGTCGGTAGTGGTGGTCGTCGAGACTCAGCACCACGTGTGCGCCGGAGTGTGCGGGTGTTCCGACGAGTTCCTGGAGGTTGCCCGTCGGGTCCCCAGGAGTGAAGTCCTGGAAGGCGCCGTCGCTCCCGACCACCGTGACGCGCACGCCGAAGCTGCGTGCGGCGAGCAGCGGGAGCAGGTCGGACGCGGCGTGGTTCCAGCCGGCCTCGGACTCCGCGTCGCCCGGCCGGAGGAGCTGGGTGACCGCCAGTTCGGCCCGTACCTCGGGGGACAGGCCGACGGCGTGCGGGATGAGGCCGCCGAGGCCGTCGAACTCACGGCGGGCAGGGGTGCCCGTCCCGAGGTCCAGGCCCGCCGCGGCGATCTCCTCCGCGCTGAAGGCGTCGGTGTGGTCGGGGGCGACGGCGGCCAGCAGGTCCTCGTCGGCGTGGTCGGTGAGCCAGGAGGCCATCCTCCGGCGCAGGGCGGACACCGCCCGTGGACCGTCGGGGTCGATGCCCTGCGCGGCCAGCAGCCCCGGAGCGGCGTGTTCGAGGCCGAGGGCGAGCGCGCGGAAGAAGGCGTCCCCGTCCCTCGGCACGTCCTGGAGCGTGTACGTCTCGTTCGTGGGAGAGGTGAGGACGCTGCCCGGTCCGGAACCGGTCCTGGTGTAGCGGGGCGGTGCCGGGGGCTTGGGCTTGGGCGCCTTGGGCGGGGCCTGGTAGGTCACCGCGGGCGGTTCGGCGAGACCGTCCAGCTGCTCGCGGCCCTCCGCGGTGGCCGCGAGCCGGTGCCAGCGGGTGAGCTGGTCCGCCCCGGACCGCACCCGGTGGTATTCCGCCGCGGCCTTCTCCGCCGTCTCCTTGAGCGCGTCCAGCTCTGCGCGCCGGGCCTCGAAGGCGTCGCGTGCCGTGTCCCGGCGGGCGGTGGCCTCGTCGAGGGCCCGGCCGGGTGCTCTCGCGGACAGCAGAGCCGCATCGAGCCGCCCGCCGGCCGCCGCCTTCTCGGTGCGCGCGGTCTCCAGCCGCAGATCGGCCGCCTTCCGCAGTTTCCCGGCAGCCTCTTCCGCGTCGGCCAGACGGGCCAGCGCGGCGTCCTGTTCGTCCCGCAGGACCTCCGCCCAGCCGTCGTGCTCGGGTGCCGCGTACTCGTCCTCGGCGAAGGCGTCGACATCGGCCCGGGCGGCGGCCACGGCCGCGTCCGCGGCAGCGTGGTCGCGGCGCGCGTCGCTCTCGGCCCGGCGCAGGGCGGTGTCCGCGGCGTCGGCGTCGGCCCGGGCCAGGTCGACCGGGCGCGTGGCCGCGCGGGCGGTCCGGGCGGCTCGGTCGAGGGAGGTCTGCGCGGCGTCGAGGTCCGCGCGCAGCCCGCCGGAGGCGCGCCGCTTCTTCCAGTAGGCCTTGTCGGCGTCGACCCACGCCTTGCTCGCGCTCTCGACCGCGTCCCACGCCTTCGAGACGCTCGCGGGGAAGTTCGTGTCGGTGATGATCCGCAGCTCGCGGGCGACGTCCTCGCGGATCCAGGTGACGACGTACGCCTCGGACCGCATCGCCTGCGGACCCGATCGCGCCTTGGCGAAGGTACCGCCCCGTATGCGGTTCGCGAGCTTCGAGTCCACGACGGACCGGTGCACATCGCCGACGCTGAGCCAGGTGGCCGGGACGGCGAACAGGAAGGACCGGCCCGTCTTGGGCTTGAGGTTGCGCGAGGTCAGATGGTCGTCCCCGACCGGCAGGCCGTCGCCGTCGAGGTCGTTGGGGCCGGAACCGGAGACTCCGATCTGGTTGAGGCCCGCGTTGTCGGGAGAGTCGTACAGGAAGGCACCGCCGAGGCCCGAGGACTGGCTGTGCTCGACGGACGACGACGTGCCGGCGTTGTCCCCGTGCCGTTTGAACACCTCCAGCTTCTTGCCGTCGGCGACCGTCAGCAGCAGCGCGCGGCTGAAGTCGGGAGCCGAGCGCAGCGTCAGTCGTCCGCTGTCGGTGCCCACGAGGGACTTCTCGGTCAGCCCCGCCACCTGGTAGCCGGCCGGTTCGGTGGTGCGCGGGAAGAACGCCGTGATCGCCATGGAGCTGGTGCCGTCCTCCAGCGCCTGCGCCGAGCCGGTGCCCGGACGGGTCAGTCCGGTCTCCCTGGTCCTGCGCAGGAGTTCGGTGAGGACGTCGTCGTCGGGACCGTCCTCGGCCTCCAGGGCCCGGAGGGAGAAGCCGACGTCGTACGCCCTGGTGAGGACGAGGTCGCCGGCCATGCGGATGTTCTCGATGCCGATGATCCCGCGGGGGTGCATGCCGTTCTCGGGGAAGGTGAACGTCCGCGTGACGCCGTCCCCGTCCCGGACCGTCAGCACCTCTCCCACCCTGGACAGAGGCACCGGCCGGGGCGGACCGGCCAGGGCGGGGTCGGCCGCCGGATCGGGCGCGGGCAGCAGCCGGTCGGGCCCGGACGCGCCGGTCCCGTCCGCCTCCGTCCGGGACGGCGCCGGCTCCATCAGGCTGAGCGGCACGTGCTCGCGCAGCTCGCCGACGTCGCCCTCCTCGACGATGCGCAGTCGGCCCCGGAAGCGGTCGAGGACCGTGGACTTCCCCGACTCCGGTTCCGTGCCGGCCGGCGCGCCGGTGTCGGGGGTGTCGTCGGCCTCCAGAGTGATGCGCATCCGGTACGGGGTGACGATCTCCGCATGCGGCTCGGTGGACGCCGCCCGGTAGATGGTGACGGTGGTGACCGTGTGACTCGACGCGACCGTCTTCCGGTTCGAGCCGCCCTCGGTGTACGTGGGTCCGGCGGCCGCGACCTGCGCGTTGCCGGTGTACACCAGCTGGCTGGTCAGCAGGCCCACGTCCGCTCCGGAGGAGGACTCCGAGTTCTCCTGGGCGGTTTCGATGGCCCGCCGGTTCTCCTCCAGCTCCGCGCTGTGGTCGAGCCCGTCGAACACGGGTGTCCCGGGGATCAGCTCGACGCGCGCCCGCACCAGCCGGCTGCCGATCCGGACACTGTCCCAGCCCCAGCCTCCGGCCTTGACCAGGGTCGAGGGGCCGGTGGTCGTCATCTCCCCCTTCAGCGCCCGGGTGGCGCGGCCCGTCACCAGTTGCCGGATCCGCTCCCGGCTCTGCTCGTCGAGCCCCAGCTCCCGGATCCGCCGGTCGAAGGCGAGCAGCACGTCCGTGGGGTCCAGCGCGTTCACCGCGTACGTGCCGAACGCGGCGCCGCGCATCCAGGGCTGCGGCGTCCAGAGCCGGCCGGTGTAGCGCGGGACGTCGCCCAGACCGTCGTCGATCAGCCCCATCCGGTGGGCGCTCTTCTCCGGCAGATGCCCCAGCAGACCGCCCGGGCTGGTCACTGCCGTCCCCGCCGCTCCGGCGAGGGATCGCGGCACGAGGGCGCCGGCCGCCGCGGCCGCTGCGGTCCGGCCCGTGCCCAGCCTGCTGGAGAGCAGCGCGAACCAGTGCTGCACGTCGCCGGCCACCAGCACCTGGTGGGTGAGGCCCTTGCGGTTCATGTCGGCGACGACCGTGCGGATGACGCTGCGGCTGTGCGCGCGGGACGTCGAGAAGGGGTTGGCGACGATTCCGTACCCGCCCATGAGGCCGTGTCCCGGATTCCGGGCGGCGAGGTAGACCAGTTGGCCGCCGAAGACGAAGCTGGTGCTGTTGCTGATCTTGCCGGCCGCCTGCCGGGTGCTGCCCAGCGTCATCTCGGTGTCCATGGACATCGGCGGGGTGAGGGCGTGCAGGTTCCCGACCGTCGTCGCGTACCGGAAGGTTCCCCACAACTCGCCGTACGGCCCCTTGCCCAGCAGGCCGCTGCCCGCCAGGCCCAGCGGCCCCGAGCTCTGGTCGAAGCCGGCCGACAGGTGCTGGGGGGTGAAGGTGCGGACGATCGCGTCCCGGGTGGGGGCGCCTTCCTTCACGAGTTGCCAGGCACTGCCCGACGCCGTCCGCAGGACCCGGTCCACCTCCGCGATCAGCGTGGGTGACAGCACCATGTTCACGATGACGAACGGGTGCTGCCGGAACTCCTTGAACTGCTGTGTCCCACGTTCGGCGAGCCGTCCGGCAGGCTGGCTCGCGTCGGGGCCCGCGGGCAGCACGAGGTCGCCCTTCGCCAGTGCGAGGGCCCGCTCGGTGGTCATGGACGTGGGGGCGGGCTCGTCGGACAGATAGGGGTTGAGCGCCCCGTCCGCGTACGGGTCCGCGTCGGGGGTGTGCTGGACGGGGACGCCGATGAGCACCTGCCCGGTCATCGGGCCGCCGCCGCGCAGGTGGCCCAGCGCTGTCCGGCCGAAGAGCACGTTGACCGGCTCGTCCAGGACCAGCAGTCCCGGCAGGCCGAGGCCGAGCCCGCGGACCAGGCCGCGTGGCCGCCAGTAGCCGCTCATGGTCGCGGTGAGGGACAGGTCGTAGCGGTACAGGTGGGTGGGCTGGTTGCTCACCGACATCGGCTCGTTGGTGACCGTCGAGCCGAAGGTGGTCTCCCCCTCCCACTGCCACCCCTGGCGCGCGCCCAGGGTCAGCCCGAGCGTGTTCCGGCGCAGACCCGCGATGTCGTCGACGTTGTTGTCGCGGCCCGAGAACGTGCCCTCGATGCCCAGGTCCAGGCCTCGCTTGGCACTCGTCTGGCCGTCGAGCCGGTCGTTGCCCAGGGCGCTGAAGCGCATTCCCTCACTGACGTCCTTGCCCTCGTACCGCCGCCCGGTCAGCGTCCCGTGCGCCCGGACGGTGTAGTGGGTCTGTCCGACGGAGTCGGGGTCCGCGAGCCTGACCGGCAGGCCGATCGTGGTCAGCGCCTCCAGGTTCGCGGTGACGTTCTGCTGGGACAGCACACCGAGGACCTGGAGGGTGTTCTGGAGCGCGATCCGGTACTTGACGGGATCGGTCCACCGGGGCGGCATGGGCAGGCTCTGGGCCGCCTGGAGCACCTGGTCGGGCTCGTGCTTGAGCAGGTCGCCCAAGCGGGCGCGCCAGCCCTTCGGCAGGTTCGGCGGCAGCAGTTGGTCGAGGGGAACCACCAGTCCTTGGTTCAGATGCGAAATGGCGTCCACCACGCCGTCGGCGAACGCGTCCAGCAGGGTGCGGCCGACGCCGTCCGCCGTGTCCGGGGTGACACGGGTGCGCAGGCCGTCGTCGAAGGCGAACTCCTTCACCCGGTGCATGCCCAGGGTGCGCGGGCGGTCCACGGTCAGATAGGCCGGCACGAGCGGCGGGGCGGCGCCGTTGCGCAGGGCGAGTGTGGTCCCGTCGTCCCATCCGGCCAGCCGCCGCGCCTCGGAGCTGGTCATCCGGTCCAGGCTCCAGGTGAGGAAGCGCGTCGGCGGTCCGCTGTCACCGGCCCGTCGCACCCGCACCGACTTCACGACCAGGTAGAGCGCGGTCTTGGGGCCCTTCACCTGTCCGGCCGACTTCAGGGTGCCGGCCGCGCCGAGTCCGACCGACCAGGTCTTCGCGTACGCGTACTGGGCGGTCGGTCCGAACTGTAGCCGCAGGTCGAAGGGGGCCGTGCCGGGGTCGGCGAAGTTGAAGGCGGGTCCGGCGACGGCCTGCAGCAGCAGGCTCCTGCCCTGGGACCGGCTCCGCTCGCTGCGGACCGTCGAGGTGTTGATGTCCCGCATCTCGGCCTGGTCGGTCTCGCCGACGAGCACCGCCGCCTGCGGAATCAGTTCCTCCACCACGAAGACGCCCAGCGGTGACTTCTTCTTGTCGTCGGCGAACAGCGGCGGGGTGGTGATGCGGCCGCGCGCCATCGTGCCGCCGTGCCGCTGGAAGCTGTCACCGGAGAAGAAGATGTCCAGCTCGGTGTAGGCCGAGCTGCCGGGGAGGGCTCCGAGCTGTCCGGCCGCCCAGTCGCGGATCGCCGCGACGGGGCCGAACCCCTCGATACGGACGAAGCGGTACTGGGAGTTGCGGTCCAGGGTGATCGACCGGGGGATCCGGCCCGGCTTCGGAATCTTCGTGACGCTGTCGGGCAGGCGGACCAGGAGGCCCTTGCGCATGCCGAAGGCGAACCGGGCGGGCGCGGCCGGGTCGGTGCCGGTGCCGGTGCCGGTGCCGGTGACGATGCCGGTCACGACCCGTCCGGCGGTGTCGGTGACGCGTATCTCGTAGTGGATGTCGTCCAGGTACGACCGGGACTTGTCCAGCGTGCGGGTCTCCATCTGGTTCATGCGCTGGTCGGTCAGGGTGTAGCCGACCTTGTTGATGAAGCCGAACCGCAGGGCGAGACGGCCGAAGCCGCCGGACGCCGCGGTGCTCGCCGGGCCGATCGGTCCGCCGAGGCCGTACTGGGAGTTGGCCTGCATGTTCTTGGTCAGCCCGAAAGTCGCGGCCGCCCGGTGCATGCTGTCGATCTTCGTCGAGTCACCGATGCCGTCGTCGAACGGGGCCCAGTTGCCGTGGTGACGCGCTCTGACCCACAGGACGCGCCTCTTCCCGTCCGCGTTGACGTACGGGAAGGGGCGCCCCTCGCCGTCCGCCAGTGTCTTCGGCTTGTCCCGGAGCGTCCGCCGGACGTCGTCCAGCAACTGTGCGTCGCCCGCGGGCCGGGCGTCCGGCCGGCTCCGCAGTTCGCGGTCGATGGCGTCCAGGGCCTGTTCGACGCCGCGCAGGACGACCGTGCTCTGGCCGAACGTGCTCGGACTGGCGAGGAGTTGTTCGAGCTCGGCGGCGGTGAGGTGGGACGGCAGCAGCGACTGGAGGTCGTCGACGTACAGGGGCATCTGCCGGCCGTCCGCGAACCGGGCAGGGGCGCGGCGATTCCGCGCGGGCGGCGCCATGGCGGGGTCGAGCTGCGGACGGTCCGGAGAGGGCGGATCCGCCTTGGGGGGCTTCGGAACGGGGTTCACCGTCAGGTCCGGCTCGCCGGACGGGGTGCCGGCCGCGAGCGTGGTGACCGGTGCGTTCGCCGAGGGCTGGAGACCCGGCCGGACGACCGACCAGTCATGGGCCCACTGACGCCGGCCGGCCGCGACCGGGAGCAGGGACAGGACGTGCGGCCTCGACGGGTCGTTCTGCGGGAGCAGGCCCACCGCACCCGGTGAGGTCCATACGCCACGGCCGGTCCCGGTGCTGAGGACGCTCGTGTTCTGCGGTGTCGGCTGTGCCACGACCGTCGTGGGCGGGGTGGCGAGGACGATGTCGGCGGTCCGCGGGCGTTCGTTCAGCCCCGGGTCCCGCGCCAGCAGCTCGGCGACCTCCTCGTACGGCACCCGGACACGGAGTCCACCGGGCAGGTTCATGGTCAGATGGTCCGGACCGGTCTCGCCCCACACCAGGTACGGCGTGGGCCTGGTGGTGTCGGCGGTCCACGGCATCCTCGCGCTGCGCATGGGGCGGTAGCCGCCGTCCGGGGTCGCCGCCATGATGAGGGCGCTGTCGACGTCCACCGTCATGGCGGACGAGCCCTGCACCCAATGGCGGCCGGCCGGGGCCCCCTTGTCGTCGAACAGCATGGTGTCCGGGGAGAGCGCTCCCAGCGACTCCAGGTGGAACGCGGCCAGTTCGGTCGGGCTGTGCAGGTCCACACCGACCGCCGCCGCCCCCCTCACCAGATCGAGGAGATCGGGCACCCTTACCGGGTCGGGCCGGTCCAGGTGCAGCAGTCGGGCGGTGAGCGCGGCCGGGTCGGGGGTCCTTCTCTCCCACTCCAGGGTCTGCACGGTCGCCCAGAACAGCCGGGCCCGCTCGGGCGCCCCGATGACCGCCAGGTCCGGGTCCAGACCCAGGAGTTGGGCGGCCTCGTCGTTCACTTCCTGGTCGGTGAGACCGGCCAGCCCCTCGGCCACGTTGGTCACGTGCGGCAGGGTCACGAAGTCGGTGAGCACGGCGCCCGGCTTCAGGCGCACCACGTCCACGGCCCTGGCCAGCAGGTCCCGGTAGGCGTCGGGTCCCAGCTCGCCGTCCACGTCGGCGTGCTCCGTCGCGCGGATCTCGCGGGCCGCGCGCTCGAACAGGTCCAGGCTGAACGGCACGTTGTCGCGCAGCACCGGATCGGCGTGCCGCATGATCTCGAACGCACCGATGGCTTGAAGGAGTTCGCCATAGCGGCGGTCGTCCTCGACGGCCACCCCGAACGTCAGACGCAGCGCGCGCACCAGCCGCAGCGTCCGCTCACGGACGGCCTGCGAGGCCGGCCCCACCGGATCGGGGTGCAGGCCCGCCGCGCGGGCGCGGTCGTCGAGCAGGGTGCCCGTGGGTTCCGGCCGGTGCTCCACCCACGTGCCGTGCCGCCCCCGCGCGTCCGTGGTCATGTGGTGGACGACCTTGCCGTCCCGCCGGGCGAAGCCGAGCACGTGGGTGCCGCCGTACACGGTGCGCCCGGTCTCGTTGGCGACGTGCTGGCTCTCGCTGACGGCGCCCAGCGGGTCGGGGACGAACAGGTCGTGAACGCCCCGGCGCTTGCGGAGCAGGCCCGGCGGTGCCGCGCTGAAGCACGCCTCCATCACGACGGCGTGGTCCTCGGGGAGCCGTGCCAGGCTCGGGCGCCGCTTGAGCATCCCGCCGGTCCGCTCCTGCCGGGCGCGGTGGTTCGGGTTCGACCGGGTCGGCAGATGGGTCTCGCCCGGCAGGCCGTGCGCGGCGAAGACGTA
Organism: Streptomyces sp. NPDC020996; assembly: GCF_040641355.1. Lineage (NCBI taxonomy): Bacteria > Bacillati > Actinomycetota > Actinomycetes > Kitasatosporales > Streptomycetaceae > Streptomyces > Streptomyces sp. NPDC020996. The sequence goes on from NZ_JBFADM010000014.1 coordinate 118,053, forward strand.
AACGGGTTTGCCGGCGAACGGTACGGGCTGGTCGTCCTTGGTCCACTCCCCGGAGAACGGGTTGTGGTGGTAGAGGTCCGTCGCCGTCGTCGCGTGCCGGATGTCCTCGAGCACCCGCACGTCCTCGGTGTCCCGGAAGACGCCCCTGCCGATCGGTCCCCGGTCCGTGACGATGGTGTGGGACAGCGTCTCCTGTTCCCAGAACGGGGCGTTCGCGGACTCCGCGGGGCCGAGCACCTGTCCGGGGGTGCTGCGGATCCAGGCGGTCCGCAGCCTGCCCCGGCCGCCGCGCAGGGACACCACGTGCGGGAGGGACGGATCCTGCTGGGCGGTCACGTCCACGGCGCCGTCGGCCGACCACACGTCCCTGCCGGCCCGGTCCGCGGCCCGGCGCGGCAGCTCCAGACCGCGGGCACCGGCGCCGGGGATCAGCAGCACCACGGGTACGTCCGCGGGCAGCCCGGCCAGTTCCGGGTCGAGGGCGAGCAGTTCGGCGAAGACGTCGAGCGGTACCTCGCGCGGGGCGCCGTCGAAGCCGCGTACGACGACGTGTTCGTGGTTGCCGTCCGCCCTCACGACGTACGGTTCCGGCTGGCCGGGGCGGTGCCAGGGGGCGGTGCGCACATCGGCGCGGCCCAGGCCTCCGTCGGACTGGAGTGCCGTCCTCCCGGTGTTCGTGAGGTCAAGGTCGGGGATGTGGCCGGTGGTCCAGTCGCGGCCCCGGACACGGCCGTCCGGTGTGGTCATGGTGTGGGTGGGTGACAGCACGCCCTGCTGCTGGAGGTGCAGCGCGGACAGGGCGGCCAGGCTGCCCGCCGACTGCGCCGACTGCGCCGTGACCAGCCCCAGCAGCCTGCTGCGCTGCACGTCGGTCACCAGATCGGCGAGGTCCAGGAGCAGTACCCGGCGGGCCACGGCGTCGAGGTCGAGCGGGCCGGGCTCCAGCAGCGGGCCGTAGTCCAGCAGCGGGTCGGCCCGGCGGAGCCGGTCGAGGCGCGCGAGTCCGTCGCGGAGGACGGGGTACAGGGAGTCCGACAGGATGCCGGGGCCGTAGAGGTCCGCCAGCAGCTCCCGGTACCGGATCTCCTCGGCGGCCGTCACCCGGCCGGTCTCGGCGGGGTCCCCGAACAGGTCGTCGTCGAGGCGGTCCGGCAGCGGTACGTCCGTGCTCCCGGCCGTCCCCGGGTCGCGCCGGCTCGCGGTCGCGTCCCCGTCCCGGTCCGCGAACGTGACGTCGTCCGCCCCCGTGCCGCCGGTCGGTACACGGGTGCCCGGCACGGCGGGGTCGCCGGGCCGGACGACCGACCAGTCGGCGGCCGCCGGACGGCCCGGCGCGGTGGGCAGCAGAGTGGCAACGTACGGCCGGGACGGCCCGGTGCCGGCCAGCGCCACACTGCCCTGCGAGGCCCATACGGCCCGCCCGGTGCCGCCGCTGATGACGGTCCGGGGATCGGCGGCCGGGGCGGGGCCGGTGGACGGGCCGGTGGCGGGGGCCGCCTTCGAGACCGCCAGGACGATGTCCGTGCCGTCCATCGGGAGGGTGTTGAGCACCGGGTCGCGCGCCAGCAGCTCGGCGACCTCCTCGTACGGCACCCGGGCGCGGAATCCCCCGGGCAGGTTCATGAGCAGGTGGTCCCGGCCGCCTCCGGCCCACACCGTGTAGGCGGAGGGGCCGCCCGGCGCGCTCCACGGCGGCCGTTCCTGGCTCACGGGCTGGTAGCCGCCGCCCGGCTTCGGGGCGGCCACGACGACGCGGTCGGTCAGCATCGTCGTGCTTGGCGGGGCCTGCGCCCAGCGGCGGCCGACCGGCGCGCCGCCCGCGTCGCGGAGCTGGGTCTCGGGCGAGAGGGCTCCGAGGGATTCCAGATGGAAGGCGGCGAGTTCGGTCGGGTTGTCCACGTCGACGCCGACGGCCGCCGCCTGGGCGACCAGGTCGAGCAGGTCGGGGCGCCGGGACGGGTCCGGCTGTTCCAGATGCAGGATCCGGCCGGTGAGGGCGTCAGGATCCGGGGTCCGGCTCTCCCACTCCAGGGCCTTCACCGTCGCCCAGAACAGCCGGGCCCGCTCGAGGTCCCCGACGGCCGCCGGGCCGCCGTCGAGCCGCAGGACGCGAGCGGCCTCGGCGTCCAGCTCCTGCTCCGGGAGGCCGCCCAGCCGCTGCGCGGCGGCGGTGACATGCGGCAGGGGAACGAAGTCGGAGAACACGGTGTCCGGTTGCCGACGTACGGCGTCGACGGCCCGGGTGAGCAGGTCGCGGTAGGCGTCGGTGCCCGGACCGCCCTGCTGGTTCGCGTGGGCGGCACGTTCGAACAGGTCCATGGAGAACGGGCCGAGGTCACGCAGGACCGGGTCGGCCGCCCGCATGGTCTCCAGCGCGCCGATACCGGCGAGGAGATCGCCGTACCGGCTGTCGTCCTCGATCGCCGCGCCGAAGGCCTGCCGCAGGGCGCGGACCAGCCGCAGCGTCCGTTCCCGGGTCCCGTCGGACACCGGCCGCGTCGGATCGGTGTGCAGGCCCGCCGCGCGGGCGCGGTCGTCGAGCAGGGCGCCGGTGGGTTCCGGCCGGTGCTCCACCCACCTGCCGCGCCTGCCCCGCGAGTCCGTGTAGAGACGGTGGACGAACTTCCCGTCCGGCAGCGTCGCGAAGCTGACCATGTGGGTGCCGCCGTACGCCGTGCGGCCGGTCTCGTTGGCGACGTGCTGGCTCTCGCTGACGACCGCCAGGGGGTCGGGGACGAAGGTGTCGTCGATGCCCCTGCGGGTGCGGACCACCCCGGGCGGCTTCGCGCTCGAGCACGCCTCCATCAGCACGGCATGGTCCTCGGGGAGCCGCGCCAGGCTCGGACGCCGCTTGAGCATCCCGCCGGTCTCCCGCTGCCGGGCGTGGTGCCGCGGGTCCGTCGTGGTCGGTACCCGGGTCGCGCCGGGCCGGGCGTGGGCGCCGAAGACGTACACGGGCTTACCGGCGAACGGAACGGGTTCGTCGTCCTTGGCCGACTCCCCGGTGGCCGGGTCGTAGTGCCACAGCTCCGACGACTCCGTCGCGAGCCGCAGCGCCGCGATCCGGCGCGGGGCCTCGGAGTCCTCGAACACTCCTCTGCCGATGGTGCTGCCCCGGTCGGTGACGACACTGTGCGACCGCACGTCGCGCTCCCAGTCCGGCGCGTTCTCGCGCTCCGCCGGATCGAGCACCTGGCCGGGGGTGCTGCGGATCCAGTCGGCGCGCGGCAGCCCCTCCCCGTACAGCAGGGAGACGACGTACGGCTGTGACGGGTCCCGCTGCGGGGAGACCTTCACGGTGCCGTTGGCCGACCAGACCTCCCTGCCGACCCGGTCCGCCGCCCGGCGCGGGAGGTCCAGGCCGCGGGCGCCGGCGTCGGGGACGAGCAGCACCACGGGGGTGTCCGGGGACAGCCCGGCCAGCCGGGGGTCGCGGGCCAGCAGTTCGGCGAACACGTCGAGGGGCACCTGGCGCGGGGCGCCGTCGTAGCCGCGTACGACGATCCGCTCGTGGTCGCCCTCCGCCATCACGACATACGGCTCCGGATCACCGGGCCGGTACCAGGGCGCGGGCCGGACATCGCCGCGCCCCAGGGTGCCGTCGGGCTGCCGGGCGACCTTCCCCACCTCGGTGAGGTCGAGGTCGGGAATCCCGGCGTTCGTCCAGTTGCGGCCCCGGACACCGCCGTCGCCGGCGGTCAGCGTGCGGGTGGGAGACAGTACGCCACGGAGCTCCAGGTGGAAGGCGGCCAGGGCGGCCAGGCTGCCCGCCGACTCCGCCGCCGGGTCCATCACCACCCGGAACAGTTCGCTGCGCTGCGCGTCGGTCACCGCGGCGGCGCGGTCCAGGAGCAGCACCCGGCGGGTCAGGTCGTCCAGGTCGAACGGGGCGTTCCGTAGCACGGGATCGGCCTGCCGGAGCCGGTCGAGGTGCGTCAGGGCGTCGCGGAGGGCCGGATGGAGGGGGTCCGCCGCGATTCCGGGACCGAACACGTCCGTCAGCACCCGGTCGTACAGCGCCTCGGCGGCCGGGTCCGGCTCGACGTCCGGCTCGGGCCCGGGCTCCGAGGCCTCCTGGTCGTCCTCCCAGTCCATGATCATGTCGACCGAGTCGGGGGAACCCGGCTCGGAGGAGTCCCCGGTCGGGATGTCGGCCGGCGCCTGGGAGCTGAGCGGCGTCTCGTCGACGGCGACGGGCCGGCTGTGCGGCGCATCCCGGGAGACGGCCGGGGCCGGCTCCGCCGGGCTGTCGCTGGTGACCGGCGGTTCCTCGGACTCGGTCCGCACGGGCCGGTAGGGCGGCGGGACGTCCGCGGTGGTCCGGGTATCGGACTTCGGCGCCGTGGAGGACGGCTGGGACTGCCCGGACTCCCCGGGCTCGGGGGTACGGAGGTCGTCCGGGGCGACCGGGCCCGAGTCCGACGGCTCCACGGTGACCGCCGGGTCGCCGGACGGTGTGGTCTGGGGCCGTTGCTGCGGGACGGCGTTCTGCGAGGCCTGCCCCGGGGATGTGGTGGCCGACGCGGCGGGTGCGCTGTGGGTCGCCAGGGGCGCCGGTGGGATCGGCTGTTGCTGCTGCCCGTCGGAGGTGGGCCGGGTCGTGACGTCGTCTTCCGTCGGCCGCCGTCGTTCGTCCGCGTCCGGTGTGAAGCCGCTGCCGGCCGTCCGGCTCGGGAGCGGGTCCGGGGCGGAGGAGCCGACCGTGGCGGTCCTGTTCACCGGCGGGGCACTGTCCGCGTCGGCGGACCACCCCGTCCCCCGGTTCCCGGTCACCGACGGGTCGAGGGTGGAGAAGACGGTGTCGGCGTCCGGGTCGTCCACGAGGGAGTCCCGGTAGGGATCCTCGTAGCCGTCCGGCTCGGGAGTGGAGTACGACGACCTGCCCGCGCCCGTCGCCCCCGCGAGTCCGTACGCGTTGACGTCGCCGCCGACGCCGTTGACCGTGCCGTAGTCCGGGAGGGACGAGAGGGACGGGACATCACCGGTGTCGCTGAAGACCGATGCGGTGTCGCCGGTGTCGCCGGTGTAGGAGACGGAGCTGTGGCTGTCCGACAGGTTCGACGGGATGGAGGAGGCACCGGTGTCCGTGTACGTGTACGTGTCGTCGTAGGTGTTCCGGTATGTGCTGCCGTTGCCGTACGTGTCGTACTGGTTCCCGTACCCGTACCCGTACCGGTTGGTGCTTGCGCTGCCGTTCCCGTGCCGGACTCCACCGCCGGGCAGGTGGTTGATGCCGCCGGAACCGAAGTCGAGTTTCTGGAAGAACTTGTTGTTCAGCCATTTCCCGCCGAGTTCCACGCCGCTCGACGCCGTTTCGAAGACGAGGCCGCTGAGTCCGGCGCTGAGGAACGTACCGGGGTTCAGTGTGAACGTGCCCAGGAAGAACAGGCCGGTGAAAGCCTCCGCGAAGGTCTCCGCCTGGCCCTCGTTGAGGAAGGTGAACGGGAGGTCGAACGCCTCCTTCCACTTGTGGTTGTTCTTGAAGAGGTTGCGGACGATCGGGCCGCCGAACGAGGAGAACACGCTGCCGAACAGCCCCGCCAGGGCGCCGGCGACCGCCGACTGGCCGATGTCCGTCCAGTCGAACTTTTTGCGCCGCCGATCCGGGTCGTCCGGCGCGGTCATGGAGATGAGCTGCGCGGCGAACGAGACGAACGCCTCCTCGATCGCCTCCATCAGCACCGACAGCGGTGTGGGGATCGCGCGTCCCAGCCGCTGCAGGATCAGCAGGATGGCGAGGGAGGTGCGGGCCTTCTGGACGGCGATCTCGGTGAGCGACGTACCGCCGGTGAAGACGGACAGCGCGGCGATCAGGGCCAGTTCGATGTTCATCAGGATGAACTCGAGGAGGATCTGGTACTTCGCCTCGGACAGCTTGATCGAGCGGTCCACCTGCTGGGCGCCGATCTTCCGGAGCTCGTCGGAGAACTTCTGCAGGTGGTTCTGACCGTTGTCGTCGACGAAGACCCGCATCGCGGCGACGAACTCGTGGGCGATCCGCGGCGGGAGCGAGTTCCCGGCGGTGGAGATCGCCCCCTTCATCGCGTCGGACAGGTCCTGGACGTCGTCCGCCAGCCGTTTGTAGGGGTTACGGCTGGCGAAGCCCAGGTCCTCGTTGCCGGTGGCGACGTTCGCGCCCACCCAGACCTCGATGAACTCCCGCAGGCCGGGCGGGAACATGATGGCCATTCAGCGCCTGTTCCCGCTCTCCGAGCCCTGGGTCTCGATGTCGTCCACCGCCTGCTTCTGCGGCCGCTGCACGTGGTCGGCCTCCGCGGCGACCGCGTCGACCAGCGCCATGAACCCACTGGTGATGGCCAGGACCGTGTTCGCCACCTGCCGGCGTTCCTGCCGGACCTGATCGCCGACCGCGTTGGCGAAGTCGTCGTCGCCGCCCTCCTGGCCCCACCAGCCCGTGTACGCGTCGCAGCCGGTCTCGAAGCGGGGCAGCATCTCGTCGCCGTAGCGGACGGCGTCGGCGAGGTACCTGGACCCCTGCAGAATCGCCTGGATGTCGGCGGAATACTGGCCGGCCACGGTTACGCGCTCTCCTGTCGTCCGGCGTCCGTGCCACGGGCAGCCCTGCGCGGGGGTGCGGGCTCGTCGTCGTCGACGATCTCGTCGCGGAGCCTGCTCATCGCCGTGGGCCCGTTCTCCACGGCGGTCTCGCTGAGCAGCGTGCCGAAGACGGACTCCCAGTCGACGCCCATCCGCTCCGGGGCGGCGCCGCGCGAGGTCATCCTGGTGAGCGGGTCGAGGGTGGCCACGACCCGGCGGGCCATCTCGGCCCGCGCCTTGTCCGCGGCCTCCAGCACCGCCGCGGAGAGCTGGGCGGCGGCCATGGTCCGGTACTTGCCGTCGAGGAACTCCACGCTGGTCAGCTCCCCCTTCCCGCCGACGGACACCCGGACCGACCGGTCCGCCGAACGCGCGGTGACGGACGCCGCGTCCAGTTCGGCGCGTGCCGAGGCCGCGGCCTCCTCCGCCGCCCTGAGGTGGGCCATCGCCCGGGCCACTCGGTCCTCCATCGGCTGACTCATTCCGGTCCCCTTTCCCTCAGCGGCCCAGGGCCTGCGGCGCACCGCCCTCGTCGGTGCCCCAGACGTCCTCGTCCTCGGCGAGCCAGGTGGTCCGCTCCCTGTCTCCGCTCTCCGTCTGCGGCCTGCCCTCGCCCGCCCCGCCCATGGCTCCCATCGGCGGCATGAAGGGCATACTGCTGCTGGTCTGCGTGGCCCTGGTGACTACGCGGTGTTCCTCGTCGTCGACGGCCCGTGCGGCGGCGGACGTCCGGCCCGACCGGCCTATCGCGGGCTCGATGACGGTCCTGGTGCGCTCGCCCGAGTTGCCGCCGGCCTCGCCGCCCGCGCCGCGCATCATCGGCGGGTACATCCCCGGCGATCCGGTGCCGGAGCCGTCGGCCGAGGCGCCCGTCAGGGCGTCGCTGCTCTGCGGGCGTCCGAGCGCCGAGGCCAGGTCGTCCTGGCTGTAGAGGTTGTCGCTGAACGCGGAGGAATAGGCGGAGCCGACAGAGCCCGCGGAGCCGCCCGCGTTGTAGGCGGAGAGGTCGGGGGGCTGGGGCAGATCGGCGATACGCCGGCGGATCTGCTCGTCGATGTCATTGCCGTCGGCGCTGATCCGGTCGTACTCGGCCTGGATGCCGGCCATGCGCCGGTCGTAGTCGGCCTTGGCGTCCTTGCGCGCCTGCTCGGCCTCGGTGCGCGCCTCCTGCCGGTCGGCCTGGGCGTCGGCCTTCGCCTGGTCGTAGTCGCTCTTGGCCTGGGCCTCGGCGGCGTTCGCCCGTTCTATGGCTTTCTGTTCGGCGGCGTCGATCTGGGCGATCCGGTGGTCGTACCTCTCCCGGGCCTCGCCCTTGTCGGCGCCGGCGGCAACCTCACGCTCGTACTCCCGGCGCGCGTCCGCCCGTTCCTGTTCGGCGGTCGCCCGCGCCTGGTCCCGCTGGTCCTGCGCGTCGGCCTTCTGCTGCTCGTACTCCTGCTTCGCCGCCGCCTCCTGACGGTCGGCTTCCTGGAGCGCGGCGTCGCGCTCGGCGCGCGCCTCGGCCTTCTGCTGCTCGTAGTCGGCCTGTGCGTCGGCCTTGGCGTTCTGGGCGTCCAGCCTGGCCTGCTGCTTGTCCTGCACCGCCGCGCGGCGGGCCTCCTCCTGCTGGGCCTCCGCGGCGGCCTTCGCGTCGGCCTTCTCCTTCTCCGCCTCCGCCTTCGCGGCCTCCTGCTCGCGCTCCGCCTCAGCCTTCGCCTGAGCCTGTTCCTGCTTGGCGGCTTCCTTCTCGGCGGCGGCCTCCGCCTTCGCGGCGTCCTGCTCGGCCTTGGCTTCGGCGCGGTCGGCTTCGGCCTGGGCGGCGGCCCGCTCCCGTTCCTTCTTCGCCTCGTCCTGCGCCTTCTGGTTCTGCGCGAGGGCCAACGCCTGCTGCTCGGCCGCCGCCTGCTTGGCGTCGGCCTTCTCCTGCTCCTGCTCGGCCTTGGCCTGCGCCTTCTCCTGCTCGGCCTCGGCCTTGGCGGCCGCCTGCTCGGCCTTCGCCTCCGCCTTTTCCTTCTCCTGCTCGGCCTTCGCCTGCGCCTTCTCCTGCTCGGCCTCGGCCTTGGCGGCCGCCTGCTCGGCCTTCGCCTCCGCCTTTTCCTTCTCCTGCTCGGCCTTGGCCTCGGCCTTCTCCTTCTCCGCCTCCGCCTTCGCGGCCGCCTGCTCGGCCTTCGCCTCCGCCTTTTCCTTCTCCTGCTCGGCCTTCGCCTCGGCCTTCTCCTTCTCCGCCTCCGCCTTCGCCTCGGCCTTCTCCTTCTCCGCCTCCGCCTTGGCCTCGGCCTTCTCCTTCTCCGCCTCCGCCTTGGCGGCCGCCGCTTCGGCCTTCGCCTTCTTCTTCTCCGCGTCGGCCTCCACCTTGGCGGAGATCTCGGAGAGGGGACGGTCGTCCCTGTCGGTGATGCTGGTGTCGAACGCCTTCTCGGCTGCCTTGAACGCCTTGTGGATCTCGACGATGGCTTCGGCACCCGCCGTACTGAGCCAGTCCTGCACGGACTGCTCCCACCGGCGCACCGCCTCGTCGGCGATCGCCTTCCACGTGGTCATGTCGCTCGGTTTGCCGTACGACTTGCCCTCGATGACGATCTCGTTCCGGAAACCGGCCGTCGACACGACGTAGTTGTGGTACGAGGCGTACGGGCCTCCGCTGGACACCGTGTTGATGTCCGTCTTGTCGTACTGAGTGTCGAAGAGGGTCAGCCGGGCGTTCTGCAGCATGTCGTACAGCCAGCGCTGCGGATTGCTCTCGGCCTTCCACGCCTCCCAGGCGTCGTAGAGCTTCTGCGCCTGGGCGAGGAGAACGTGCTGGGCCGCCGCCAGCGCCCGGGCCGGCCCGGAGGTCACGGTCACGTCGTCGATGGTGACCGCGGTGTCCTCGCCCTTGCCGTTGAGCTGGTCGGCGTACCCCTTGTAGTTCCGGGCCAGTTTGTGGATGAGCGCCTTGAAGATGGCGGCCGACGTGCCGTCCCAGGAGTCGCTGCCCTCACCGATGTCCTCGGTGTCCCACTTGCCGACGGTGGTCGCGCTGTTCTCGAAGAACGCGACCACCCGGTCGAAGGCCTTGGCCGTGTCCGTGAAGGTGCGCAGGTCGACGTAGTCGGCGTCGTTCACCGGGTAGCCGCGGTTCTCGAAACCGTGGGTCGTGTAGGGCCACATGACGAGTTGCGAGAGGGCGGCCTTGGAGCCGTAGACATACCGGACCAGCGCGTTGGTGTTCCAGTCGAGCTTCTCGCCCTCGTTGTTCCAGCCGCCCTTGTCCTTCAGGCGCTCACTCGTCTTCGAGTAGTCCGGAATCACGTCGTCCCCGCTCGGCGGCCAGTCCTGGCCGGACGCGAGAAAGGTGATGTAGGCGCGGTACCGGTAGAGGTTCCTCCCCGCGGACACCTCCTGGGAGTCGTCGCTGGGGCGGTAGAACGGGATGGTGTAGTCGGTGTTGTGCGTCTTCCAGCCGCTCGGGGACAGGAAACCCGACGAGTACTCCGGGCCGCCGTCCTTGTCCAGCCGGACGTGAATCAGCGGGATGCCGTCGTTGCCCTTCAGATCGTCGAACAACGTTTTCCGCTCCGGCAGGACATAGCCGGTGAGCATGTCAACTGCTTTTTTCCAGTTGTCGTTGTTGTTGTCCTCGGGGTTGGCCATCGCCGAAATCCGCTACTCTTCCTTTTGGGTGGCACCCTTGTTGCCGAGATCGCTGTCGACGTCCTCGAAGAGGTCCATGAAATCGTCTGCGGTGATGTGCTCGAGATTCTTGCCCTGCGCCTTGGCCAGTTCGTCGATCGTGTCCCACAACGCCTGTTCCAGGTCCTCGAAGAGGATCGTCTGGTCCTCCAGGATGCGCACGACCTCGCCCGCACCCGTCTGGATGACCTTGTTCAGGGCGTCCCCGCCGGCGGCGCTGTTCTGTCCGGCCATGAGACCGACGACAAGCGGCTTCGAGGCATCGATCGTCGTGGTCGAGATGCTGTCCGCGATGAACGAGATCGCCGGCCCGGCGGTCGGGCTGTCCTTGAGGATGTTCTCCAGCTCCTTGCGGAAGCCGTCGATGTGGTTGTTGATGAAATTCTTCAGGAATGTGCTGTCAAGGACCGTGACGGCCATGCGCTCATCCTTCCGTCACCGGGCCGGCGTCAGCGGCTGCCGATCCTGATGTCGCCCCACCGCTGCGACAGGTTCTGCTCCGTGTACCGGTAGTTGGCGGAGATTTCGGTGAGCAGGCCGGAGTGGTTGGCGAGCAGGTTCTTGATGTTCTGGACAGCGTTGTCCCATTTCGTCTGGACCTCGTTGTAGACGTCCTTGTCGTCACCGATCCAGCTGTTCTTGAGTTCGGCCAGTTCCATCTCCAGGTTGGACACAATGCTCATGATCGCCTGGGACTGGCTGACCATGTCGTCCGCCGCACCTTCGGCGTGGTTGTAGTCGACGTAGATGTAGCCGTCGGAGAAGTCCATTCAGAGTCCTCGATTCACCGGAATAGCGAGAATATTCGGGGAGCCGGTGTCTGGCGCCGGCGTGCCGGGGTCAGTTCCCTGACGTGTGGGTTCCGTTGAGCTCGTCGAAGACCGTCGTGGAGCGCGAGTACTCCGCGTCGATCGCGTCGTTGCTGGATCCCTGCACCATCCCGTGTTCCCGGAGGGTGCCGTTGAGCTCGTCGACCATCCGGTCCAGGTTGATCAGGATGGTGTCGACGTGCTCGTCCCACTGCTCCAGCAACTTCTTGTACTTGCCGCCGTCCACGCCCCCGTAATTCGAGGCCAGCGTGTGCGACGTGGACTGCACGTCCTGCTGACAACGCTGAACACCGGAGAAGGCCTGTTCCAGAGCCATGATCCCATTACGGGTCGCGCGCTCTTCGGACTGCTGCATGGCCATGAGGAAACTCCCTATTCGGCGGAACTCACCGGGCTGCGGCCCCCATGTCACCCTGCGGGCAGACAGAGCGCCCCTGCGATCACGAGTGACTCGCGAGGCCATGGGATGGCCAGATGTTATGCAGCCCGCAACTACTTTGGCAATTATCCGCAGAACACCCGGGCCTCGTTCCGGAAAGCTCAATTGAGCAATGGCCCGAAATTCACGCCGCTCAAGTGAGCGGCGTGGTGGATCCCATCGGACAAATTCGGGTATCGGCGCCGCCCACGAGCCTCCGCCGGGTGCGCGGCTCGACGTGAGGTAACCACGCGGATGCCGAGTATTTCCCTTCCGGACGATCGCCGTGGGGCCCGATCGCCCCCTCCCGCCCGCTACTGCCCGGGGCACCGCAGCGTCACACGGGCCTCGCCCTTGGACGCGGCCTCAGGTGTCAGGTCCGGACCGCTGGGCAGCATGGCCAGCATCGGGGACGGCATCGTCCGCGCCTCGACGCCCTGGTAGCCCAGCGCCTTCACCGCCTCCTGGGACAGCAGCCGGTACTTCACCCCCTCGTCCGTCACCAGGTACGTGGTGTCGCCCAGTGCGCTGCCGCTCGCGCTCAACGCACGGACCAGCGCGCCCTTCCCGGCCCGTACCGCGATGGAGTCGACCTTCAGGCAGCCCGGCTCGGCCTCGGGCGCCGGCGCCTGCACGGCCTCGGGCAGGGCACCCTCGGGCAGCAGCGAAACGCCCACCCGCACACCGGAGTGCGCGGAGTCGACCTCGGCGCAGGCCACGGAGCCCGTGGCGACGGTGACCGCCTTCGGCGGCTTCGCGGGCAGCTTCGCCGCCCACGAGTCGGAGTCCCGCGCGTCCGGGGCGAGATGCGCCGCCAGGGTGTCCGCGCCGAGCGTCGCCACGGTCGCGGCCTGACCGCCGTACGCCTTCTCGCGCGTGCGCGGGTCGCCCAGCAGGAGGGTGGCGGCGGTGTCGGTCAGGGGGACGAGACCCTTCCGGGTGAGCAGGTGGTAGCGGGCGGCCGAGCCGGGTATGCCGACCCGGAACAGCTGCCCGATCCTGGTGCTCCGCCCGGCCAGTTCGGGACCCTCCTCGCCGCGGCCGGGCACGTCGGCGGGCGCCAGATCGGGCCCCAGCGGGAAGGCGTCGAGCAACGCCGCCGACACGGGGCGCGGGGTGATGTCGCCGTACCCGAGCGCCTCGGCCGCCTTCGCCCGCTCGTCCAGGCGCAGCCGGCTGCCCTGCCAGAGCAGATACGTGGCGTCGTCCGGGCCCCTGACCAACAGGCCCTCGTCCGCGCCCAGCCGTCTGCCGCCCGGCACGTCCTTCGGGGCTTCGGCGCCGAGCGCGAGCGTCGTGGTCACGGTGACGACGCCCGTCGTCCGCGGCAGGACGCCGGAACACACCAGCCACGGATCGCGGTCCAGGTCACCCGTTCCCGGCAGGGCCTCGGGCCCGCCGGGGATGCCGATGGGCGTGCCGTGCGAGGTGCCGGCGAGCGAGGACGTGCCCACCGACGTGACGCCGATGTCTCCGCCGGTGACCAGCCGGGCCGACGTGTAGTTGCGCACCGGGCGCAGCCGCCCGTCCAGGTACAGGAAGCGCGCGCCGGTCTGCTTGTCGACGATCAGGTTCTCCCCCGAGCGCCACGAGTCGTTGCCGCCGGGCCGGATGAGGCCGAAGACGAAGGCGCCGGCGCACACCAGGACGGCGACGATCACGCCGGCGGCGGCGCCGCGGTTGGTCCGGCCCAGCGGGCTCTCCGGGGAATCCGGCTCGTCGCGCAGCATGGCCGAGGCCAGCCGCCCCATGATGAAGAGGTGCGCCTGTACTTGGTCGCGTTTGCTGTGCATGTCACCGTTCTCCCGGGTCAGCCGTTGATGCCGCGCAGCAGGCCGTAGACGCCCATCGACCAGAGCGTCAGCGGCAGGATGCTGATGGCGGCGAGTGAGTGCAGCAGCTCGGCCGCGCGTCCCCAGTACGGGACGAGCCGTCGTCCGGGCACGGTCCATGAGGCGATGCTGATCACGGCGGCCAGCCCCATCACGCCGGCCGTCAGGGTCAGCCGGTCCACCGGAGCGAGGGAGCGCGCGGAGACGAACAGCAGCAGGGCCACGCCCCAGGCCCCGGCGACGGTCAGCGCCAGCCGTTGCCAGACGTTGCCCAGCCCCCGGCTGTGCAACAGCAGGAGGAGGGAGAGGGCCACCACGGTGAAGACTCCGGCGACCCCCGGTTCGGCCATGAGCGCAGCCTGGCAGGGCAGGCACACCAGGCCGATGACACCGTAGAGGGCGGTCATCCAGCCGTCCGCCAGCGCCGACCGGGCGTCGACGTCCGAGCTGGAGTACGGCTCGATGCCCTGCTGCAGCTGCCGGACGTTGGTCGGCAGGGGCGGCATCCGCATACCGGCCAGCCGGAACGACAGGGACGGGACGAACCCGCCGAACAGCACCACCACGACGGCCACCATGCCGGCCGCCTGTTCCGGCGTCAGCCCCAGGGTGATCAGGGCGGCACCGAGCGCGCCGGCCGCCGCGACACAGGCCGCGCCGACGAACAGCGCCGGGTTCACGCCGACCGCCGCCAGGGCGAGCACCGCGCCCGCGCCGCCGGCCGCGGACCCCGCCAGCAGCCGTGCGCCGAGGACGGCCTCGCCGTCGGCGCCGCCGAGGTGGCCGCCGGGCAGCAGCCAGCCCGCCAGGGCGAAGTAGGGGGCCGCCATCAGGCCGAGCACCGAGCCGGCTCCGGAGTCCCCGACGGCGCGGGAGGCGGCGCCCGCCCCGGCGATCAGCAGCAGTCCGCCCGCCGCCGCGGCAACCGCCCGTATCCAGCCCGCGGTTCCCGGCCAGGCCAGCAGCACGACGCCCAGCGCGAGGGTGGCCGCGGCCAGCCCGCGCAGCAGCCGCCGGCCGGCCTCCGGGCTCCAGCCGTGCGGTCTGCGGCCCATCCCCTCGGCGATGCCGTCGACCAGGTCGTCGATGTGCACCTCGGGCAGCGCCTCGGTGCGCGGCCGCAGGTAAAGCTGCTCTCCGTCCCGCAGCCCGAGGGAGTCCAAGGTACTCTCGGGGTCGAGCGGTGGACCGCCGAGGCGTTGGAGCACCCAACCTCCGTGCTCCAGGCCGGATTCCTCCAGGTCGTCCCCTCCGTAGCCGATCACCGTGGGCAGCAGATCGGCGACGGGGACGTCGGAGGGCACGGCCAGGTCGACGGTCCTGGCCGGAGCACGTACGGTGACGCGGCACAGGCTTGCCGCCTGAATCTCAGTCATGGGTTCGGGTTTCACACTTTCTGGCGGGGCCACGGGATACTCGGTGGCTGGAAGGTGGCAGCGGCACACCGGTCGGTCGCCGAACGCGACGGAAAAGCCGGACGGGGCATGCGCCGACGAGTTTGACCGTACGCCGGGCTTTTCGCAACACCACTCAGGGAGTTCAGCGTCACGGCACCCCGCGGTCATCTTCCCGCCGCCGCCGCACGGAACTCTGAATCTTTACGGAAAAACCCCGCGTCGTTCCCGTGGGGTACCCCCCGGAATTCCTTCCGAAATCATTGAGGAGGACGTTCGTTGAGCGTGATCCTGTTCCGCCGGCCGGCCCGCCGCAAAGGACCGGAAATGCCGTCGGGGGAACTGAGTCTTCAGGAGCCGCCCACGCTTCCCGAAGTCGTGCCGGACAGTTCCGCGGTGTGGACCTATCTGCCGATGGCGCTGATGTCGGTGTCCATGATGCTGATGTTCATGCGGCCGGGGGCGAGCCGGTCCAGTGGGGGGTTCACCTACATCGCGCTCGGTGTGATGGTGATCGCTTCGGCGGGCATGATGCTGGGGCAGGTCATGCGGCGCAACGGCGAGCGCAAGCAGCGGATGAAGGGCGAGCGCCGCGACTACCTGCGGTACCTGCGGCAGACCCGGCGCATGGTGCGGGCGTCCGTCATGGAGCAGCAGCGTGCCCTCGCCTGGCGTCATCCCGAGCCCGACGCGCTGTCGTCGCTGGTGCGCAGCACCCGGCTGTGGGAACGGCGCGCGTCGGACGACGACTTCGCCGAGGTGCGGATGGGCGTGGGCGACCAGCGGCTGGCGCTGAAGCTGACGCCGCTGTCGACCAAGCCCGTCGAGGACCTCGAGCCGCTGTCGGCGCACGCGCTGCGCAGCTTCACCCGGGCCTACTCCACCGTCCGGGACCAGCCCATCGCGATCTATCTGCGGGCTTGGTCGAAGGTGCTGTTCCGCGGGGACGAGGAGCGGATACGGGCTCAGGCACGGGCGCTGCTGGCGCAGTTGGCGGTGTTCCACTCGCCCGACGATCTGTGGATCGCGCTGTGCGTCGCGGACGAGCGGCGCTCGGAGTGGGAGTGGGCGAAGTGGCTGCCGCACAGTCTGCACCGGCACGAGGAGGACGGCGCCGGACCGGCCCGCATGATCGCCTCGCACTTCGCCGAGCTGGAGAACCTGCTCGGCGCCGAGTTCCTGGAGCGGCCGGGCGCCGACCCCGACGCGGTCCCGGGACGCGAGGAGCCGTTCACGGTCGTCGTGGTCGACGGCTGCACGGTACCGGCGGGACACCGCTTCGACGGGCACGGGTTCCGCAACGCGGTGGTGCTCGACCTCACCGGGGCGCTCACATGGAAGCCGGGGCGGACCACGCTGCGCCTGGAGGTGGACGACGACGGGGTGGCGCTGGTGCGCACCGACCGCGACCGCAAGGAGCAGTCGACGGTGCTCGGCCGGCCCGACCGGCTGGGCACGGTGGGCGCGTCGGCGCTCGCCCGGCTGCTGGCGCCGTACCGGATGAGTGTGGGCGGTGACGACTCCAGGCCGCTCGCCGACGATGTCGAGCTGACCTCGCTGCTGAACATCCCCGATCTGCACCAGCACGACCCGGCCACGCTGTGGGAGCGGTCGACCGGCAGTGCCCGGCTGCGGGTGCCGATCGCGGTGAGCGGTGACGGAAGGCCCGTGGAGCTGGACATCAAGGAGTCCGCGCAGGGCGGTACGGGACCGCACGGCATGCTCATCGGGGCCACCGGCTCCGGCAAGAGCGAGCTGCTGCGCACGCTGGTACTGGCGCTGGCGCTGACCAACTCCTCCGAGACGCTGAATTTCGTCCTCGTCGACTTCAAGGGCGGCGCCACCTTCCTCGGCCTCGACGAACTGCCGCACACCTCGGCGGTCATCACCAACCTCGCCGACGAGGTGGCGCTGGTCGCCCGGATGCAGGACGCCCTGCACGGGGAGCTGATCCGGCGGCAGGAGCTGCTGCGCGCCGCCGGGAACTACACCTCCGCGCTGGAGTACGAGAAGGCCCGGCAGTCCGGGGCGCCGCTGCAGCCGCTGCCCAGCCTGTTCGTGGTGGTCGACGAGTTCAGCGAACTGCTGGCCTCGCACCGCGACTTCATGGAGCTGTTCGTGATGATCGGCCGTCTCGGACGCAGCCTCGGGGTCCATCTGCTGCTCGCCTCGCAGCGGCTGGACGAGGGCCGGATGCACCAGCTGGAGAGCCATCTGTCGTACCGGATCGGTCTGCGGACGTTCTCCGCGATGGAGAGCCGGGGAGTGCTCGGCGTGCCGGACGCGTACGAGCTGCCGGCGCAGCCGGGCGCCGGTTTCCTCAAGAGCGGCGTCGACGCGCTGACCCGGTTCCGCGCCGCGTACGTCTCGGGGCCGTACCGGCGGCGCAGGGCCGTCGTACAGGCGCAGGTGGCGCGTCAGGTGGTGCCGTGGACGGCGGAGTGGGTGGTGCCGCGCGCGCCCGTCGGCCCGGACACGGCGGCCGGACCCGACGAGCCGGAGGGCGAGGGGGACGACGGGGAGACGCTGCTGTCGGTGGCGCTCGACCGGCTGCGCGGTTCGGGGCCGCCCGCCCACCAGGTGTGGCTGCCGCCGCTGGGCCGGCCGGCCACCCTGGACCAGATCCTGCCTCCGCTGGCACCCGATCCGCGGTACGGCCTGACCACGGCCGACTGGCCGCTGCGGGGACGGCTCACCGTGCCGGTGGGAGTCGTGGACCGTCCCTTCGACCAGGTACGTGATCTGCTGACCGTGGACCTGTCGGCGGCCGGCGGCCACGTGGCCATCGCCGGGGGCCCGCAGAGCGGCAAGAGCACCCTGCTGCGGACCCTCATCACCGCGCTGGCCCTCACCCACACGCCGCGCGAAGTGCAGTTCTACTGCCTGGACTTCGGCGGCGGCACCCTGGCCGCGCTGGACGAGCTGCCCCATATGAGCGGGGTCGCGGCGCGGGTGGACACCGAACGGGTGGGCCGTACGATCGCGGAGGTCACCACGCTGCTCGCCAGGCGTGAGCGGTTCTTCCTGGAGCACGGCATCGACTCCATGGCCACGTACCGCAAGCGGCGCGCGGCGGGAGAGTTCCCGGACGAGCCGCACGGGGACGTCTTCCTGGCCATCGACGGCTGGGCCACCGTGCGCCAGGACTTCGACCGGCACATCCCCACCTTCAACGCGCTGGCCGCCCGCGGCCTCAACTACGGGGTCCACCTGCTGATCACCACCGCCCGCTGGGTGGAGCTGTCGTCCTCGGTGCGCGACCAGACCGGGACCCGGCTGGAGCTGCGGATGGGTGATCCGATGGACTCGCAGATCGACTCCCGCAAGGCAGCCACGATCCCGCGCAGCGCGGGGCGGGGACTGACCTCGGACAAGCTGCACTACCTGTCGGCGCTGCCGCGCGTCGACGGGGTCGAGGACGCCGACGACCTCGCGGACGGGGTCGCCGGGCTGGTCGCCGCGATCGGCGAGAACTGGACGGGGCCCACCGCCCCGCGCGTGCGGATGCTGCCGGCGAAGCTGCCGGTGGAGGAGCTGCCGGAGCCGGAGGGGGACAACGGTCTGCGGATCGCCATCGGCCTGGACGAGAACGAACTGGCGCCGGTGTGGCACGACTTCACCGAGAACCCGCATCTGATCGTGGTGGGCGACACGGAGAGCGGCAAGACGAACCTGCTGCGGCTGGTCGCGCGGGGCATCACCGAGCGGTACACGCCCGCCGAGGCGCGCATCATGACGGTGGACTACCGGCGGGAGCTGGTGGAGAGCGTTCCGGAGGCGTACCGGCTCGGGCACGCCGTGTCCCTGGACATGCTGCGGGAACTGGTGGACGGGGCGGCGCGGGCGGTCAGGCTGCGGGTACCCGGCGAGGACATCGCTCCGTCGCGGATGCGGCTGTGCGACTGGTGGCAGGGGCCGCGGCTGTTCATCCTGGTCGACGACTACGACATGGTGGGCAGCGGGCCGACGGCGCAGCCGTTCGCTCCGTTGCTGGATCATCTGGCGCTGGGGCACGAGGTGGGGCTGCACCTGGTGGTGGCGCGGTCGTCGGCGGGGGCGGGGCGTGGGCTCAACGAGGCGTTGCTGCGCCGGTTGCAGGAGGTCAACACGCCGGGTCTGCTGATGTCGTGTCCGCCGAGCGAGGGGTATCTCTTCGGGAGTGTGAAGGGGCGGGAGCTGATTCCGGGGCGGGCGATCCGGATCGCCCGCCGTAAGACCCTGCAGGTGCAGACGGGGCTTGTGGAGGACGCGTTGTGATGTCTCCGTGTCCGGGCCGGCTCCCCGTGCGACGGTCCGTCGGCGGTGATCGCGCGGACCGGCGTGCGCGGGGTGCGCGGGGTGCGCGGGGTGCGCGGGGTGCGCGGGGTTGGTGCGGGCCGTGGGACGGCTGCGCGGCCCGGCGCCCGCGGGGTGCCTTCCCCGCTGTCGGCCGTGCTCGGGCGGGGGGACCCCCATCGCCCGCCCGTGCCGCCCTGGGGGTGCCTCCCGCGCCCTTGAGGCGCCGGGGGAGGCACGGCTGCCGGAGGATCGCGGCGGCGACGGACGGGCCGGCGGGGACGGGCGCGGTGGCGATCTCCTCAGGAGGCGGCCGGGGGGCGCCAGTTGCGGGTGCGGCCGCGGGGGACGACCGCGGCCGCGGCGGCGAGCAGGAGGACCGTGGTCAGGCCGCCGGCCGCGACCGCCAGGGAGCGGTTGCGGGGGGTGGGGTCGGTGGGGTGCGGCATCTGCGCGGGGGCCGGGGTCTGTCCGGGGGGCCTGGTGCGGTCCTGGACGAGGGACAGGGCGGCGTACGGGTCGAGGCGGGGCACGTCCG
Organism: Streptomyces sp. NPDC020996; assembly: GCF_040641355.1. Classification (NCBI taxonomy): domain Bacteria; kingdom Bacillati; phylum Actinomycetota; class Actinomycetes; order Kitasatosporales; family Streptomycetaceae; genus Streptomyces; species Streptomyces sp. NPDC020996. The sequence goes on from NZ_JBFADM010000014.1 coordinate 137,549, forward strand.
ACGGGTAGGCGGTGTCCAGCAGGCGGCGGGCGACCTCGGCCGCCGTGAGGTCGGGGTGGTAGGCGCGTACGAGAGCGGCGGCGCCGGCGACGCCCGCCGCGGCCAGCGAGGCACCGGAACCGATGTAGTGGCCGGAGCCCCCGGGGCCGACGCTGACCATCGCGCTGCCGGGCGCGGACAGGTCGGGCCGGTAGGCGGGGGGCGCGTTCTCCTGCCGCGCGCCGTCGGGGCCGAAGTCCACCACGGCGAGCGCGGCGGGCACGGCGGCCGGCCAGTACGGGCCCTCGGGCATCTCGCCGTCGGGCCCCTTCTCCTCGCTGGGCACCGCGTCCGGTGCGGCAGGGGCGACGACCAGCGCGTCCTTCCGGGTGGCGTAAGCGACCGCCGCGGTGAGTTCGGCCTTGCCGGTGCGCAGGGCCTGGCCGACGTAGATGACCTGTGCACCGCGGTCCGCCGCCGTCCGTATGCCGGCGGCCACGCGTTCCACGGAGGGCACTCCGCGGTCGTCGGTGCCGGACAGGGCGAGGATCTGCGCCTGCGGGGCGGCCCCGCTGATGCCACTGCCCTTCTCGGGTGCGGCGGCGATCAGGCCGGCGGCGAACGTGCCGTGGCCCACGCAGTCCGCGTCCGCCCCGCCCACGGCCTCCACTCTGCCGGACAAGCTGGGGACGCCCGAGGCGACCCCGGTGTCGACCACCGCGACGGTCACCCCGCCGCCGCGGGAGATCCGCTGGGCCCGGGACAGCCCGAGCGCCGTCTGCGACCACGCCACCCCGGTGGCCGTCTGCTCGGAGGCCCCGGTACACGGGTTGCCCTCGCCGAGCCGGACGGGCAGCGGGGGCAGCAACGTGGTCCCGGAATCGCCGGCACCGGGGCTCCCCGACGGTGCGGCCGGGACGACGGGGACGGCGAAGGCCGGCCCGCCCGTGACCGGCAGGGCCACGGCGACCGCCAGCACGAGGCCCACACTCCGGCCTTTCATGATATTCCGCATAGGCCGCATGATATGCACACAAGATGTACGGCGCACAACGCCAACTACCGCACAGCACAAGGAGGTTCGAGGCGTGGCACGTCACATACTCACGGTTGGCCCGGAACGGTCGGACGGCTTCCGGACGATCGGTGAGGCACTGTCCCAGGCCCGTACCGGGGCGGTGATCCGGGTCCGTCCCGGCCGCTACGCCGAGAACCTCGTCATCAGGCACCGGGTGACGATCGTCGGCGAGGGCGAGGCGGGCACCGTCGAACTCTGCCCGCGGGACGGCACCGCCGTCACCCTCATGGCCGACGCCGTGATGATCAGCTCCCTGACTCTCCAGGGCCGCGACAAGGAGGCCGCGGTCGTGGACGTACCGGCCGGTCAGGTCGCCCTCGACGACTGCACCGTGACCGGCGCCGGATGGACGGCGCTGCTGGTTCGCGGCAAGGGTTCACTGGCCGCCCGCGGCTGCCGGATCAGCAACCCCGGCGGCGCCGGGCTCGTCGACTCGTCGGAGTCCGAGAGCGTCGTCGAGGGCTGCACGTTCGAGAACTTCGGCACCTCCGCCGTGGTCATCGGCGAGACCGCCGGACCCCTGGTCCGCGACTGCCGCATCCGCGGCGCCCGGGCCAACGGCGTCCTGGCGAGCGGCGAGGCCCGGGGCACCGTGGAGGGCTGCGACATCTCCGGCACCGACAAGCCCGCCATCGCCCTGGAGGGCCACAGCTCGACCCGGGTGCTGCGGTGCGCCGTGCACCACGCCTCCGTGGGCCTGCTGGTGACGAGCATGTCCCGCCCGGAGATCGAGGAGACGTCGTTCGAGTCCGTCTCCCAGAGCGGGATCGTGATCTCCGGCGGAGCCGACCCGCTGCTGCGCGGGTGTGTCACCCGGCGTACCAAGAAGAGCGGGCTGCTCGTCCTGGACCGCTCACGCGGGACCCTGGAGCAGTGCTCCTTCCACGGCTCCGCCGAGGCCGCCGTACGGGTCGTCGAGGGCAGCGCCCCCCTGCTGCGGGACACCGTGGTGAGCGACTGCGCCGACACCGCCGGGGCGGTGCAGCTCACGGACGACTCCCGAGCCGAGTTCGAACGCCTGGAGGTCCTGGACGCGGCCGGCGTCGGCATCTCGGTGCGCTCCGCCGCCGACCCGCTGCTGCGTCACGCCCGGATCACCGGCGCGGGCGGCCACGGCGTCGAGTTCACCGACGACGGCCGCGGCCGGCTCGAGCGCTGCGAGGTCGAGTCCGCCGGCGGCTGCGCGCTGAGCATCGACGACGACTCCGCTCCCGAGATCAGCGACACCGTGCTGAGCTCCGCCGCCCGCTCGGGCCTCCTCGTCGGCGAACGCGGCCGGGGCACCCTGCGGGACTGCGAGATCGGCGACAGCGCCGAGGCAGGGGTCGGCGTGGGGGACGGCGCCGAGATCATCCTGGAGCGGGTCCGGGTGCACGGTTCGGGGGCCCACGGCGTCCAGGTGTCGCGCGGCGGCCGGGCCGTCCTCGACTCCTGCGAGATCACCGGCAGTACCGGCGACGGCGTACGGGTCGACAGCGCCGAACCGGTCGACGTCACCCGGTGCGTCGTGCGCGACAACCGCGGCGCGGGACTGCGTCAGAGCCGCGCCGGCGAGCGCCTCACGGTCGAACTGCTGACCAGCGCGGACAACGGCCTGCCGGACAGCTGGGGCGAGTCGGCCGGAACGGCCGGCGAGGACGGCGCTCCGGGCGGGTCCGGCAGGGAGCCGGAGCCCGAGGGCCCGCTGGCCGAACTGGAGGCGCTCGTCGGTCTGGAGAACGTCAAGCACCAGGTGAACACGCTGGTCAACCTGAACCAGCTGGCGGAGCGCCGGCGCCGGCTCGGCATGCCGGTCCCGTCCATGAGTCGGCACCTGATCTTCGCCGGACCGCCCGGCACCGGCAAGACCACCGTCGCCCGCCTCTACGGCAGCATCCTCGCCGACCTGGGCGTGCTCAGGAGCGGACACCTGGTCGAGGTCGCCCGCGCCGATCTCGTCGCGCAGGTCATCGGCGGTACGGCCATCAAGACCACCGAGGCGTTCACCAGCGCGCTGGGCGGGGTGCTGTTCATCGACGAGGCCTACACCCTCACCGTCGAGGGAACGTCCAACGACTTCGGCCGCGAAGCCGTCGACACCCTGCTGAAACTCATGGAGGACCACCGCGACGACGTGGTCGTGGTGGCGGCCGGCTACTCCGAGCAGATGGAGTCGTTCCTGACCGCCAACCCGGGTCTCGCCTCCCGGTTCACCCGCACCATCGAATTCGGCAACTACGCGGTGGACGAACTGGTGACGATCACCGAGAGCCTCTGCCACCGGCACCAGTTCGAGCTCGGGCCGCTGACCCGGGAGGCCCTCGTCGTGCGCTTCGAGCGGATGACGCGCGACGCGACCTTCGGCAACGGGCGTGCGGCCCGCGCCGTGTTCGAGGACATGGTGGACCGGCAGGCGCTCCGGCTCGCGGCCATGCCCGACCCCGCGGAGAGCGACCTGACGCTGCTGCTGCCGCAGGACGTCGGCGACGCCGAGGCGGCGGCCGTCGGCGGTACGGCGCAGGAGACCGGCGACGCCTCCGACCCGATGGCCGAACTCACCGCCATGGTGGGGCTGGCCGCCGTGAAGCGGGAGGTCGCCGACCTGGTCAGTCTGCTCACCAATGCCCGGCAGCGGATCGCCGCGGGGCTGCCCGCCCCCCGGATCAGCAACCACCTGGTCTTCAGCGGACCGCCCGGCACCGGCAAGACCACCGTCGCCCGGCTGTACGCGAAGCTCCTGCACTCGCTGGGGGTGCTCCCCCGTGACTCCCTGGTGGAGGTGGCGCGGGCGGACCTGGTGGGCCAGTACGTCGGCCACACCGCCCAGCGCACCAAGGACGTCTTCACCAGCGCGCTGGGCGGGGTGCTGTTCATCGACGAGGCCTACACCCTCACCCCCGAGGGCTCGTCGAACGACTTCGGCCGCGAAGCCGTCGACACCCTGCTGAAACTGATGGAGGACCACCGCGACGAGATCGTGGTCGTCGTCGCCGGATACACCGAGGAGATGGAGCGCTTCCTCGCCTCCAACCCCGGCCTGACGTCCCGGTTCTCCAAGTTCGTGACGTTCGAGGACTACAGCACGGACGAGCTGGTCACCATCGTGTCCCGGCACGCCGCGGCCCTCGGATACGAGTGCACAGAAGCGACCGTCGCCGCGCTGCGCGCCCATGTGGACGCCATCCCGCGCGACCGGTCCTTCGGCAACGCGCGGCTCGCCCGGCGTCTGCTGGAGACGATGATGACGAGCCAGGCCCGCCGGCTGGGCGGGGTGAGTTCGCCCAGCCTCGCCGACCTCACCACGCTGCTGCCGGAGGATCTGCCGTCGGCACTGCGACGGGAGGCCGCCCTGTGACCGCCTGAAGGCGAACGCCCGCCGGTCTTGACGCCGGCGGGCGTTCGCCGCGCTGCCGCGCCCTCAGACGGTGAACCTGACGGCCTCCAGCCAGTACTGCGGCTCCGTCGACCCGCCGAAGATCCAGCCCTGGGAGGACTCGCACGCCAGGCCGCCCCAGCCGTGCCCGCCGAGTTTGTGGTTCTGGCAGGCGGTGCCCGAGTCGACGCCGATGGTGAAGCCGCTGAGGTTCGGCGCGTTCGAGGCGGCGCTTCCCAGGACCAGGTCCGTCCCGTCGACCGCGCCCGACCACCCGGTCGTCCAGCCGTCCTTCTGGACGAACTCGTTGCCGTTCACCTTCTTCGCGTCAGCCACCGCGACGTTGATGGCCGTGATGGGATGTCCCTTGCCCTCCTGGCCCGCGGTGGCCCCGTCGCACACGGGGTCGGTCCAGCCCACGCTCTTCATGTGAACCCGGTAGCAGATGTGCCGGCCGGGGTTCGAGGCGGCCAGCCGCTGCACGGCGTAGGCGGCGGTGTTCGGCGGAAGCTTGGGCGCCTTGTTCTCCTTCACCGGGTTCGCCGCCGCCTTCTTCGGCGTCTCGGCCGGCTTGCTCGCCGGGGCCGAACTCGGCGCCGTCTCCGCCTTGTGGGCAGCCGGGCTCGGCTTGGCGGACGGCTTCCCGGTCGACGGCCGCGGTGTCGGCTCCGCCGGGGAGTAGTCGCCCTTCGGGAATTCCAGGGGATCTTCTTCGAGCAGCGTGTCGGACCCGTCGGCCACCGCCACGTGGTCCTTCTTCTGCCGCGAGCCGTCCGTGGCCCAGATCAGCAGCGGCACCGCGAGGAGGACGACGCCGGCGATGCCGGCGGCGGCGAGCAGAGGCTTCTTCGGGTTCCCGGACGGCGGTCCGTCCGCACCGGCATCGTCCGCACCGGCACCGTCCGCGGCGGTTCCGCCGAGGCCGCGGGCCTCGGCCTCCGCGACGGCCCGGACCGCGGTGGCCGGGCCGGCGAAGCTCTCGCTTTCCGCTTCCGGCCGCTCCTGCGAAGCGGACGCGACCGACGCGCCGGCCGTCGCGGCCGGTTCCCCGATGGCGGCGGGCGCCTCGGGGGCGGCCTCGCTCTCGGCGGTGTCCGGGGTCATCGGGGCCGAGCGCGCCCTCTCCGCTCCCTCGGCCCCGTCCTGACCCGGCTCCGGTGCGGCCGTACGCCGCGCGGCCGGTGCCAGCATCGGGCCGGGGTCGGCCGCCGCCGACCCCAGGGAGACGGCTCTGCGCACGGACGAACCGCCCCTGCCGTCGGGCCTCTCGGAAGTGGGAGGCTTGTTCTGACTTGCCATCGTTCTCCTCGATCTGTACGGACTGTGGAGTGACAGGTGGGCGTGCGCGCGATGCGGTACCCGCTCGCTATCCGTCCTGGCCGACGGGCCCGGAACAGCGTTCCGGCCACTGCGGGACGTCGCCGGCGCGGAAGCCCTTGGCGAGTGCCTCTTCAAGGTGCGCGAGGGCCCTGAGGTCCAGCCCGCTCAGTTCCTCCGACCCGTCCATGTAGGCGGTCGCGTTCCCGGGGAGCTCGCGCAGCAGCACGACGGACGGGCCCTCGGGCGCGGTCCGCACCCCCAGTACGCGGAAGCCGGTCCCCGGCACGAAGACGATCTCTTCGTACGTCTCCGTGGAGCCGCCCGGCCGGTCGAGCAGTTGTCGCACCTTGCGTCCGGTGACGGACCAGATCGCATAGCGCCCGGGGGCTCCGGCCGGGAGCGCCGATGCCCCTGCCAGGGCGCTGACCGGCGCCGGATCGTGCAGCAGCGTACCGACCGCCGGTTCGGGGCCGTCCGCGTCTCCGCCGCGCAGCGCCACACCCCGGTAGGAGGGCAGCCTGCGCAGACCGGACGCCAGGCAGCCGGCGTAGGGCAGCAGGCGCCCCTCGCCGGTGTGCAGGTCCCGGATCAACGCCCGGTGGTGCAGCGGCCCCTCTTCGGCGGTGAGGTAGGCGTGCGCGGCGATGAGGTCGGTCCGCGCCGCCTCCAGTTCGTGACCGCGCAGCGCGGGCATCCGGGTGAGCACCCGGGACACCGCGGCAGCGTGCCCCTCCCAGGAACCGGCGGCGAGGTCCCTGAACGCGGCACGCTCCGCGGCCCCGCTGACGTGCCCGGGCAGGAACGGGAGGACGGCACGGTGCGGGGCGGGCGGTTCGGCGGCCTGCCGCTGCGGTCTGTTCACCGGCTCGGGTCGCACGGCCCGGCCACCGTCCGGCCCTGGACCGTCTCCCTCACCAACGGCGCGCCCCGCCCCGCCGGCCCCGCCGACGCCCGGTCCGCCAGGCCCGCCGACGCCCGGTCCGCCATCGGCCCCGGCGCGCACCCCATCCGAGGAGGCGACCGCCGACCGGGGCCGCGAGGCTCCCGGACCGGCTCCGGCGTCCGGCGACGCCGCGGGAGCGGAAGCCAGCTGCCTGCTCCCGACATCGGCCCCGGTCTCCGAAGACGCGACGGGCGCGGCTCCTTCAGCGAGCCGCGCCTGCGGACGGGGCTCCGAGGACGCGGTGGGCACGGCCGCCCCGGGCTCCGTTTCCCCGGCCTCGGCCTCCCCGGACACGACCGCCCCGGGGCCCGTCTCTCCGGCCTCGGCCTCCCCGGACACGACCGCCCCGGCCTCGGCCTCCCCGGGCTCGGCAGCCTTGGGAGGAGGCCCCGGGGGCGCACCCACCGCGCCCGCGGGGCCGGCGGCATCCGCATCGGCTTCGGCGGCCCCGCCGGCCAGGAGGGAATCGGGCGCGGGAACCGGCCCACCCCCCCGAAGGGACACCGGCGGCACAGGTACCCCGGCACCGGCGACGGGCCGGCCGGGAGCACCCCCGTCCGCGACGCGGGGACCCGGGGGCGCAACGGGCCCGGCCACCGGAGACCCGTCGGCAACACCCCTCACTTCGGCGGCCCCGCCGCCCTGAAGGGCATCCGGGCGCGCGGCAGGCGCGGGCGGCGGCACCCCGGGCCCCGCGGTCGGGAGGGCAACTGCCGTACCGGACTCGTGCGGCGGCATGCCGCTGGACCGTGAGACCCGTCCGGGCTGCGCGGTCGCGACCGGCCGGCCGGCCGCCGCGCCGGGGCTCGGGGGCCGGCCGGTGGTGACGTAGCGGATGTTCGGTACGCCGTGTTCGGCGGCCAGACGGCGCAGGGCGCCGTCGCCCGCCAGGAGTCTGCCGCGGACCAGCAAGGTGGTGCGGGACCGGATATCGGTCCCGAGGCCGTGCAGGAGGCGGGACAGCGCAGGCAGCAGAGAGCCGTCCAACGGCTGTCCCGGCATGCCCAGCTCGATGGCGCACGCCTCCGGGTCGACGGCCGGTCCGAGCGGCCCGGGACGGGGGCCGTCCTGTGCCCACAGGGCGAGACCGGCCCGGGTCACCGTCGCCTGCCAGCGGTCCGTCAGCCGTATCGTCCCCCGTTCGCCGCCGCCGAGCAGCCAGTCGGGCGGGTGCACCGCCGTCGGCCGGGGTACCGGGGCCCGCCCGTTCGAGTCGACCGGCCCGCAGATCACCGACGGGACGAACGGCCGCCAGCTCGGCCTGCCGTCCAGCCCGACCAGCGTGGGCCGGGGAGGTGTTCCGGGCGGTGCGTGGTCGTCCAGCAGGGGCAGGCCGGTGAGAACCTCCACCTCGGTGGCCAGCAGGTCGGCGACCGACTGCCCGAGCCGCAGCAGATCGCGCCGGCCGCCGGGCGCGAGCCGGGCGCGGGCACGCTGCGCCTCCGGCAGCCCGGCGAGGACGGCGGCGACCTCGCCGGCGGCGACGTCATCCGCCTGCGGGGCGCCGACCAGTACCGTGAGGCGCTCGAAGTCGACGGGCACGGAGTAGCACAGGTCGTCGGGGGCCGGGCCCGGTGCCTGAGCCGGGCGGATCACCACGCCCGCCGGCACACGGTCCACGACACAGCCACCGGTGCGCTCGGGCACCGCGCCCAGCGCCTCCTCCCAGGCGGGCGCCGGGGCACGCCTGCCCAGCTTCCGGGGCTTCGCACCGGGCGCGAACCGCCACCAGCCGCACCCGGGGCGGGAGTCGCCGTGGACGAAGAGCGCGCCCCCGGGCGTGATCAGGACGGCCCCGTCCGGAGCCGTCACCTCCAGTTCCCAGGCGTCCGCGATCCGGCGGGCGACGCAGGGCTGCTCCGGCCGGTCGTCACCGGCGCCGGACATGACGAGCCGGACCCGCCCGGCGCCCCGCGCGCGGAGGGAGTCCAGCAGCGCGCCCAGCCGTGCCCAGAGGTCGGCGTCGGGTGCCCCGCCCCCGGCGGAGCCCACGATCACCGTGACGACGTCCTTCTCCCTGCCTACGGCGCCCGCTACTTCGGCCACCACCTCCAAGGGGAACGAGTCGTCCTCGACCGAGCGCACGAGCAGCACGCCGTCGATGTCCTCGACGGGCGGGCCGCCGACGCCCCGGTTTCCGGTGCCGTTCGCGCCGTCGGCCGGGAGTTCCGTGCCCCGTCGGCCGGTACCGGAGCCGGACCTGCGTCCCCGGCCCGGCACCACGGAAGACCAGCGCCTCACGCGTCCGCCCCCCGGACCGGGTGAACGGCCTCGGTCACAACCCGCGCGGTGGGGCCCGCGGGCGCGGCGGCGGGCGGCCGCTCCCCCGTACGGTCCCGGACCGCGTCGCGTACCGCGTCCGGGTCCAGCAGCATGCTCACCGCGGCCGAGGGGTTCAGATACAGCACGTGCCCTTCGGGAACGCGCTTCAGAAGGTCCTCCACACCGACCAGCTCGAAGGCGAAGCGCCCGGTGGTGTGCAGGAACACCGACGAGGTGAACACCGGCACCACCGGCGTCCCGTCCGGCGCCGCGGCACTGAGCAGGCCGCCGCCCGGCGCCGTCAGCACGGCCACCTCGCGCCCCACCAGCGCGGCCGGCACCGCCTCGCCGGGCCCGTATCCGGTCGACGCGAACTGGACGGCGCGGTCCACCTCGTCCTCCGGTTCGGGCCAGCCGAGCGCACGCGGGGAAAGCCGGTATGCGGGGTTTTCCTGCCATTCGACGATCTCGCCGTCGAGGCCGGACCGCCACCGTCCGGTCATGGCCCACTCCGGGGGCCTCCCCGCTCCGGACCACATCGGGTCGACCACCCCCAGCCAGTGGTCCGGGGCCAGGCGGCCCGCCTCACGTATGTCGTCCGGAACGGGCGGAAGCGCCTCGTCCTGCTGGCTCATCGCTGTCCTCATTCGGTGAATCGGGGCGCCACCGCGGTCCGTACCGTGTCGTCCGGGTCGTCGTGCCGGAGGAGGCGGCGCGCGGTAGCGGCGTCCGTGACGACTCCGGTGAGCAGTCCGGACCTCAGTACGGCGCGGACCGCTCCGGTGCCGCGTCCACCGGCCGTGACACCGATCAACTCCCGGATGCCGCGGAGTCCGGCGGCACCGACCGCGATCGTGCGGGCGTTCACCTCGGTGGGCATCAGCCGGCCGGCGGCGTCCAGGACGTGGCCGGCCACCTCGGCGCGCGCTCCCGCCGCCCGCAGCGTCTCCCGCTCCCGCTCGGACATCGCGCCGTACACCGGGGAGTGCGGGGCATCCCACGCGCCGATGCCGACGACGGCCTTGGTGACCCGGCCGAACCGGTCCAGCGTCTCGGCGGTGGCGGGCTGGCTGCGCAGGACGGCGGCCGTCGCCGCGTCGGGCAGGAGGAACGGCGTGTGGAGCGGGAACGCCCTGCCGCCTCCCGCCGCCGCCATACGGTGGACCGCGGTGATCGCGGCGTCGCGGGCGAGGTCCCGTCCGTGCACCCCGGTCAACTGGACCACGTCGCAGAGCGGCAGCCGGGTGACCGCCTCGCTCAGCGCGTCCACCGCCTGGCTGCCGTCCAGCCCGAGGACGTCACCCTCCTCGGCGATCTCCGAGAGCAGCCGGGCCGCCGCCGTGCCGAGCCAGCGGCCGCTCTGGCGCTGGTCCGCGGGGGACGCCGTACCGCCCTCGTTCCGCTCCAAAGTGACAACGATGCCGTGGCGGAGGCCGAACCGCTCGGCCAGCGCCCGTCCCAGCGGGACGTCGATCTCGGCCGGGACCGTGATGTCGATCCGCACGATGTCGTGGGCCACCGCCGCGTCGAGGAGGCGGGCCACCTTGAACCGGCTGATGCCGAACTCCTTGGCGATCTCCACCTTCGACCGCTGCTCCAGGTAGAAGCGCCGGGCGACGGCGGCGGCGAGCAGCGTGTCGATCGGCGCCGGTAACGCCGCCACCTCAGCCGATTCAGCCATGCCACTCACCGCACTTTCATCATTCGCCAACTCACGCCACTCTGCGGCCAGTTCATCCATACGACATGATCAAAAGATAACAAGAAAGTGACACCCAAGTGACACCAGGGATGTCAGTGACCACTGAGACCGACGAGGATCATGTATGTCCCGAGGAGGCGCGAACGCTGTCTCCATGGTGGCCGCACGCACTCCACCACCAAGAACTATGTAGTCCCCACACATACGCCTGTGACCTGCGTCTTCCTACGGTGTGCCGACACGTACCCGTCCCCACCGCACACGAGGAAGTGGCGCACATGGCCTCCGCAACATCCGCTCCACCGACGCCGACCAACCTCAAGCGCATCGTCGCCGCGAGCCTGATCGGAACCACCATCGAGTGGTACGACTTCTTCCTCTACGGTTCCGCCGCGGCGCTCGTCTTCAACAAGCTGTTCTTCCCGGACTCCGACCCGCTGGTCGGCACACTGCTGTCGTTCCTGACGTACGCCGTCGGATTCGCCGCCCGCCCGCTGGGCGCCCTGGTGTTCGGGCACTACGGCGACCGGCTCGGGCGCAAGAAGCTGCTGGTGCTGAGCCTGCTGCTGATGGGCGGCGCGACGTGCGCGATCGGTCTGCTGCCCACGCACGCGACGGTCGGGACCGCCGCTCCGGTGCTGCTGACCACGCTGCGCCTGGTGCAGGGCTTCGCGCTCGGCGGCGAGTGGGGCGGCGCGGTGCTGCTGGTGTCCGAGCACGGGGACGCGCGGCGCCGCGGGTTCTGGGCCTCGTGGCCGCAGACCGGCGCGCCCGCGGGGCAGCTGCTCGCGACGGGCGTGCTGTCCGCGCTGACGGCCCTGTTGTCGGACGACGCCTTCGTCTCGTGGGGCTGGCGGATCCCGTTCCTGCTCTCCGGCGTGCTGGTGATCGTCGGTCTGTGGATCCGGCTGTCCGTCGACGAGTCGCCCGTCTTCAAGGAGGCGCTGGCGCACGCCGAGGCCCGCAGGGCGGCCCGCGACGCGGAGCCGGAGAAGCTGCCGCTGGTGTCCGTGCTGCGCCACCACTGGCGTGACGTGCTGGTGGCGATGGGCGCACGGATGGCGGAGAACATCAGCTACTACGTCATCACCGCGTTCATCCTCGTGTACGCGACGACGTCCGCCGGCGTCTCCAAGCAGACCGCGCTCAACGCCGTGCTGATCGCGTCGGCCGTGCACTTCGCGGTCATCCCCGCCTGGGGCGCGCTGTCGGACCGGGTGGGACGGCGTCCGGTGTACCTGCTGGGCGCGGCCGGTGTCGGGCTGTGGATGTTCCCGTTCTTCGCGCTCGTCGACACCGCGAGCTTCGGCAGCCTGGTCCTCGCCGTGACCGTGGGCCTGGTGCTGCACGGCGCGATGTACGCGCCGCAGGCCGCGTTCTTCTCCGAGATGTTCGCGACCCGGATGCGCTACTCCGGCGCCTCCATCGGCGCCCAGTTCGCCTCGGTCGCGGCGGGCGCCCCGGCCCCGCTGATCGCGACCGCGCTGCTGGCCGACTACGACAGCTCGACCCCGATCGCCCTGTACGTCATCGCCGCGTCCGTGCTCACGCTCGTCGCCGTGGGTGTGGCGCGGGAGACGCGTCACCGGGACCTGGCCGACGTGGCCTCCCCGGCCGGCGAGGAGCAGGCCACGGCGCGGGCGGCGGAGGGCTCGCGCACGGTGTGATCCTCCGGGTACCGGCCCTCGTACGCGATGTGCGTGCGGGGGTCAGCCCCGTTCGGGCGCGGACAGCCGGTGCAGCCGCAGGGCGAGCTGGATCTCCAGGGCGCGGGCGGGGCTCTGCCAGTCGGCGCCGAGCAGGCGGCCGACCCGCTCCAGGCGCTGGGCGACGGTGTTGACGTGGACGTGCAGGTCGTCCTTGGTGCGGGCGGGGCTCATCCCGCAGGCGAAGTACGCGTCCAGGGTGCGGACCAGGTCGGTGCCACGGCGCGCGTCGTACGCCATGACCTGCCCGATGGTGCGCTCGACGAAGCCGGCGATGTCCCGGTCCCCGGCGAGCAGCAGGCCGAGGAAGCCGAAGTCCTCGGCTGCGGCGCCGTCGCCGGAGCGGCCCAGCAGCGCCAGGGCGTCCAGGCAGCGGCGCGCCTCCTCGTAGGCCGCGGCCACGATGTCGGGGCGGCCGGCCAGGTCCCCGACCGGCGCGGAGGCGCCGACGGTGACCGCCTCGTTGACCGCCGTGCCCAGGTCGCGGGCGGTGCGGCGGGCCAGGTCGGTGGCGGTGGCGCCGGAGGTGAGCGGCAGCAGCAGGACGGTCCCGCCGTCGCGTGCGGCGGCGAGGCCGTGGCGGGTCGCGGCGAGGTGCGAGGCGGCGGACCACAGGCGCCGCCGGGCGTCCGCCGCCTGGTCGGCGTCCGCGGTGACGACGTCGAGGCGGGCGGCGAGGACGACGTGCACGGCGTCGAGGTCGGCGCGCAGCCGGGAGGCGCGGTCGCGCAGCAGGCGGGGGTCCCGGTCGCGGGCGTCCAGCAGGTCGTCCAGCAACTCGCCCCGCACGCGCTGTTCGGCCTCGGCGGCCGACCGTCTGGCCAGCAGCAGCAGCGAGGTGACCATCGCGGCGCGCTCCAGCGTGCGCTGGTCGACGGGGTCGAGGCGGGGGTGGCCGCGCAGGACGAGCGCGCCGAGCAGCTCGCCGCCCGCGGCGACGGCGGCGATCCAGTCGTCCCGGTGCCGTACGGCGTGGCCCTCCGCGCGGGACGCCGCCAGGGCGGCGGCCGGGGCCGCGGCGGCCTCGGCGAACTCGACCGTGCCGTCGAGGACCTCGGCGACGGCCGCGGCCACGTCGTGGACCCCTCCGCCGCGCAGGACGAGTTCGGCGAGCCGGTCGTGGACGTCGGAGGCGCGCTCGATGACCGCGCTGCGGTCCCGGATGATCTCGTTGGCCCGCTCCAGCCCGGCGAGGGCGGAGCGGGTCTCGGTCAGCAGGTTCGCGGTGTCGATGGCGGCGGCGGCGAGCGCGGCGAACGAGCCCAGCAGCGCGATCTGCTCCCGCTCGAAGACCCGGGCCCGCCGGTCGGCGGCGAACAGGACGCCGATGACGTGGTGCCCCAGCATCAGCGGCACGCCGAGGATGGCGACCAGGCCCTCGTCGCGCACGCCCGCGTCTATGGAGTGGGTGTGCTGGAAGCGGGCGTCCTTGAAGTAGTCGTCGGTGACGTAGGGGCGGGCGGTCTGGGCCACCAGGCCGCCGAGCCCCTCCCCCATGCCCAGCCGCAACTGCTGGAAGCGGGCGGCGACCGAGCCCTCGGTCACCCGCATGTAGGTGTCGCCCCGCGCCGGGTCGTTCAGGCTCAGGTAGGCGACGTCCGTGCCCAGCAGGGAGCGGGCGCGCTGCACGATCGCCCGCAGCACGGCGTCCAGGTCGCGCAGGCCGGCCAGGTCGTGGGCGGTCTCGAAGAGCGCCGACAGCTCCGCCTCCCGCCGGCGCCGGCCCTCCAGCTCCGCGCGCACCCGCAGGGCGAGCAGCTTGGCGTGCTCGAGCGCGGCGACCGTCTCCGCGGGACGCCCCTCGGCGCGGGCGAGCAGCACCGGCTGCTCGTAGGCGTCGGCGGAGGCGCCCCTGGCCAGCAGTTCCAGGAACGGCGTCTCGGCGCCGGCGGTCGCCGGGGCGGGGCGTTCGGCGCCGGCGGTCGCGGGACCTGGGCGTCCGGCCGCGGCGGTCGCCGGGCCGGGGCGTTCGGCACCGGCGGTCGCCGGACCGGGGCGGGGGCTCGGGGACGCCCGTCGGCT